>JAISWZ010000114.1 GCA_031270945.1 Clostridiales bacterium | reverse complement strand
TAGCGGCAGCAACTGCATCGTCATCAGTTGCGTCATAGGCTGTCGCAGTGATTGTGCCGCTCGAAGTCACGGTCACTTCAGTTCCTATGCCCTCGTTCAATTTGACCGTAAATCCAAATACGCCAGCTGCTCCAGCCTGAGCGGTTTTTGTTCCAGCTACTGCAGGGGTAATGCTTGAAACCGTGATGTCGCCAGCAACAACTGCAACACCTGTATCGGCAAACCCGGTTAATCCATTGATTTTAGCAAGAAGCCATGTCTTGACCGAAGCAGCGTCGTTCGCTTCCGTTTGCGCGACCGTATATGTGGCGGCCAAAATTAAGGCTTTCGCGGCGGCAATGGCATTGTCATCAGCTGGGTTATGCGGCGTCGCTGTGATAGCGCCTGTTTTAGACGCAGCGGCTGTTTCAGCGCCTTTCGTCAAACTGACAGTAAAGCTGAATGATCCAGCTTCGCCGTCTGCATCGCTTAACGTTCCAGTTGCTGCAGGGGTTACGCTAATGGCCGTAATGTTAGCCTCAGCCACAGTTATGCCTGAAGTGCCTGTTGCAAGCAGGTCGTTGATGGCTTTGACAAGCCAAGTCTTAACAGCCGCATCTGTATTTGCCACATTCTGCGCTACAGTGTAAGTGCCGCCCTCAACAGCGGCTTTGGCTGCGGCAACGATAGCGCTATCTGTAATGTCTGTCGTTACAGCTTTGATAGTGTAAGTTTTCGTGGTGTCCTGTTCCCAGCTGCCGCTGCCATTTGGATTAAAGCAGTATGATCCAGTCGACGCAGGCGAGCCAAAGCCAATATTTTCGCTTGAATTGACAACTACAGCAAACTTGCTGCCAGCAGCGCCAAGCGCGACTGGGGCATCCAACTGAATGGTGTACCAGCCTGGATTGGTAAAGATCACAGTCTTTTTAGGCACGAATGTGTAGCCCGAAAAACTGGTAAAGTCACTTATTACGTCTATGGATACCGTAGTGTCCGCATGCGCTAGCGCCACTTTTACGAAGCTCACGCCTTCGTTGCCTGACCCTACAGTAAAGACATTGGCGTAAGACTTCGTGGTTTCCCATCCAAAAGAAGCGCCTTCCCATTTGTACTCGTTCTCATATACCTTTTTGCCAGCGTCATAAGGTTCTACGCCGTCAACAACATACGTGTCCAACGGGAAGTTGGTGTCTTCATAGGAGATCCAGAAATAGCCCTGATCACCCCAATTAGTGTCCCAGCTGTTTTTGACAAGCCATGCTCCGTTTGATGTTGGACGATGATCCGCGTTAAACTTGTCAGCCGCAAAATCGTCATCCCAACCGACGATAAGGACGCCATGGTTTGTATCCAACAGCACCTCGTTACCGTAGGTTACTTTTAAATACTGATCATAGTTATAGGCCTTGTTTGCAGAATTGTAGTAAGTTGTGTTGCCTGCGCCCGCTGAGGCAGTCGCATTGCCATACCAATACATTGACGCTCCAACAGCCCCGTACTTGTCTATCGCCTGCTTGATTACTGTAGGAGCTACCTTGTCTTCGCCGCTAATGAAGATGATGTCTTTGACTGTGTAGTTTTTCGGTTTGCTCTGCGTAGTCGAGAGATCGCGAACAGGCAGTGTTGTAGTAACATAAGGATCTTCTGACTCGGCAACTGTTCCGCTAAGGTTTGTTCCTCGCATAAGGTACGACGCAGCGAAGTAGCGGTTGCCGCCATCAGCGGGAGTTCTGTCAAACCCCTGATCAGCGTTGTTGTTAGAAACGTTGCTTGTCGCGTACGCCATATGCAGCTCAGAAAGATCTTGCACACCCTGGCCATTTTTAATCATGTTCGCTTCTACCATGCCATAAGTGGCAAATGCCCAGCACAAGCCGTTTACTCCCTGATTCTTGACAGGCGAGCTTAATGATCTCCCGTCATAGCTTGCATCCGACGCGCTTTGAACCATTCGCCCGCGCGGTATCGGAGTCGGGGTCGGAATCGGGTATGTCAGGGTGTACTTCTCAGGCACAAGGCCTCTTACAAAATTTGTGGAACCCTGTGCTTGCGCTGGTTCTTCCGCGTACACAGGCACTGCCCCAACCGGGATCAGCGCGATCAAGAAAGCCGCCGCTATTATAAAAGCGCTAATCCTTTTGAAAATGCTTGCTTTTTTGCCCATACCACCTCGCTAGCGTTGCTGCGGATTGGATTTCGGCAAACCCGCAATGCCGATATGCTTGAAAAAGAGCGCGTCCCTATTGCGCTTAGCATAATTCACGGCATTTTTTAGGGCGTATGTATGCTCTTAGAGCCCTGCGCGGATCTATTGCATGATTCTCCCGTAAGAACTTCCTAAAGGCCATGAAACCAGGGTTTTGTTTAAAGCCTATTTTTCTGTAAAACCTTGAGTTCAAGCCGTTTTCACTTATGGGGTCGATGGTTGTTACGGCAGAATCATTGCATATTGCATATCCAGAAAAGCCTGAATGCTCTAAGCCTGGATTGATGCAACAGGTTATGCGGCGAAAAAGCGTGTCGCAAACTTGGCGTCGCTGACTTGCTCTGCGCTCGCCAGCTGAGACTACGCATAGGGATTTACTCTTTCCTATACATTATAGATCCGCGAGACAGATATTGCAAAGAAATTTCTAAAACATACAAAACTGCGATTAAAATGAACATCTGATTTTTTTCAAGCCTTTTGTCAGCGCCAACCATCCCAAATTTATTATTAATTGGGCGCTTGAGAAGCAAGTTAACAATGCTTCTTTCGTTTTAGTCGAGATTTTTATCCTAGGAATGCGCTTCTAGCTTTGATCGTTAGTTATATCAGCGGGCGAAAATAACAGCATTTTTCATTCACTCGAGTGGCGTTCACGAACGAAAACAATGAATGCTTCTGACCATAAGAACTCCATCAAGGCCCTAAAACCAAGGCTTTGTCCAAAGCTGATGGATCTTTGCTTAAAACATCCCGCATTTTCGCTCGCAAGCCTAAAAAAGCCCTGAGGATAGGCCTCAGGGCTTTGGGTTTAAGCGCTGTTACGCAGCGGCTTTTGGAGATGCCATTCTTTGAAGTACTGAGCAGGCCTGGCCAACCGTGAAGTTGTCGCCAACATTCAGGTTCGCGCCATCGCCTTGCACCACTCCAAGCTTTACAAGCTCAGTCAAGGCTGGCTTGAGCCAGTTTGGAACTGATGCGGCGTCATTGAAGTCAGAGAGCTTCTTGTTTGCGCCCTGGCCTTCGACAGAAGAGAAGTTCGCCTGGATCAGGTTGTAAGCGATCTGGAACTGCTCGCCTCTCTTTGACGTGACCTCTGGGGCAAACAGGTTGTTGCCTACTCCGTCAATGATTCCAAGCTGCCTTGCGGTTCTGATGTACTCTGCGTTCTCTCCGCTTACGTCTGAGAATTGGCCGACCTTGAATGAATCCAAAGGCTCGATGCCAAGGGACTTCAACAGAGCGACAACAAAGTCCTCGCGGGTGACATTCTGAGCGGCGTTTATCTGGCCGTTAACGACGAATCTGTCGATCAAGCCACGCTGAGCGGCCCAGTCAAGGCTTGCGTCGTACCAGCCGCCGCTTCCCTCGTACTGCAGGTCATTCACTTTTACTACGTAATCCGAGAGGTGGCGAAGGAAAAGCTCGACATTTTTCTTTTCCGCGTTGTAGCCGCCCATAACAACGCTAAGCTTGCCGTTGTTGCTGTAATAAGGAACAACCTGCGTCCCTCTCACATTGTTTGGAAGTGTGTAAGGAATGGCCAGAGTGATGATGCCTTTTCCGAAAGTTGTGATTTCAGCGCCTTTGCGATCAAGGGTCGCGGAAAGCAAGAGCCCGCCTACTCCAGAAAGCTCTACGCTGTATGTTGCAACGACATCAGTCGTGTGCCCAATTTCTTTGACCGCTGCTGGATCAATCAAAAAGTTTCCAAGAGTGCTTGTGATCGTGATGGCTTCGCCGTCGTCAGCCGCCTGCTTGAGAAGCAAGGCTCTGATTGTGGCAGTTGCCGTGCCGCCTTTGACAGACGCGACTATAGTTGTTGAAAGCGGCGCTTGCGTAGTTGGAGCGGAATAATACATGTTGTTGTATGAAGCGGAGCCGCTGCTGCTGTCGCTGCCAAGATCCAGGTGATAGTTCATGGCTGCCCTTTTCATCACAGGACGTCCTGTGTCCGTATTGGTGAACGTTGCGGCTATTGTATGAGTGCCTTCGCCTACGCGGCCTATCGTCTCGCCTTTGATAACGATCCTGGTGCTTCCGCGAGAAATGGAGTAGTCAGTGTCAAGCCTCTGCAGAACGCCGTCAATATAGAGGTTGGTGAACTCATCATACTCGCCTATGGACAAAAGCACGTGATCCTCTATTGTCGTAATGGTTCCTGTCAGTTGCGGAACAGTCTCTTCCGGCTCTGGAGTGACGAACTCATAGCCTGGGTCGGATGCCGATTCAACTATGCTGTCGGCGTTCTCCAAGACGGATATGTCAAAAGTCTTGGTTGTGACGAAGGTGCCCGCCGCATTTTCAAAGGTTGCAGATATGTTGACTCTGCGCTTTTCAACGCGTTTCGGAATTCCAAAGATTTCTCCTGTTGCCGGATTCAGCTCCAGCCCCTCAGGCAGGTTGCTGTCAATCGCGGCGCCGCCGTTCTGGCCGCCAGAAGACCCAGAAGTATCGAACGTCCCTGGGGATCCCGGGATCGACGAAGGAATTTCGTCCCATTCGCAAACAAAGCTTATATCGGTATTTATGTTGCCTCTAACTATAACGTCAATCCATTTCCCGACTTCTTGAGAATACCAATAGGTGTCTTTTGCAATTAAATTTATGAAGTTTTCGTCTTCCCAGCTGTCATCTGGCTGTCCTCTGAGCCAATTGGAATAATCAAACGGCTCGCCTGACACCCATTTCCAAACCCCTTCTTCCACTTCATCAGTGGCGCCGACCCAATGCAGCTCTCGCGATGTGAGATCCGCAAGCGTATCGTTAAAGAAGTCTTGCTCGTCCTGGCTTGTTATGGTTATCAAGTGTCCGCCAATGCTTTCGCAATAGCTCTTTGCTTGCCGCCAGTCCATCACAGTATCATAGACGCCATAAAGATGGCCATTGTATGGCACCGTTGCAACAGCGTCAGGCGCCAGAGGGATATCTGTCGGACCGCCAGAGCCTTCTTTTACTTCGAAAGTGATGGTTGTCGAATCCAGGTCGATCAGTTCTTCGTCGACTTCTACGAACAAGGAGTATGGCACGTTTTTAACCGCGATATAATTGTCAACGTCCCTCTCAGTCGTAATAATCTCAGGCATGGGGTTAATCAAAGTTTCGCCCCAATAGATATGAGGGTTGAAGACGCTTCCGTCTTCGCTTTCAATTGTGTATCCATTGGGAGCAATTTTCTTCCCAACGTAGCTTGCTATGCTGCTGTCCGTGCTCAAGCTGGAGCTTTTTATTGATTCTGGAGGCGGCACGTCTTCTGCTGAAATGTCGCTCCAATTGGTCCAGTTGGACGAAGTGGCCCAACTCGAGGATTCTTCGCTAGACGAAATTAAGACAACAGGATTGCCGCTGGAATCCCATCTGATCTTTGCGGCTTCGTCCCCTGATCCAGAAGCTAAATATACCCCAAGCCTGGTCCAGCCGCTAGAAAGCGCGTTTGGGCTAATGCTGAAAACTTCGCGCAAAGTCGCGCTGGTGCGCCTGGTGTAGTACAAGTCGCCATCAAATGACTGCAGGTATTTAACGATTGCTTCCTCGCCGTCAATCAGAGGCAGCTCAACCTCGCTAAAGCTTTCTAGATTTGAGGTTTCCAACAGAGCCAGCTTGCCTGAAGCGCTTATGACTGGGAACGCAAATTTGCCGTCATAATCATACACTGCTGATATTGCGGATTGCGACGTGAATGCATCTGGCAAGGAAAAAACATTCCAAACCGTTGCGTCAGTTGAGTAATGCGCTTGGTTTTGCGTCACAACGACTATCAAGTCATCGTTGAACGCTATCTGCGCCGGTGATCCGCTGTAATACACAGACTGCCAGACATCTAGATCCCCGCCGTCAGCCGCAAACAGCGCAGGCCCTGAAGTTAGCGCGTTCCATTCGAAATCCGCGATTGAAAGGTATGTATCGTTCCATTTCACAATGTTGCCGAAATAGATGTCTTCAGAAACCTTTTGCGAAAAGTCCATTGATACCGGCAAAGGGGCAGCCTTTGCCACTACGTTCGCTGTGCCGAATGAGGCGGCGAATACCAGCACGAACGCCAGCATTAGCGATATTGATCTTTTTACTTTCTTTATTGATTTTTTCACTTTCTCCATTTGTTTCTCCTCTCTTTTTAACTTGCGGGTTTTAAGCTTGCGAGCGATTAAAATTGGAATTCGTTATCGTTGCCCGCCTTTGAAGCCGTCGGACTGCTACCGAAAAGCAATTCCTAATCTTTCTGATCGCAAGCGCAGTTTTTCGCTTGCTGGTACCTGCAAGCGAAAACTTTTTGGCGCGATTTCTGCTGACTTGCCGCTCGTCAGCATCCGCGCCTCTTTAGCGCAAATCCTAAAATTCCGATAAGGCGAGAAAAATTCCGTTAGGGAGCAGAAAAACTCCCGGCCCCGGAATTCATTTTTGGATATGCACTTAAACACCTCTTTCTTGCGTCCATGCCTGGCTTGCTTCCGGCAACGCTGAATCGATTCTCCTGATCGCCGCTCAAGGCATATCCAAAACGGCAGGCTAGCATTTTCTAGTATTAAAGCCGTTTTTTTGATCTCCCACTAACTCGAGCGAAAGCTCCTAGCTGAGCACTTTCAGAAAACATCTAATCGATTCCCCTAACGTCAAAGCAAGTCCGAAACCCCCTAAAAAGGCCCAGAATAGTCCTTTCCCGCCACAGCCTTGAGAAGCTTTAAGTCTGCTTGTCCCATGCTGGAGTGAGCAAGCGCTGGAAACCATCCAAAGGCAAAAAACTTTTCGGGGCATGTCCACTAACTCGAGCGAAAGCGAACGGCAAAACTTTGCATAGGAATACGCTCTTTACTACACATTATACAGTGCTTAGAAACATATAGCAACGCAAATTGAGAAACATACAATTGGACTTTAAATTTTTAACGTCGCAGCGCTTCGGCCTTAGCGCGCCCGGTTGCCATATTGTTGGAATATGCACTCTATACCGTCTGCGCATCCGAATTCATTCGTCAGCCCCATAAATTGGCGCCCGTCATGAATCTCCGCGACTTTTGCAATAAACATCCTATTTTCTTGTTTTCTGCCCCAAAATGTCAAATTCAGTCATATCCCTTGATTTTCCTGTAATCCTGCTAGCATCCTTAATCCCTTCACCCTCGCTTTTAGCTTGGCTAACGCCTAAAAAAATCTGAGAACGCGCTTTTTCTCTCACAAGCCGTGATAATTGAAAATCGCTTTTCAACATCCAGCTAACATGGTATAATACACGAGAGACTCGGAAAAGCTCTTACGGCAGATTCACGCGCAATACGCATCAAGAAAAACCAGGATCCCAGATCGTGCCCAATTTATTTTTTAGGCTTTGGGGATTTTTTCAAGGCTTGACCAGAGCATGTCCCAAAATTTTTATGGCTAAAAATCACGCAGGTTTGCGCGATGGCTTTGGCGATTGAGCGTCAATACGGAACTTGTTTATCTGTCACTGCCTGGCTTCAAAGGCGGGCTGCGACTGCAAATTTCCTGGTTTGGCGCTTGCTATGCGTACCCTAAAATTTCAATAATGGCGCCGCCATAAATTGATCTTGGGATATGCTCCAGGCTCAATTGTCAGAGTTTAATTGCTCAAAGTTTAATCGCTTTAAGCTAATATTTTGGAATATGCCTTAAATTGGGCCCTTCTTAAGGGCAGGGCGGAGCCTTGCCAGCGCGCTTGGAGGAATTGGATGAAAAAAACAGCAAGGAAAGCTATTTCAGCGCTCTTGGCCGCAGCGATATGCCTAGGCATCAGCTGCACGGCCTTGGCTGCAGAGCCTGAGCCTGAAAAAGAAGAAGAATTCAGGGGTGTCTGGATTGCCTCAGTAGCCAACACCAACTGGCCAAGCAAAAAAGGGCTAACAGCAACAGAGCAAAAGGCCGAGTACGGCAAACTGATGGATGAAGTCGAAGCCATGAACCTGAACGCTGTCGTGGTTCAGATCCGCCCCACAGCGGACGCCTTCTACCCGTCGAAGCTTAATCCGTGGTCTGAATACCTGAGCGGGAAGCAAGGGAAAGATCCAGGATATGATCCTCTGGCGTACATGATACAAGAGTCCCATGGCCGAGATCTCGAGTTCCATGCCTGGTTCAACCCGTTTCGCGTAAGCACGTCAACAGCGAAAAAGGACTGGGCGGATTTGAGCGTCATGAAGACGCACCCGGAATGGGTCGTATCCTACGGCGGAACGCTTTGGCTAAACCCCGGGCTTCCTGAAGTCAGGGAATACGCCTTGGCGTCCATAATGGAAGTGGTCAAGAACTACGACATAGACGCTGTTCATTTTGACGACTACTTCTATCCCTACCCTTCAGGCAAAGCCGAGTTCCCTGACTGGACCCAATACAAGCTCTACAGGGACGGAGTGTCTGACATCTACGACTGGCGCAGGGACAACATCAACTTTTTCATTAGGGATGTCAGCGCCGCAATAAAGAAGGAAAAGCCTGGAGTCAAATTTGGGGTAAGCCCCCTGGGCGTCTGGAGAAGCAAGTCCGAGGACGAAAACGGCTCAGACACTACCGCCAAAGGCTCCTATGACACGATTTACGCTGACACTGTGCTGTGGATGAAGAAAGGCTGGCTTGATTACGTTGCCCCGCAGATATACTGGGACTTCGAGTTCGAGCCCGCGCCTTACAAGAAAGTTCTTGACTTCTGGGTCAAGCAGGCGGAGGCGTACCCGAATGTCCACCTTTACATTGGGCAAGGGGTTTACAAGATAGGCTCAAAAGGCTCTTGGAGCAACCCCGAGGAAATGCCGAAGCAGCTAACCTTGAACAGAAGCGTTGACGCCGTCAAGGGCGTGATCCTTTACAACATCCACTCTCTTATCAAGAATCCGCTTTCAATCAAAGACATCTTGGTTGATGAATTTTACAAGAAGGCCGCCAGCATTCCAGGCATGCCATGGCTTGAAGCGTCTCCCGACATTCCGTAGGCGCTTGGTCTGGAAGCTCAGAGCGTCTCCCGACATTCCGCAGGCGCTCGGCCTGGAAGCTCAGGCGGAAGGAGCATGATTTATGCCGCGCAGTAAAATATATGAGGCCATTTGGAACGCGATGAGCTTCGTGCTAGGCACCGCCTACAACTGGATCATTCTTGTTGCCACTGTTGTGCTGGTCTGGATCTTCGTAAACAGAGGCTACACCTACGGCGAAGAGATGGCATCGACGCTCATGGACACAACTGAGACCGAGGCTTCTGTTGTAGTCGAAGATGAAGACACCCTGTCCACAGTGTCGCAACAGCTGCAAGAAAAAGGGATCATTCCCAACGCGTTGCTGTTTCAGCTAGAGAACATTGTCAAATCATACGACACCGAATACAAGCCAGGAGAATACGTGCTCAACTCATCAATGAGCACCTCCGATCTTGGCTCGATACTTACCGGCAAAACGGAAGACAAGTCAATCCAGGTAACGATACTTGAGGGGTTCACAATAAAGGACATAGCTGAATACCTGACATACGAGAACCTGGACGCCGGAGCGACTTTCGTTGAAGTTTGCGACAGCTACAAGCTGCCCTCGTTCATGTCATCCATTCCAAGCAGGATCAACCCGCTGGAGGGGTATCTGTATCCAGGCACCTACCAGATCCCGGCCGATCCGTCCCCTGAGGACTTGATAGGCAGAATGCTGGACCGCTTCTACGACGTTTACTCGAAGTATGAGGCGAAGGCCAAAGAGCGAAAGCTGACTATGGATGAGGTTATCACGATAGCGTCAATAATCGAAAAGGAAGCCAAAAGCAATGACGACAAGCTCTTGGTTTCAGAAGTCATCTCCAACCGCCTGAACGCGGGCATGAAGCTGGAAATGACCTCCCCCCTGAGCTACCGGCTGAACAAGCGAAGCGACAGTCTTGTGCAGGCGGATTATGTCGCTGAGACCAGCTATAACACCTACACCCACGACGGGCTGCCGCTTGGCCCCATCTGCAATCCCAGCGCCGAAAGCATAGAAGCGGCGCTCACTCCCGCAAGCGGCGGCAGTCTTTACATGTTTTTGGCCAAAGAGAATGACAAGCCAGAGCAACTCGTCTTCTTCTCAAGCCTGGATGAATACGAAAGCGCCAAAAACGCCAACTGACAAATTTAGCAAGAAGGGGTGTCCCTTCTTGCTTTTTTTGGGTTTGAGTTTTGGGTTTGGGTTTGGGGTTTGGTTTTTTTGTTTTTGGTTTTTTAGCTTGGAACCAATGCCTGGGATGCGGGTAACGTAAGCCTTCCTGGTAAACGCATACCCGCGAGAGGGAATTCTTGGTTTTTATCTCTGTATGCTTAACATTCTATGTAATTCTTGATCCTTGCTCCTGCTTAAATAACTCGTTAATTGAAGCATTTGACCAAGAGCATATCCTTTACAGATTGCTCTTCCCAGTTCTCATTTCAAGGGGCTTGCAAATTTGCCCTTATACTTGCGAGCGAAAACATCAAGACAAAGCCTTTATTCTTTTCGCGCTTGGATTTCGCTCGCGGTTTTCGCTCGCAGGCCTTGCCCGCTTGAGTGAAAAGTGCACTTCTTTTCCCTCGCAGCCATAGCCTTGGATGCATGTTTTCTTTCTTTCAATTTGCTTTTTCCCCTTGGATTTAGTATAATAAATGCTGAGTTTCTTTTTTCTATTGTTTTTCTGAAGTT
>JAISWZ010000048.1 GCA_031270945.1 Clostridiales bacterium | reverse complement strand
AACTGTCGATCCTCTGTCAAATCCTGTCGACGCCCGTTCCCTATCTGATACGTGTTTTATGACCGGTTTATTGCATAAATCAAAATATTGTTTAGCGCTATAAATCAAATGCGCATTTTTGTATTAATTAATATTTGTTAGCATTAATCGGCCAATACTAGGCACTTCTAGCTATTTTTAGGCGAACCCCTATCCTTTGCATTTTATTGCTCTGCGCCTTAGCACAGCCACAGCCCTTCATTCCGCCTCAAAGCCCCGGTTTTTCAAGCCCCTGTCGCATTTTGCCCCATTGACTCTTGACAGCTCGAAAGCTATCGTTTATGCTGTATTCGAAGCAACAAGTGACTCAAATTAGGGAGCTTGGCTAGAAAAATTTATGATTGCATTAATTCATTGCAGCGCCGATGCATTTAGTGCATATCAGGCATATTTAAAGCAATCCAACGACGGTTGATCCCAAGCGAAAACAATGGCTGTCTTCGCTTGCGGGCATTAGAGAGGATGAACGACAAACGTGAGCCAGCAATCAGACAACGCAGGAGATCCCTTTCCAACCCCTGAGCGAAAAGCGAGTATAAACGCCTCAGATAGCGCCCCTAAAATCAAATGCCCTTTCGTTGCCACATGCCACAGAGATGCAAGCCTTTCAGCGCCTGATTCAGCAGTGCGCAGGCCAAGCCTGATAACTCTCGACAAATGCCCTGTAGCGGCTGTCTGCCCCAAGCGGGACAATTGCAAAATAGGCTCAGCCACTCCCATAGCGACAAATTGCTCATACGGCAAGTCCTGCCCTATAGCTGACTCCTGCCCTACCATGAAGGCAAACAAGGAGCATATAGCTCTGGACACTGCGGCAAAGCTATTGATGGGAGTAAGCAGCCTCGTACTTATCAGCCTTGTCAACTCGTTCTTCAAGCGCAACTACCGATTCACAAATGATGTCACATTTCCTCAGCCTCCGCTTCTGGAAGATCACATTGAGGAAAAGTACAACAGGTTCAACGAGACAGTGCCAAACCTCTTTTTGTCCATAGGGGAAAACATGTTTACTATCGCCTTTTTTCGAAAGCCGTCTGAGCAGATAGCTTCAAAGGTATTTACCAAAAGCCTGCTCTACAGCGCAAGGCTAAACGCCATCTACAACTGGAGAAGCAGCATTTCCAAGCTCGTTGTGCCGCCGACCCAGATCCTCTTTTTCGGACAAGCCAGCCCTCTTTCGCCCCAAACGACTGTTGTCTTGACTGACGAGCGCTCGGACGGAGCTCAGCAGTACTTCAGGGTTTTAGTCAGCAACCCTGTAAACCTGGAGGTAAAAGACTACTTGTCCAAAGGCGCGATATCTCTTGTTCCTTTTAGCATGATCAAGCACTATGACTATGTCTCGTCCTTGTCAAGCCAGGAAAGAGCCGGTTGCAGGCAAGAGCTGCACAAAAAGCTTTACGTAGACATATTGGATACGATACACAAGGCGGCCTTCAGAAAGTTGATAGATCCGGATAAGGATCGAGAAATACTGATTAAGATGACCAATTTGCTGTATGACCATTACTATGCCAAATATCCAGAGCTGGCGTAGGGCGAGCGTTCAAATCCGGAGTTCTTCATGCCGCCTTGAAGAAGGTGAGCAGCGTAGTAGCTCTCCTTGAAGAAGGCAGACCGCAAGGGCAAACTTTAGTGCGTTAGATCAAAAGAAAAGCCAGCCGCGAAGCGGCTGGCTTTTTATGTATTTAAACTGGGCATGCGATCTTTCTTATCTTATCCAGCCCCAAGCCCTAGCATCTTTTTGCTCTGACAAAATCCTGCCTACTGTTGTTGGAGTAATCTTGAATCCTCGCCTGTTGAGCTCATCGGAGATCTTTCTTAGACTCGTGTTTGACCTTTGACGCGTTCTTTCAGCCTCTTCATCAGCTTTCAGAACGATGTCCTTAAGCGCCTCCAGAAGCCCTTCCTGCTTCAACTCCGCTTTGAGGCGGCCTCCACCAGCCTTGCGCTGGTTGATGCGATTTTCGCCTTCTTCCAAATCCATTATTCCTCGCGTTACAGTAGAGCGAGACAAGCCTGTAGCCTCGCTAACAATGGCTCTCCCAGAACGCCCAATGGCAATCGCTTCAGTGGCGGCAAAGCGTCTTTTATCCCACTCTCCCATGTTCGCCTTGTTCAACAGCCATTTGGCTCTCACTTTATCTACCAAGTCAGCCCGCCTTTTTACGCTTTCAGGAGTCAATCGCATAGCCAACCTCCTCTCCAAGCCATATCATAATGATACAGCAAATGTGGGATTTAATCAAGGATTTGGGCTATGCTGGCTGGCGGCAAGATTAGGATCTTATGTTAGAGTGGCGCGAAAACAGGCCTTCCGTTTTCGCGAAAGGCCTGGGACTCGCATTTTATTAATCGAAGTTGATTTCAACCCATTCTTCGAACTCTTCTCTTGTTTCTCCATCCATGGGAGAGTAGACGCGCCCCGCTCCATCGTAGAACTTTCCGCCCTTCATGCCTTTTTTCCTGTACTCGGTTGCAAGTTCACAGGGGTGGTCCTCATCGATCATGCCGTCGGTAATGAATACTTTGTATCCTCGCTCCTCCAGCTTTAGCATTTGAAACATATAGAAACTGCTCTTATCGGGCTCGCTGGCGTCAGAATCCTGCGACTTCTCGATTCTCGCTTCAACCGCCTTTATCCAGCTATCGTCAAATTGCTGGAACCCCGCTCACTCTTCTTCCACCCATACTGAAACAAACTCTTCAAACTCACTCTCTGACGTATCTTCTTTTCGACAGTAAACCATGCCATTCCCATCATGGTAAGCTCCATCAAAAAATCCGTGCCTGTATTCTCCTTCTACCTTCTCGTCACAATAGCAGAAATATTTATCTTCATCCTCATCATCAATAACGTTGGTTGGCTCATCCTCGATGTAACCAATATCCTTCAGCTTAGCATATAATAATACTTTTAAAACATCTTTATCATGTCCTTCATAATCTGAGTTTATGCATTTTGACAATTCTTCTTTAATGATTATATCAAGTTTACGAAACCTCTCTTTCCATTCAGCATCTTCATCAACAAACAAGGTAAATGAGATAAGTCTTCTATCGCGAGCCCAGCAAATAAAGCTCCTAATAAAGCCCATATCGGCGACATTCCAAGGATCCTTTCTCACTTCACCTAAAAGTAACAGCATACATCTATCCACTAGATAACATGAAAATTTATCGATCTCATTTTTCTGGCCTTTTTTGCTCTTCCCTGGCTTTTCTGGCTTCCCGTACACTAGTGTTACTATTTTTTTAGCTATCGCTCTAAACAACGAATTGTATATAGACTCGACTTTCCCAGAAGATTCTCCTGTAGCGTTCGGTGAAAACAAGTCTCCTCTTTTCCTTAATTCAGATGGAGTGCAGATAAAGTACTGCTTAATCTTATTTGCATATGTTTCTGGATCTTTAAAGTAAGTGCATGAGTATTCAGTTAACGTCTTTTCATGGTTTACATCTGCCAACCTGAGCTTTTCAATTCTTCTGAATTCCAAAATTCCGGTTATGGTTAAGCAGGTTGCTTTATAAAACCGATCATCTTTATGTTCGCGGATAAACTTTTTACGCAAATAATTTTCAGAGACCTTAGGAACCCCCTCTTCAGAGCCATTTTCATTGCATTTGGCAATCCATGCATCCAGTGCGCTTTCAGTAACACCCAAGCAATCTGCAACGATAAATTCTGACAAAATCGTCATGAAGGTCGTACCTTCTTCCATTAACAAATGCTCTAAATAATCTTCTGAATAATGCATTTGACGCGCTACCTTTTCCTTCATCGTCTTACCCACAATTGGATCTTTAGTCTCCTCGAATATTACATTACCAATCATAACAATCACTTTATCTATATAGGATAGTTTAGATTCATCTAAATTATTGTCAATATCCATTAAAATTCCCCTTTCTTTGCAATTCGCATTTCCTCATACGTTTGATAAGAACCTAAACGAACAGACTCTGCCCGCTTTTTTTGCGCTGTCAGGATTTACTTGCATCGTCTGCCACCTCTCCAAACCATATCAATAATGATATAGCAAATGTGAGATTTGAACAAGGACTAGAGTAGGCTAGGAAAATGCCAAAAATCTGACAAGATTCTATCAGTAAAGTTACCTTTGTTATTCTAGCAGACAGTACTGTGGTATTTGACACTTGAATCTAAAAAACGATTAGAATTCAAATTACTAAACGATTTCAAACCATTCTTTAACAAATCATCCTAATTCGAATTAGATTCAAGTGTCAAATTAAAACAATCCACTAGTGAGCAAAACCAACTATACTTTTCGTTAAATCAATTGGTTTCTCACGAGTGAAAGCAAAGATTGATTTATAGGATGTTTCCGCTTGCAAGCATATGTTTTATGACTCAAAGTTAACTTCAACCCATTCTTCGAACTCTTCTCTTGTTTCTCCATCCATGGGAGAGAAGATGCGCCCCGCTCCATCGTAGAACTTTCCGCCCTTCATGCCTTTTTTCCTGTACTCGGTTGCAAGTTCACAGGGGTGGTCATCATCGACCATGCCGTCGGTATAGAATGCATTGTAACCTCGCTCATTCAGCCTTAGCATTTGAATCATATAGAAACTGCTTTTATCGGGCTCGCTGTCAGAATCCTGCGACTTCTTGATTTTCGCTTCAATTTCTTTTTTCCAGATATCGTCAAATTGCTGGAACTTAGCCCACCAAACCGGATCTGGTTCAAATACAAAACTAGTGCTTATCAGATTTCTGTCGCTGGCCCAGCGGACAAAGGTTTTGAGAACGCTTATCTCTTCAGTGTTCCAGATCTCCGGCTTCGATTCGCCAAAGACGGTTTGCAACGCGCCTTCCAGAAAGATCTTTCTTAATGAATCATCTGCCTCTTCCGTCAGCTCAAACACCTTTTTGGCTTGCGCTCTTACTACTGTCGCGAACATGGACTCAATGTCCTTGTTCGCTGGGTCAAACTTTTCAGGCGCACCTTTGGGCACGAATCCGGTCTTTTTGATCTCTTGGGCCGTGTGCCCGTAGTCGCGCTTCAACTGCTCTGTCAACGACTGCGTGTTGCCGAATGTCCTCTCTGACACTTCTGTGATCCCGCCCTTGGGTTCTATTACAGGCCAGATGTGCCAGAGGATCTTGTCGGACTGTCTCAGGTTCATGTAGTCCTTGAGATTCAGGTTGGTCATCTGGGAGAACCTGCCGCTCGGGTCTTGATCTTTGAACCTTTTTTTATCTATGGGTTCTTCAAGTACGTCTTTCAAGTATAAGTTTGGGACAGTATTTCCGTCGCCTTTCTCCTCCAAAATATATGAAACCCATTCATCACAGGCTTCTTCAACGCGAATCAAGGCTTCGCAGAAACCGATCATCTTATCGAAATAACTAAAGGAACTCCCTTCTTTTCTAAGCCACTCCTGGGTTGTCCTTTTATCAACATACAAGTATCTTGAAACGACCTCAAGCGATATCTCTTCTCCCGCTTGGCGCGCTCTCATAATGGCATCCATGACGAGCTCCGTGTTATTGGACTTGCTGCTATTCATTAACATCCTCCTTTTTGAAGCAGTTCTTTCTCCACGAGCGA
>JAISWZ010000618.1 GCA_031270945.1 Clostridiales bacterium | reverse complement strand
CGCTCGCCAGCCAGGGTTAAAGGTGACAAGCCTTCGTTAGCTGAGGAAACCTATCTGATAGGCTTGTGAGACAGGCAATGGCGCGGCTGAGCTGCGCCTGGCGCCTGGGCCCGATAAATGTTTGTTATAAAAAATAATTATTATAAAAAAATATTTATTTTAATATCAGCCGCCATGTTTTTAGGGCGGCCTTTACGCGTGGTTTTTGTGTGCCCTATAATCAAATTTGGCAAGCCCTTTAGTGCATATCCCAAAATTCCGCAAGTGGCGCAGCGAAAGTCATCGCGATGCTTTAACGCGTGACTTTCGCAAGCCATAAAATTAATTTTGGCAAGCCCTTTAATCATTTTTTGCATACGCGTCTGCTGCGTAAAAACAGCGCATTCAAGCTCGATTTTTGTGATATAATGGGTAAAGCGAAGATCTCAATTACTCACACTGGCGAGCGAAAACATCTATAAAATCAATCCTTGGATTCGCTCGCGGGCAACAACAAAGAGGAGGCCCGCATGAATTTTCAGCTAGCGGTGAACGCCTGCCAGCAAGACCCAAGCTCTCTTGAAACGTCCATAGCTGCCTTGCTTGAGGAAATGACTCCAAAAGAGAAAATACATATGCTTTCAGGCCATACAGTATTGCAAACACTAAAGGATCTTTTGAAAACCGGGCGGGTTTACAACGTCCATGCGCTGCCAGCCGGAGGCTGCAAACGGCTTGGGGTGCCGCAGGTGCTGTTCACGGACGGCCCACGAGGGGTTGTCATGGGAAATTCCACGTGCTTTCCTGTATCCATGCTCCGGGCGTCTACATTTGACGACGAGCTGGAGTATCGCGTGGGAAAGGCTATAGCTGACGAGGCGATAGCGCAGGGGGCGAACTACTTCGCTGGCATCTGCATAAACCTGGTCAGAAACCCCCGCTGGGGCAGAAGCCAGGAATCCTATGGCGAGGATCCATTCCTTCTTGGAAAGTTCGGAGCGGCCTTGACCAAGTCTGTCCAGGAAGAGGGAATGATCGCGTGCCCAAAGCACTTCGCGCTTAACAGCATCGAAGACTTGCGGTTCTACGTGGATGTGAAATGCGATGACAGGACGCTTCACGAGGTTTATCTTCCGCACTTCAAAAAGTGCGTTGAGGCCGGAGCGCAGAGCGTAATGGGCGCGTACAACCGCTATGACGAATTCCACTGCTGCGAGAGCAAAAGGCTTTTGACGGACATACTGCGAGGCGAATGGGGTTTTGACGGCTTTGTGATGAGCGACTTCATCTGGGGCGTGAGGGATGCAGAGCATTCGCTCCGCGCTGGGCTTGACGTTGAGATGATGATCACAATGCATTACTCAAAAGCCAAGATCGGGCGTCTTTTAAAGAAGGGAACAATATCGGAATTTCATTTGGATCGCGCTGTCGGCAACATCATTCGGGTTTTGGTTAGGCAGGTGCCAAAGATCAAGCCCAGGGAGATGAGTGTTGTCGGTTGCGCCAAGCATAGGGCGCTGGCTTTGGAAACGGCGGAAAAAGGGATGGTTCTGCTTGAGAACAACGGATTGCTGCCATTGTCAAAAAACGCGAAGCTAGCCGCTAGCGGCCCCTACGCGTCCGAGCCGAACATAGGCGATCACGGATCAAGCAACGTCAGCGACAAGCGGGCAATCAGCGTCTACGAAGGGTTAAAGAGCAAGTTTGCCAGTGTTTCGCTGTCTACGGATGAATCAGAAGTCGTTATCATGTGCGTTGGAAGCAACCACAAGAAAGAGGGAGAGTACGTAGCAAACACGAATTACAAGACAAGCGCCAAGCCTAGGGGGGTTGGCGGAGACAGATCTAGCCTGAGGCTTGACGAGTCTGAGATCAGCCAGATACGAGAGCTGAAGAAGGCGGGAAAGAAGGTCATTGCAGTCCTGCACTCGGGCTGCGCGATACTCATTGACGAGTGGAAAGACTCGGCTGACGCTGTGATCATGAATTACTACAGCGGGTGCGAGGGCGCGAACGCTTTGGCAAGCCTTCTTTGCGGCGACACCAACTTTTCCGGAAAGCTGCCGTTTACAATAGCGAAGACAGAGGCAGACTATCCCGCGTTCCCAGGAATAGGGGACAAGCCATACATAGTGGAGTACGGATACTACCATGGATACGCAAAGCTGGACAAGGAAGGCAAGGACCCCGCTTACCCCTTCGGATTCGGGCTGTCCTACACGCAGTTCTCCATCGCCCAGTTCGAGGCAAGCGTCAAAGACGGGACGCTTGTCGTAAGCACAAAGGTGAAAAACGTGGGAAGCCAATCAGGAGCTGAAGTTGTTCAAGTATACGTTGGAAGCATGGGAGCTGAAGATGACCGACCCGTTAAGCTCCTGAAGGGGTTCAAAAGAGTGGAGCTCGAAAAGGACGAGGAAAAGAGAGTCGAAATCGTGATAGACATAAATGACTTGCGCTTTTACAAAGACGGCAAGTGGGTGCTTGACCCCGCGTACCGCGTCACTGTCGGCAACCATAGCAGGGATGACAGCTTGGATTCTGAGGTTGTAAAACTTGATCGGCCAGGCAATGGAAAAGCTTAAAGTCTGCGGTTCGGGATTAATAGCAGCCCCTTTTCTTAACGGAAAAGGGGCTGCTTGTTTTGCTATAGCCTGGTGTCCCACTTTCCGCAGAAGGCGTCAATGGGGCTTGAGCCTTTGAATTCGCTCCTGCCCATAAGCTTGTCCATCACGGCCTTGATGTTTGCGGGCTTGAAGCAGTAAGCGTTTATCATGGTCCTGATCCTTGGGACATCAATCAGGTGATAGGGGTTGGCGAAAGAAATGAAAACAGTTGGAACTACGTTAAGGTAAATTGGGCCGTTCGCGCACATTGGCGGCTCCCATTCGATTCTGACAACTGTCTGGTTGGACTTGGTCATCAGGTTTGCGACATAAACGAGTAGATCATAATGCTTTGGCAGCTCGTCAAAGCGCTCAAGCATTCCCTCGTATCCTGGCTTTGGCGCGAAAATGTCGACCTTGAAGCCTTCTTGCTCAAACGCCTCTTTCATCTTCTCTCCAACGCGAGCATCTGTCTTGTAGAATCCGCCAGTGGAGAAGATGGGGTACAGCAGGACGCGGGGAGTCTTTTCCGGGGAAAGCGGCAAAGCGCCATCAAGGTTTTTGACAAGCGTTACCCCTTTGTCCGAACACTCTTCTTCTATGGCCAAGTGCTCTGGGCAGCCAATGACCTTTTTCGCGTTTTCCAGGACAGGTATCAGGGTGTTCGCGTCTTTCTTTTCAGGAAGCCCAAGCGCGGCCTTCAGTGCCAGTATCCTTGTAACAGCCTCGTCCAGGCGCTCAAGGGTCAGGGTTCCTTCGTCAACGCCCTTGGTCATGTATTCGTAGTCCTCGTCGATGTTCTTGGAGAACAAGAAGACGTCAGCTCCAGCCATTATGGATGCCGGAACCCCTTTGGCGCGGCTCATGGGTATGGTAAAGCCAGCCATCGTAGACGCGTCAGTTGCGATCAAGCCGTTAAACCCAAGCCTCTCTCGAAGGAGTCCAGTGAGAAGCTCGTATGAGAGAGAAGCGGGAAGAACATCGCTATCCTTAAGCTCGGGGTTTATCCTCTTTGAATAAGCCGGAAGCATTATGTGCCCAGCCATGACAGACAGAGCGCCAGCGTCTATGCTGGCTTTGTAGGCTGCTCCGTATTTTTTGTCCCATTCATCGCAATCCAGGGAGTTCACGCTTGAGACCAAGTGCTGATCCCGTTCGTCAACTCCGTCTCCAGGGAAGTGCTTGATGCATGCGGCAACGCCTTCGGCTTGGACGGCTTTTACGTAAGATTCCCCAAAAAGCTTCACAGTCTCAGGGTCTGCTCCGTAAGTCCTGGTTCCGGTTATGGGGTTTCTGAAGTTATGCTCAATGTCTATGACAGGAGCGAAAGCCCAGTTGGCGCCTGCGGCAGAACCTTCTTTTCCGCAGACCTTGCCCTGGTTCGCGGCTATGTCAGCGCTTCCAGTGGCAGCGACTTGAAGGTTTGGCCCGACATTAACCCCTTCGTCTACAAGGCCATCGCCTCCAGCCTCGAAGTTGGCGGCTATAAGCAGAGGGATCTTTGCCTCGCGCTGGATTATTGAAGCGAAGCGAACCACGGACTCAAGCGGCTGCGGCCTTCCCATGACCCCGCCTGCGTGGTACTCGTTCACGAGCTTTTTCAAATAGGCCTCATCATCGCTGTAGGCCACGTGGCAAAACAATTGCCCGATCTTTTCTTCCTTGCTCATTCCATCAAGCGTTTTCTTGACCCAGCCCGCTTGGGTTTCTGTCAAGTAAAACGGCTTTTGCGTGATTTTTTCAAATATGCTCAAGTTCATGCTCCTTTCGATTCGTC
>JAISWZ010000561.1 GCA_031270945.1 Clostridiales bacterium | reverse complement strand
CCTGATGTTTCCGAGCTAAGTTTAGAGAGTGTTCTAATTTAATAATTATTATCATTATATTTTTGATAATATTTACTAAGGAAAAAATTATAGAATTCCTTTGCCTTCTTAGAGTAGTGTTGTATAATAGCTAATAGGGAAAGAAGTCGCATTATATTGCTGCCTGTCCATTTGGCGTAGAGTCTGGCAGAAGATGCGGCTGCCCGAAAATTTAACTTAATTAATGCTTAAAACGCAGATCCGCAATTAGAATCAAAAAATTTGGTTTCTTGATTGGAACTCAAATTAAGTTGAGCAAGAGCATATCCCAAAATTAAATTTATGGCTTGTGAAAGTCACGCGTTAAAGCATCGCGATGACTTTCACTGCGCCAATTTAGGAATTTTGGGATATGCTCTAAGTGCTACTCGCGACGAAAGCGCACACGCTTTCGCCGCTGGCATAAAGCAAGCAAAGAAAACAAAGCAAGCAACGCAACACCAAATTTCTTAGCGCATATCCCAAAAATAAACTTGGTTTTGGAACAAGCCCCCATGTTTGCTCTTTGACGCTTTAGAAAGAATAAAGGCATAGAGTCAAAAGCGACATACGTAACCCAAGAGCGTTTCGGGATATGCTCTAAGCGGCGCTGTCTGGCGCTTTTTCCAACGGGCAGATGGGATTGGCGCACCTTATGCTTGACAAAGTTTTAACTTTCGTCAGATTAGGGGCTTGAGAAATTTGCTCTAAGTTGACAGACAGTGTTAAGGGATCCCCAAGGGCATGCATCAAAATTCAAAGGGCGAAAGGCAAAAATTTTGGTATATGCCCAACAGCGGAGGTGAAAGCCTAAATGAATGAAACCTATTTTGGATTGCCTACATGCCCCTGCGCTGACAAGGTGCTTGAAAACTTTATTGCAAGCCTTGCGATTGAGACCGCTCATCACAGGGCGCAAATGAAGGACAGCAAGTGCGGGTACGGATTGCAGGGAGTGTGCTGCAGGCTGTGCACAAACGGCCCTTGCAGAATAACGCCAAACCTGCCTACAGGCATATGCGGCGCAACAGCGGATGTTATCGTAACCCGCAACTTCTTGCGAACGGTTGCCGCTGGCGCAGCCTGCTATATTCATGTTTCAGAGAACGTCGCTATGATATTGAGGGACACGGCTCTTGCCAAAGGAGAGCTCAAAGGCTTGGCCGCTTTGGACAAGCTGTCCGCCCTCATCGGGGTGACAGGCGAGGACGCGCACGAAAAGGCCGTCAATGTCGCTGAGGCGGTATTGAGAGATCTGAGAAAGTCAGAGTATGAAAAGCTGGATCTTTTGGAGAAGCTGTCTTATCCGCCCAGGCTTGAGCTTTGGAAAAAGCTCGGGATAATACCTGGCGGCGCGAAGGCTGAAGTTTTCAAGGGGGTAGTTAAGAGCTCGACAAACCTGAACTCTGATCCTGTGGACATGCTTCTGGACTGCTTGAAGCTAGGAATATCCACCGGGGTATACGGCTTGACTTTGACCAACCTTCTTAATGACATACTGCTTGGAGAGCCTGAGCTTCGAATGGCGCCTGTTGGAATGCGCGTCATAGATCCCAAGTGCATAAACATAATGGTAACAGGCCACCAGCACGCGATGTTCTCGCATCTTCAAGAGAGGCTCACAGACGAGGACGTGGTGGCAAAGGCGCAGGAAGTTGGCGCGAAAGGGTTCAAGCTTATAGGCTGCACATGCGTGGGGCAAGACATGCAGCTTAGAGGGGCGCATTACACGGCGATATTTGACGGCCACGCCGGCAACAACTACACCAGCGAGGCGATACTAGCGACAGGCGCCATAGACGCTGTCATCTCGGAATTCAACTGCACCTTGCCTGGAATAGAGCCTATATGCGACCAGCTTATGATAAAGCAGATATGCCTTGACGACGTTGCGAAGAAGGCTAACGCCGAAGTGAAGAACTTTGTTTTCGCGGAGCGGGAGCGGATAAGCGACGAGATCATAAGCGACATACTGTACGCATACGTGGACCGCAGGGACAAGGTAAGCGTATATGTCCCCGCCAACCATGGAAACAGCCAGAGCTTGACTGGCATAAGCGAAGTTTCTTTGAAGAAGTTCCTGGGCGGAAGCTGGAAGCCTTTGATAAACTTGATCGTCTCCGGAAAGATCAAAGGGTTAGCCGCTGTTGTCGGCTGCTCCAACCTGGTTACAGGCCACGATGTTCTTTCTGTTGAATTGACCAAGGAACTAATTGCCAGAAATATTCTTGTCCTGTCAGCGGGGTGCACCTCTGGAGGGCTTGAGAATTGCGGGCTTATGACGCTAGACGCCGCTGAGCTTTGCGGATCAGGATTATGGTCGGTATGCCGCCAGCTAGGCATTCCTCCTGTACTTAACTTTGGCCCTTGCCTTTCGATTGGGCGCCTTGAGATGGTTGCCGCAGAACTCGCCCAAGAGCTAGGCATTGACATACCTCAACTTCCCTTGGTAGTGTCAGCTGCCCAGTGGCTTGAGGAGCAAGCATTGGCTGACGGATCATTCGCGCTTGCCCTTGGCTTGCCGTTGCATCTAGGCTTCCCTCCATATTTAACAGGCAGCAAAGTGGCTGTAAAGGTTTTGACAGAGGATATGAAGAAGTTGACCGGAGGCCATATTATTATAAATCACGACGCGAAGGTTTCAGCGGACATGCTGGAATCGATAATCCACGACAGGCGGCTCGCTTTAGGGCTCTAATTAGCGCATATCCCAAAATATTTGGGATATGCTCTTAGGGGCTCGCTGCGAGCGCATGGTCAAATGTCGCAAAAAGTAAATCATTGTATGAAATGCCTATAAATTTGTATTACTGCAGGAATTGCTATCCCTTTAAGAATCGAGATCTGCTATACTTGCGATGCTATTTCCTTTTTGCGGCTTCTCGAGTTGTAATCAATCTTCTTCCTGTTGGGTTTTATGCCTTCTAGGCTTTTTTTAAGGCTGGATCGATGCTGGCGGTTTGTCGCCATGCTGGATCCAGCCTTCTTTTTGTGTTTTAGGGATTGCTTGAAATTTGGGGAATGCCCCAAAACGATTTCTGATTAACCTTGGGCGAACACATTTCCTCCTCTAACCATCTCAAGACTTTTTTACCATGGAATTTAACCATTCTAGCCAATTATCCCGCTCTTTCAAGCTCGCGCTCCCATGAACGCCTCCAGCTCCCCGGAACGCCTCAAGCTCCGCCCGGCAAACAGATTTCCTTCGCTCACCATCACAAGACTTTTTTGCCATGGAATTTAACCATTCCAGCCAATTCCCCTGCGCTTTCAAGCCCGCGCTCCCGGAAAAGCTCCAACAGCTCAGCCCGTTCCAGGTGCTAACAAATCGCGAGTCAGTAATATATTTCGTCGTTTTCTGTTGATTTTCGCATCAAACGTGCTATAATAGGTTTAGGGCATTTTCTAGAATTTTTATGCATATCCCAGTTTTTATTTCTATCGGCGGGACGCGCTTGCTCGTTAAAGCCTGAGACAGCGTAGTTAAACATTCGCCGAACTTTTCCGGCACCTGGGATATGTGTTCATGTAAAGATCAATCGCAGCTTTTTTATATGCCCTAAGCTCAATTGGATGGTGATTCCCATTGTACAGGCGAAATTTCCAGGATGGCGGCAAACCTGGCTCTCCAGCAGAAATCGCAAACCCGCTTTTCACCGAGCTTAAGATGGAGCTCACGCGCGTCTTGGGCGCTTACGGCGCCTCAATCTACGGCTCGCCGCCTGACGGCGCAAAGCTTGATAGCGGAAAGTGCACCAACGCGCCTGAAAGGCTGAAAGAGGTCTTGGATACGTTTTTTCCCACGTTGATGGATGATCTGGCGAAAATCAAGGATCATCGGGCCAGCAACATAAAGCACCGGCTGGAAGAGGTGCTCTTTTTCAGGATGCTTTCCGCCATCTTCATGAAAGACAGCATGCGGTACTGGCTGACCAGCTACCGAGACCGCGCGCTGACAAACAACGCGAGCTATGTCCTGGATCGCGATATAAACTCAATACCTAGCTGGGACACAATTTGCGAGTGCATGGGCAGCGTTCCCTACGCCCAGATAAGACACGCTACGAACCGGATCTGCAAAACCTACTTGGAGAAGGATTGGGCCAGGAGCGATAGGCTTATTCTAGAAGAATCGAGCCAAGAAAGCCAATCTGGCCAAGAAAGCTTTCTCGTGTTCCTGGACGCGGTTGTGGTTTCTGACAACAACTCCGACCTTAAAGCAGGAGCGGAAAGGGTGCCCGAGACGGTTGCGGTAGACGCGAAGCTCCTGATCAAGAATTCGGTGTTCTCGCTAGCGACCCAATTCAAGCAGTTCGAGCACGACCTGGATCTCGAAGCAAGCCGCTTTGCAGCTTTTAGCGCCAGGAAAGAAGGCAAAGTCCAGGACGATGAGCTTTCGGACGAAGAGCTTGCCGCGTTCGCTTCGAGAGACTTGGCAGTAGCAACTCTAGAAAATCTGCCTATTGAGGCAAAGAAGCAGTGCGATGCCAGCATTGCCAAGCTGGAGTCGGCCGCTTTCTGGAAGATTGAGGACGAAGGCAACATACTAAAGCGCGTTCTTGCCATGGCAAACCCCAAAAGCGTATCTTACCAAAACGCGCAATCCAGGCGTGACTACAGGGTGGAGGTAATTCAGGACAAGCTTGCGGCTGCCGTAGGCGAGCTTCAGGACAAGCTAAAGCTGCAACTTGAAAAGTATGAAAGAGACTTGGAGAAGAATCTAGGCGCTCTGGATCGCAACCTGGAGTCAGCTATAAAGAAAGTGGAGGAAGGCTACCGAGGCTTCCAGAGCATTCGCCAAAGACGGCAGTTCGAACTGGGCGCTCTTCCAGATATTCTTGATCAGCTTTCCTCTACATATCCCGGCTCTGTCTTCTGCTTTGTTCTGCCATTCCTAGACATATCAACAGATGCTATTAAAGACATCATTTCCCATGGATATCACTATATTGTCATGGAGCATACCGCAAAAATCCCGGATTTGGCGCAAGCTTTAGACAAGGACAGCTCAGGCCAAGTGAAAGACCACGCTATCGAAAAACCGGCGCTTTCCTGGGCCAATGGCCTGGATTACGCTGGCTTAAGCGTCAATATCGCTCACTCAAGCGAAGCAGAGAAAAGCCCCTTTCTTTTTGCCACTGACCTTGCGATATCCAGCGAGGAAGACTGCTCGAAGATAATACAAGCCGCCATGAACCGCTTCCTGGTCGAAAAAGAAAGCTTCAAAATCCAGCAGAGCTTGGGCTTCGATACTGACCACAAGCTCTACAACGCGAAGGCTTGCAGCAGCAATTTCGGATGCATCCAGCTCGCCTACGCCATAAGCCAGATTTTGCTGGCGACGGACTGGAACGTGTCATCAGGGGCCATCAGCGAAAGGGCTTACATCGAATCGTTCACAAGATACATGCATAAGTGAAGAGATGGATTTGAGAAGTGCGCATAAGTGAAGAACCTTAAGTGATGAACCGGATCTGAGAAACATGCATAAGTGTAGAGCTGGATCTGAAATATAAAATATAAGATAAAAAGATAAAAGATGAAAAAGAAAAAATAAAAATAAAAATTTAAAATAAAAAAATAAAAGCAAAAAATTAAAAGCAAAAAAATAAAAACAAAAATAAAAACATAAAAACAAAAAAGCTCGAAGCAAATGGCTCGGCTTCAGCCGAGCCATTTGCTTAAATTTGCCTTTTTTCTTCTTATGAGCGGCACTTGTGCGCTTGCCAAAACGTTGCTATAATAGTGTGAGCGAAAAGTGTCATTCTTTTCGATCACGCGCTTAGAGCATGCCCCAAATTTAAGCTTAGGGCTCAGAACCTGCAAGTTTTTGGGATATGCGCTTAATGCGATATGCCTAAGGACGGTGATTACATTTGAGAAGGCCACCGATGCTGAAGTACACCAGGCTTGGCGACTTGACTTTTGAGTTCGGCAGCACTAGCAAGCTTTCAAGGCAACTGGGCAAAGAGTTCAGCGCTGCCTTGAAGGACTGGGGATTTGCTCTATTCAACTGCGCGCCTGAAGGCGCAGAGAACGGTGAATACGCAAGCCCCTTGATCTTAAACGCGCCAGCAAGGCTGAAAAACGTCCTGGACGCATTCTTTCCCTCGCTTATAAATGATCTCGACCAGATCGAGGATCACCGGGCGCACAACACCAGGTACTCCATGAAGACAGTGATCTTTTGCAGGATACTCTCCGCTATGCTAAACAATGACTCTGGCCACTTTTGGGCGTCCAGCTTCTGCAAAGACTCGCTGATTGCCAACACAAACCATGTTCTGGGACGCAAGATAACCTCGCTTCCGATCTGGGTTACGTTGTGCGGCTGCCTGAGCCAGGTTCCTGGCGAGCAATTGCGAGGCATAACTGAAAACATTTCCAATAACTTCTTCGGCATGGATTGGTTCAGGAACCAGCAGCTATTTGTCAAAGGCGAAATCCAGGGAAGCTTTGTCGTGTTCCTGGATGCTGTCGTCATTTCCGACAACAACTCTGAGCCGATTGACACAGATGACCATTCACATGTCAAGCCAAAGGAAAGCCCAAAGGAAAAGGTGCCCGATACAGTTGCCGTAGACGCGAAGGCTTTGATCTTCAACTCAACCTTCTCGCTCGCTACCCAATTTTCGGAGTTTGTTCCCGACCTATTGCTGGACGACAGGCGCACTGAGGCTTTGCTATGCAAAAGAGAAGGCTCGGCAAATGAATACCTCGATGTCCTTTCGGATAATGAGCTGGACGCGTTCGCCTTGAGAAACGCTGTAAAAGCGACATTGAAGTCTTTTGGCAACTTGGCGCAGGAACAACTGGACAAGGACATCTTAGCCCTTAAGGCTGAGCTTCAGGAAAGGATAGACGAAGAAGACCATTGGCTAGCCCAGATCCTCTTCATCTCGCCACCTGACGAGAAGCCTTACATAAAGGCGAAAGCCAAGCATGACACCAACATAGACGCGCTTGAGATCAAGCTGGCTGAAACAATAGGCAAACTTAAGTACAGGCTGAAGAACCATCTGGACAAATACGAAAAAGTCTTGGAAAAGGATCTGATTTATCTTAACCGCAACCTGGATTCAGCGATAAAGAAGCTGGAAGAAGGCTTTTGCGGCTTCCAGACCAAGCGCCAGAAGCGCCAGTTCGAGCTGGACGCTCTTCCCGCTATTCTAGATCAGCTTTCCTCTGCATACCCTGGCAAAAGCTTTTGCTTTGTTCTGCCTTGCCTTGACATGTCCGTAAACGCTATTAAAGCTATACAAGCCCACGGCTATCACTGCATTGTCATGGACAACGGGGCGCGGTACACAGAGTTGGCCCAAAAGGCATTCGTTCCTGAAAACAGGTTTTCCAAAGACGCAGCTGAGCTCTCCTGGGCTAACGGTCTGGAATACGAGGGTTTAAGCGTTAACGTCGCTTGCTCGCGCGAATCTGAGAAATCTACCATTTTCGTTACTGACCTTTCTATATCAGACCAGGATGACTGCTTGCGAATCGCGCAGACGGCTTCGAACCGCTTCCTGGCTGAAAAAGAAAGCTTGGAGTTGCAAAAGAGCCTTGGCTTGGATCTCACCCGCAGGTTCTCTGAGTCTATAAGGGTTCAGGAGAACCACTGCATATGCGTTCAGATCGCCTTCGCGATAAGCCAGCTGCTTTTAGCTACGGATTTGGATGTCGCTGCAGAAGTGTTCACTGAAAGGGCGTTTTCTGAAGAGTTCTCGAAAAGCATGCACAGGGATATGGTTTAGCGCATACTTCAAGCGACAAGAGTGGTTTCTTGATGCTTTCGCTCTAGATCCAACAAAAAAGGCTCGGCTTATCGCCGAGCCTTTTTTGTTAGCCTTAACCCCTCTTCTTAAAACACGCTAAGCTCCCAAATCGTCACGTCAGCGTCCAGCTCTTCAACAACAGCGCCCAATACGGTCACGCGGACGTATCTCGCTATCACAGAGCGTTCCGTAATGTCGATGTAGACGCTTTCAATGGATGTAGCCTTTTCGTGATCCGTGTAAAGCTCCCATGCCTTGCCGTCCTGAGATGTCTCTATCTTATAGTAGTATCCAGCCTTCGGGTAACCGAATTGGGTCATGACCCTTTTTACTGAAACTGCCGAGCCCAGGTCTACTGTCAGAGAAGGCTTGCTGTTTATCTTGGCTGTCCAGCCCTTGGAGAGGTCTCTGTCAGTGGCTTTGGCCGCTGTTTTTGTTTCTACGCTTTCCGTGACAGGCTTGTCGGCCGCCTTGTTTTGCTCTGAGCCAGTAATGCCGAAATCAGCTTTTATGGCATCAAACCAGACGTCCCCCATTTTTGAGTATCCTGAGAGTGAGGGATGGAGGCCGTCGAACATGTCTGGAATTGTGGATTCGATAGGAGCGTACATGTCAGCCAGGGCAATGTTCTTGCCTTGGCTTTTGTGCTTTGCCACAAGCCCTTCAATCAGGGAATTGTAAGTGTCTATCCTGGGCATGTACTTGTTGCCACCGCTGTCATCCCTCTTTGTGATCTTGGCCA
This sequence comes from Clostridiales bacterium, assembly GCA_031270945.1. GTDB lineage: Bacteria > Bacillota > Clostridia > Lachnospirales > WQUN01 > JAISWZ01. The sequence goes on along the minus strand of JAISWZ010000561.1, from coordinate 2,030 downwards.
CGTACAGCTTCTTTTTGTTTGACCCGAACTTCTCAAATATCCTGGTGATCAGGGTATCCAGGAGTTCCGCTGTCTTTTCCGGGGTTATGTTTCTGTGAATGTCGTTGGTGCCAATCATGAGAGTGATGATGTCTGGATTGTAAGCCATTTCATAATCCAGGTTGTCGAGGTGCTCTTGTATTGTGGCGCCAGACCAGCCTTCGTTGTTATGGGAGCCTATGTAATTCAGCCCGTTGGTCTGTCTTCCTACGAACTCCACCCCTTGTCCTGCTTGGGTCAGCCTGGTCCATAGCTCTTTGCGGTATCCGCCTGTCTGCTCTTCAGAATGCGTGCTTGAGTACCCGTATGTAATGGAGTCTCCCATGGTCATAACCCGCTTGTAGCCAGAAGCGTTTCTGGGAACTAGAGGAACGCTGGCATAGGCTTTGGCGTTGTTAAGAGTCATGGCCTCATCAAACGCCAGGTATCTTCCATAAAACCTAATGTCTGACATGGTTCCAACAAAGGCCAGCTGGTTCTTGGGCGTATTCGTTCCTCCCTTGTTGCCTCCATTGCTCTTTGTTACATCTCCCTTGGCGCCTATAGTGAGAAACTTGGAATCAGAGAGAGGAAGGCTTGTTCCTGCGAAAGTGCCGCTTGCGTCTACCCTTCCATCCACGTATATAACCAAGCGGTTATGGCTCTTAGCCCTCTCGCAAACGACATGGTGCCATTCACCGTCATTTATCCGGGTGTTCCCGACAATGCTTCGATCTCCCACTCCGGGAATTCCAATGCCGAACACTATCTTTCCGTCAGTACCGCCTGAGCCTCCGATGGCTATCGAGAAGTCGCTCTTTAGCCCTGCCAAGTCGGCGTTGAAAAGCTGTATGCCGTTGTAGCTGCTTCTGACCGCTGGCACCAGTTGGGTTGTATTAATCCAGAACGAAATGGACAAGTCGTCTTGGACAGGCCGATCTATCTCAAACGATGTGGCGCCGTCAAACTCCAGTGAAGCGTTCCAGCGCTGGAGATAATCGCTTACCAGCAGCTCGTACGGATTATGGAACTCCTTGGAGTCAACCAAAATCTCAATCTGCTCTGGGTTTAGAACCTGGTCGTAAACCTGGAAATCGTCAAGCAGTCCGTAATAGGCGTTTATGCCCTCTTGGGCTGATCTGCCCAGCAAAACCTCGCCATCCAGAGTTATGCTTGTCAGCTTTGGAAACACTCTGCTTCCAACAACGGCGCCGTCCAGGTAGATCACGCCCTGCCCGCTATTGTCCAGCGTTATGGCAATGTTTCGCCAGCCTTTTCCTGTCAGCTGCTCTTTTGCGCTTACGGTTAAGACGCTCCTTCGCTCTTCTGAATCCCCTTTGGCAACCCAAACAATGCTGCCTTGGCTATTGCCCAGGTACATGTAGCCTTTTCCCGCTTCATCGCTTGAGGTGTCCCCAATCTCCAGATACCTCTCATTTTGCCTGTCCGATGTCACGTTAACCCAGAAAGACATTGTAAAGCTCCCCAGGTTGTTGGCTTTGGCATAGGCTGCATCCCGCTTGCCTGGCTGAACGAATGCAGATCTAGGGATCGTGACATATGTTTCCCCGATCACTTGAGCCGCGTTCTTCAAGTGCAGGCTTCCGTTCGACCATTGGTATCCGGTTCCAACTATCTTGCCAGACAGGCCAGAAACCCGATCAACCGCTGCAGTTCCCGATTCGGCGTCAAACTCGTACCAAGCCACAGGCTCTGGCTGCTTTGTTAACTCTAGCTGGGCATAAGTTGTTCCTCCCGATGCGCAAAACAAAAGCACCGCTATTGCCAGCATGGCCAGCTTCCCTATTTTTCTCAAATCCCATCCCTCCTTGCGTTTGAAACGTTCCAAGAGAAAGGCCTCCCTATCCCTCAAAAAGCTTAAGTTATGTAAAAGGGCCAGAAACAGCCGCTCAAGCGACTGCCCTTGGCCCTGTATCCTCTTGAAAGCAATTGAAATATTTGCGCAGGATAGATCCTGAGCGAAAATATTTGTAAAATTTATTAATCGTTTT
>JAISWZ010000524.1 GCA_031270945.1 Clostridiales bacterium | reverse complement strand
AGCCTTGGCCGCCGCCAATGTTGACCTCATAAAGCTCCAGGACACTGAGGGCAGGTATGTCAAGCACTGCGCCCTTATCCAGCGGGAGTTGAGTAAAATTAACGACTTGGTTCGGGATTTCATCCAAAGCGCCAGGGAAGACGAAAAAGATGAGCCCTTTGACATCTCTGAAATGCTCTATGAGCTGGCTGGAGAATATAGGGACTCCTATGAAAGCATCGACTTCATACTGGAGCCTTTCGACGAGGTTGTGTATTTTGTTGGCCAAAAGAGGAAGATCAGGATGCTGTTCACAAACCTTTTGAACAACTCGGTTGAAGCTGTGGCATATCACGGAAGGATCGAAATCTTGGCGGAAATCACTGACGAAAGCATTAAAATTTACATAAGCGACGACGGGGTTGGGCTAGGAGACACGACCGCTCTGGACAAGTCATTTTTCACCACAAAGACAAACGGCACAGGGATGGGTCTGCCCTACTGCAGAAACACAGTGGCGCAGTACGGAGGAAAGTTCAACCTTCAAAACAGGCCGGAGGGCGGGTGCCGCGCCACAGTCGAGCTTCCGAACAGCTTTGGGCTGCAAGACTAGCATCAGGACACGTGTTCAAACCCGGCAAGCCCCCTCTGGGTTTTAACCCTGCATTCGGAACACTTTTTAGCAAAGAGCTGCGGCATCAAGCCGCTATACCGCAAATCGCCGCATTCACGGCAAAAGACCCGCTTTTATACCGAAAGCGCGACCCTGATTGTCTCAGGAACGAGCACGCTTGGCTCGAATAGACATATGTTGCCTTAATAACGCACACGCCACTTGGGGCTCCAGAAAATACGGCAACGGCATAACGCCCAGAAAAACATAGCCCGCAGTTGACGCGGACAGACAGAGAAGTTTCAAAAAACTAACTTGACCTTGAAGCGCGCGGCTGACCTAACAGCCGTTGAGATAGTTTCGCTCTTCTTTGCCGAAACACTTGTGTACTAGTTGCCATAATGCCAGCGAGCGACAAAATATGCGTCTTTTCCGCATTTTAGGCATTCCTCGCGAACCGCCTTTTTAAATCCCGAAATTTCAGCCGCCAGGAAAAGCGCCTGCAAGCTTCGGGAATAAGCCAACCTAGAACACTATAGGGGCCATGCTCCTAAACTTTTAAGCGCATATCCCAAAACGCTCGAAAAAGCCCGCTATCACGCGCTTTTTCTAAATTTCGGGTATGCTAAGGCGTGCCAAAAAAGCCAGCCATATTGAGGCATGAAATGCCATGGCTTGCCATAGCCCAGGCAGGCGCATTTAAAACATTGGTTATGCTATAGATAGAGCGGTTGCTCATGCATAACCGCTGGACACGCCCTTTGGCCTGACGAATATGAAGATTCTGCCGTAACAGCCACCGGACAATTGCAGAATCATATGAAGAATAGCCGCTCACTTGCGCACGTGTGGGCGGCTAAATTTTCGCTAAGCTTATGGATCCTGCCTTTCGCAACCCCGCAGGGGCTGCCTCTTCATGCTTTGCCCTATGGGCGCAGCCCATGGGGCAAAGCATGAAGGGTTGGGGTTTGGGTTTTGGGTTTTGGGTTTGGTTTGGGTTTGGCTTTGGCTTTAAATCAAAGAAAGCTTCATATCAAGCGTTTCGCGGCCAAATGTTTTTGTCCCGTAAGCCTGCGTTAGGATCTTTATTTACATGCATTTCCAGCATTCGCAACGCCATTTGACGAAAATAAATTTTTGCATCACAAATTTCTAATGATCAAAAAAAAGCCTAAACTTAAGCCCTTTTGCCTTAGTTCAAAGCAAATCTTCCAAATAATTAGCGCGCCTTCCTTATTGACTTACTGAAAGACATGCATTATAATGTTTGCGATGCATGACGTCATGCGCTCTTAGCTCAGTGGATAGAGTATTCGGCTCCGAACCGAAGGGTCGGGGGTTCAACTCCCCCAGTGCGCATAAAGGCATTTCCTTAAACTCCGAAGAATACCTAGCCTCGTTGCAGTTTCGGGAATGCTCGAAACAGACTTTCTAAAAGCGGGGATGTCTCCCGCTTTTTTGATTGCCTGCTTTTAAGCGCTTATTCCAAAATTGATTATGCGGCTTGGAAAAGCCAGCGCTAAAGCGCCGCTTGCCTTTTCCTGCGACTTTTTGGAATTTCGGAATACGCGCAAAACATGCTTTAAATGTCTAGAAAAGAGCTGAAAGCCTAGATGAGGAGAATGTTCAATCCCAAAAAGAAAAGGCGGTTCCAGCTTCCGCCAGCAGGGCAGCCGATAGCGTTATTATTGTGCATCTTGGGATCATTGGCAGTGACAGTAATGATGTTCGGCTTGCAGCCGACATCCATTGTCCAGGTTATGGACTGCATCAAGAAGTCCGACTACATGATCTTCATCTATAACTGGCTTCCTGTTATCCTAACGACGCTCTTTCTCCAGTTCGCGCTCAACTCAGCTGTGGCCGCGTGCGGCATAACCGGGCTTGCTGTATGCGTTTTGTCGCTAGTCAACCGAACCATGATCGCCCTTCGCCAAGACCCGTTCAAGCCCAACGACATTCTCCTTGGAGGGGAAGTCCTAAGCGTGTCCAAGAGCTTTCCGACTAACGCTGTCAGGGAGCTCTTCATCTGGATTTTGGTGTTTGCCGCTTTTATGACGGTTGGGTTCCTGGTGCTTAAAAACAAGAAAGCGCACCCTCTGTACAGGGTTCTGGGAGCGGCGGCGACCCTTGTTCTCTTCTTCTTAGTGAACAAGAACACTCTTTCCGATAAGACCGTCTACAACAACCTTTACATGACTGGCAACTTTTACAACCAAACCGACAACTTTCAGTCCAAGGGCTTTCTTTACAGCTTTCTGTATACCTTCAACACATCGCAGATAACCAAGCCTTTGAACTATGACAAAAATGCCAAAGAGATAGCGAGAATATCGAATGAGTTCACACCGCCTGACTTGGATGGCAGCTTTAAGCCAAATATTGTCTTGATACTGGGAGAGGCCTTTTCCGACATTCTGGACAGCCCCCTGATGGATTACTCCCAGCATGTGGATCCGCTTAAAAACTTTAAGGAGTTAGCGAGCGATTCAATATCCGGACACATTGTTGTACCAAATGTTGGGGGAGGCACCGCCGACACCGAGTTTGACATTTTTACAGGAATAAACACCAGGCACTTCAGGGGAGCTCCTTATGGCTATTCCCTGATAGCAAAAGAGACTCCGTCTTTCACCTCCCTCTTGAAAGGGCTAGGCTACTCAAGCCTGGCTATGCATCCGGGATTCGGCTGGTTCTACAACAGGCAGAACGTATACGTTCACCTAGGGTTTCCAGGGCTCATCGATCTCAAGGAGTTTGACGACACGGACATGAAGGGCTTGTACATCTCTGAAATGCAGACCATAGACAGGGTGATAACAGAGTACAAGACAAGGGTTAACGAAAATCCCGAAACCCCGTTTTTTGAGTTCGTCGTGACCATACAGAACCATGGCCCATATGTAGGCAAGTACAATGTCACCGAGCAAAACTTCGAAACTACTGCTGAGGGCCTCTCTGAGAACCATCTAAACGCGCTGCAAAACTATGTGCATGGCCTGACGGACTGCGACGTGGAGCTAGGAAACCTGGCCACCTTCTTTGAATCCAGGAAAGAGCCAATAATACTCATATACTACGGAGATCATCTTCCAAGCTTTGAGAACCAGATTTACAATACCTTCCTTCCTGTAACAGGAGATCCTGCGCAGGACGCCACAAGGCTTTTCAAAACCCCCTTCCTCATATGGCAAAACAGCGCCGCAAAGGAAACGGGAGAGGTAGAGCAACGGCTTAAGAACATTATAGGCGAAGGGCCTATAGTCATGTCTTCGTCTTACCTTGGAACTTTTGTTTCAAGCCTCTTGGGCTTTGAAAAGGCAGACCCCTTCTTTGAAGAAGTGTCAGAGCTATCCAAGGACTACCCTATAGTCCTTGAAAACCACTACATCGATGACGCTGGATCCATGATCGAACAGGACGACAGCCTAGACACCCCGCTGAGCTTTTACAAGAGCTGGGAATACTATAGGATATTTGAGGGACAATAGAGCTTTTGAGGAATTAAAAGATAAAAGAGATATATGCTTAGAGCGGTTATAAGGTAAGATAAAATTGCTTTTAAGAATTCTTGCAGATTCGAGTCATGTACCAATTTATAATCAATGCAAAAGCAAAGATTGCAACAAGGCCTGAGGGCGCCGCCCTCAGGCCTTTGCTGCCAAAGAGCCAGGCCGCAAGCGGCCTGGCTCTTTGGGGTTTTATATTTTTGTTTTTTGTTTTTTATATTTTTTTATTTTTTATTTTTTTATTTTCTTGCTTTCTCTAGCCCTATTCCCTACTTTATCATCTTGAAGATGTTAAGCACATCCTGCCAGTACAGCGGCTTGATGTTGCCAAGCGGGCGCTCTTTCCCGAACGCTTCTCCAGTAGCCCTCTTTGCCATGAGCTCCAGTTTGTCTTCGCCTATGCCCATCTGGGACAGGGTTGCTGGAAGGCCCAAGGAGTTGAAAAAGGCGCGAAGCTTTCTGATTCCCTCAAGGATAAACGCGTCCGGATCCCTGAAGCTGCCTTCGACGCCCATGACGTTTGCGGCGAACTGGGTGAACATTGGGACATTGGACTTGTACACGTACTCCATCCAGGCTGGGGTGATAGCGGCAAGGCCTGCGCCGTGGGCTACATCGTAGCTGGCTGAGAGCTCGTGCTCTATGGGGTGGCAGCTCCATTCCTGGCTTCTGCCAAGGCCCAGGATGCCTGTGTGAGCCATGGATCCGCTATGGCCCAGCTGAGCCCATGCGTTGTAATCTTGTGGGTTCTCGTAGGCTATCGGCGCGTTTTTCATGATGACTTTGAGTGTCGCCTCAGCCAGCGCGTCCGTGAGATCCGTGCTCTTGGTGTTGGTGAAGTAGCGCTCGAAGATATGGCTCATCATGTCGGCTACGCCGTTTGCTATCTGGTTCTTTGGAAGCGTGAAGAAAAGCTCTGGGTTTATGATGCTAAGGACCGGGCGGAGGAGCTGGCCTTCCATCGAATCCTTTCTCTCATTCGCCTCGTCTGTCACAACGCTTGAAGTGCTGGTTTCGCTTCCCGCCGCCGGGATGGTAAGTATGACTCCGACAGGAAGTATCTTGGTCACTTCCTTTTTGTACTGGTAGTGATCCCATATGTCCGTTTCTTCCAGAGCGCCTACGGCGATGCCCTTGGCGGAGTCGATTGCGCTGCCGCCTCCAACGGCAAGGACAAAGTCCACCCCTTCGTTTATGGCCAGCGCTATTCCCTCATAGACAAGGGCAAGCCTCGGGTTGGGCTTTACCCCTCCCAGCTCGCAATACTCAAGCCCGGCGTCTTGCAGGGACTTTACTACATCATCGTACACTCCGCTTTTCTTGACGCTTCCGCTTCCGTAATGAAGCAGCACCTTTTTGGCGCCGTATTCCTTCACAAGGGATCCGATCTTCTTGTGGGCCTCTTTTCCGAAGACCAGGTTGGTGGGGACGGAGAATTCAAAGTTTTCCATGGTTTGCTCCTTTCATGAACACGTGTTTATCGGGTTGGGCGCAACAAAGCGCTTGATAGTTCGTCTTTGATCAGCAGGCGCTGGCCAAAGCAGGGGCGCTCACGCGCCCAGAGGGTTTTGCAAGGGCATATCACTGAGCATCGAATAAGCTCGTAACCAAAACGGCTTTCCAGCGCCCTTCGGTGTTTTGGGATATGCTCTTCGCCTCATAAGTAATAGTAATGCTTTGACATGAATTTGTCAACCCCGCAATCTCAAATATAAACACGTGTTTATTTAAAGTCGGGCGAAGTGCGCCCGCGTCGCAGACTGCCTGATTCTAGTTTTTTCAAGGCAAAGCCGCCCTTTTAAAGATCTTTGGGCATATCCCAGGAAGAATATTGGGACATGCCCAGGAAGGAGCGGCGTTTGCTGCTTACTTAGTTCTGGCGTTTGTTGCTGTCTTAGTTCCGGCGTTTGTTGCTGCCTTTATCGCTAATACAAAAATATGTTTCTTTGAAACACGTTAGTCAGCCCTCTCCTCTTTGCCATCGTCCCCTCGCAATGGGAGTAGATGTCGTAAAAGAATCTGTATATCTTGCGGAGCTGCTCTTCGGAAGCGCACCGAACAACTATGTCGTCTACTGTATAGGTCAAGTTGCTGAAGTAGTTTATGTCGTCGTAGATCATGGCCAGAACATAGGCGCAGTCCCGGGACAGATCGAAATCATTCAGGCTAAGAGAGATTATGAAACCGTCGTCTGCCTTTTTTACTATGTGATAGCTCCCCCCGCTTACGAACAAGTACTTGATGCCTGAATTCGTTAGGAAGAAGCTTTCGTTTTCGCTGTCAGTGTCACGAAACCTGATTTCATGGCCCAGAAGCTTCATCTCCAGGTTGGCGACCCGATTGTCCCATACAACTCCGTTTTTATGATGAATTATGTAGTCGTACAGCAGGCCCTTGACGCTGCGCCTGAATATGTAGCGATGCAGCATTGTGCTCTCGCCCTTGATCGGGTCTTGAAAGACCCAGTAACCGTCAAATGACAATTGAATTTCGTTATTCTTGACAAACTCAACCCATTCGCCTGTATAGTCAAGCCTGACCCTCTGCCCGTCCTTATAGTCATCATTCCAAGCGTCGAAGTACGTTTCATCTTCGGAAACCTCAAACTTGCTTAGTATAGGAATTTTCTACCACCTCCACCCTTTAAAACAGCTACGCATGCATGTATGTCTCAGCAGCCATGAATAATCTTTTACTTAAGATATGAATGCTGGTTTGGAGCACAGGCGCAGTTCTATGATCGCAAAAACATGAACCATTCGTTTTCATTTTCCTGTAAGTTTTAAGGGTTAATATGTGATGCAAACGTCATGATTTTTATTTCATATGTTAAATTTGAAAATATCAGCAATACATCGACAAATCGTTATAAAATCTTGACTTTTAGCTGGACTGGGAGCCTTGCGCTATTGTCGAAAAAGCGTCGCGCGCTCTCTTGCGACTTTGCGATCAACCCCCAAAAGATGCACGTTCCGGTCAAGGCTTGGCAAAAACTTTCGCCAAAGCATGTTGAACATCTTTTCAATCCAGCGCTTATTTAAGAAAAGTGTAAACCTGCTTTACTGTGCTTAGTTTATAATATCACACGCCGCGCTCTTTTACAACATCATTCTTCACGATCCACAAAATGTATTCTAGGCATTTCAACTGAGCAGCACCTCAGTTAATTTGGGTCTTTTATTTCAGGAATTATGATGGCTTGGGTTTTTCTAGCAGTTTTTATTGCCTTGCACATCTTGTTGCGTTTTATTTTCCATTATTATTTAAGGCAAAAGAAAAGCTGGACCCAAGCGCATCCCAAAATTTGGCGTTTTATAGCGTCTGCCCGTCAAGGGAAAACGCCAAAGACATGCCATAAGATTTTTAGGATATGCTTTAGGTCCAGCTTTCTATCGCTGCTTTTTCACTAACTTGGCCTTGCGGCTCTTACCATTTGGCTGTATTCCCGTAAAAGAACACAAATCTGCGCGAAGTGTCCATTGCCAACAGCTTCTTCGCCCTGGCTTTGCAACCAGCCAGAGCTGTCTCTACATCCTCGGGTGGATCAGCCATGCCCAGCGTCTCGGCAAAGGCGTCCTCCAGCCCGTCTATTATCGCTTCGATTTGATCCCTGTACGCTGTGATGTCAACAAGCGCCGCCTGCTCATCAAAATCCCTGAGAAACGGCATTGACGCTTGATAGTTGCCCAAGCCTAGAGCGGAATTCCATACAGGGGCTGGGTACAAAAGCCTTCCTGTTCTAGCGCTCCTGATCATGCCGATGTTGTCGAGGCCCCTGTTTCCGTACATCAGGATGTAATCGGCTATCAAGACGAGATCTATTATCGGCCAGTGCTCTTCGCATACTTCCTTGCATAGCCTGTAGGCCTCTATCCCTGCCGCTCTCATTGGCAGGAGCTTATCCATGCATACAATCTCTGTCTCTTTCGTCGCAACGTTTCTTGTCATGGAGCAGCGCTCATTTCCGGCCTCAGCTATCTTCATGTCTGCTACATACTCGTCCGGCAGCGCCAGCCGCATCACTTTGTTCCCCAGGAGCTCGGCGTGGGCGCTGGGTTGGAGTATTGAGCCGCGCTTTGCCAGCCACCTCTCGCTCCCCATGGGAACCCACGTCTTAATTCTCCGGCCTGATGTTGCCAGGTCTGGAGAATAGGCGTTCTTGCCCGTGCTGGGCTGCCCCATCACGGCATATGACACGTCTAGGCTGAAATCATTGTCAAAGAAGTTGACGTCTTCCCATTTGATCGACTTTTCGGGCCTGAGCCAGTAATGGTCCGACAGGCTCAGCCCATAGCTCCTAAAGGGCATGGCTTCCAACGGCGTCCCAAAAGACGCCTCAAGCCTTGCCTTCAGCTGGGTTCTAGCTCCGCTGTAGCTTGCCAAGTAAGAGGCTCTTCTCTTTGCCCACCATGAGTTTAGCCTGGGCAGGACATCTTGCGCCTGCCATGAGGCTGGATTGGCAAACGGAAAAAGGTGCGTCTGGCTGATTGATCTCGCCTTGCTAAACGAAAGAGTGCCCGTGTCAATGGAAAGCTCGCAAAGCTCCACGTTTCTGTTCATCAAGGTCGGCATCAAGCCTCTCTCCTTATGCACAAATGTTAGGGACGAAGCTCATCCCCAATCAGCATATCCCAAAATTAAATCTATGGCTTGAAACTATATTTTGGGATATGCACCAAGCCGCCCTATCGGGCGACTGAACGCCTGTAAAAGGACTCGTCAGTTATCTCGTATGACTGCAAAACCTCATCTAAAAGCGATTCCGGCTCATCGACTATATTCGCGATGGACGACAGGAGGGCTGAAGTCTTCATTCCAACCAGCATCAGCTCAAATTCCGCAGTGTATGGGCTGCCTTGCCTTGCCCATGGGGCCTCGCATATAAGCTCTCCGCATCTGGAGCATTTTGCCACTGGCATGTCGGCGACTATGACGCTTTTGAACTGCATACAGTCCAAATGCCTCCAACGCTTCTTCACATATCCTGCATTTGGCGTCTTGGCGCCGCAAATCGGGCATACGACGCAACCTTCCTCAAAGTTGACATTTATCACTACCTGCTGGCTGTCAACGAACTCTATCGAAGAAATGAACGCGGGCCGCTCTATATTCAGCGTATCGACAAACAAGTTCTTGTCTACAACTGACATTGCTCCACCTCCCTACAAAGTATGGCTATCGCTTTGACTAGGGCACTTGTTTTGCCCCTTAAGGATCATAATCCCATATTTCTGGCGGCGCAGGAGTCTTGCGGTCTTCAAAGCGCTAACTTGCAGACCTCAAAGCCAACATGGCTGCCTTTGGGTTATGCTTTTATGGCTGCTCATAAGCGAAATATCGCTTGTGAGTGTGCTGCATGGCAAAGCTTGACGCGTTTAGCGCTTTTTTATTTAGAGCATACGTATTGCCTTCGCAAGACTTTGATGATTTTACTTGGACATCAAGCAAACGCTTTCCTGCGCTATACTAAGTACGCTCTTGACAGGCTTTTGCTTCTGTTCTTCAAACCGCAATGCCGTTTGCGTTAGTGCAGTGAGAGAAAAGTACTTCTCTTTTCACTTTTATGCTATTGACGAGCGCACAAACGTGGCTTTTATTTAACCGCTCGTCAGCATGGCTCGCGCGAAGTTTTTTATCGCGAGCATATGGCATGCCTAGGGCTCTCTTGTGTGCCTCTTCGGAAATGCCCCTATGTATCACGGCAGGTTGGCCGCAGTGAAAACCTTTACCCTGATCTCTGAACGTACGCCCAATATCTATTATAAGGCTTTGAAGCGTCTGTGTTGACCATCGCAAGAATTCGGCGCTTGAACTAGCGCCAGCCCTAGAAAATAAATTTGGGCGCTCTTTTCAGGCGCTTGCGCCTGGAGACAATTGCATGACTTTTTTAAAACATGCATTTCGCGCATATTTAAAAAATAAGAGCATATCCAAAAATTAATTTTATGGCGCAGGAAAAGTTTGAACAATGGGCAAACGCTACCCCGCGCCTTTTATGGAATTTTGGGATATGCACTAATTGGATGCAGCCTTTCTGACTGGATCTCGACTTGCGCAATAGCGGCATGTCTCGATCCCTGCGGATCGCTGTCTCCATTTTTCAGCAATAAAGTCTCTTCTGTGGATTATACACCTAATGGCCATAACCTTCAAGACCATTTGCGCATAATGGTAGTTGGCTACACCAGACAAGGCGCTATTTGCCGAAATTGGATTGATATCCACGAATGCATATTTGGCTGTATATCAAGCTTTTTGCAACAGCAAACCATGTTTGTTTATGGAAAGGGAGTCGATTTCCAATCAGATCCCCCCTTACTTTCATAGCTGCTTTTAGCCATCTTATCTCGTGTTACTTGCTAGTTGCTACGCAAGATTTCCTATTTAACTCTATTTTATATTAGAAGATGCGCCAATCGTTTCGCTGCTTTTCGACATCCTCAGCAATGGCCAAATAGATCCTACGGCGTATTCAGGACTTATAGGCCAAAAGTTCGATTGGGGGGTTCAGGGATAGCTCCCGTTTTTTTATTTAAAGAGGAAAAAAATTATTTAAACATAAATAGATCCTATGATTTTGAGCCTTTTTCGAGAACCCAATTATAGTCTTGAGCGAAATGAAATGCATTTTCCTCTCGCTTTTATCTATTGTTAATACCTAAAATGCCGAATATTGATTCTTTATGTTTTCGCTCGCTTTCTTGTAAATTCCGCCGCCTTCTCCGGGATCCGGCTCGCCCAGAAGGAGTTTAGTTGCATCCATAATTGGGCAATATTTATGCTTTCAAGCGTTAGCCTGTTCTGGAAGTCATTTTATTTTGAAAGAATATTTGCTTTTAAAGACAATTTGCATTAAAATAAGTATGTTTATCCGAAACGCGTTCTCATTTCCTGCGCTAGCCGCCAATATTCGACGGCGCAAGGTTTCGGGGAAGGCGCGGCCATTATATTGATGAGCGCTATGATTTAGAAATTTCTTATCTCGGCGGAAGAGCCCGACTGTTCTAAGGCGGGCAACGATAAGAAATTCACGCATGCAAGCGCCATCAGCAAATCGCGCCTTCGAAGCCAGCCTGGATAGCAATGAGTTTAAGCTTTTTCTTGGATAAGCCGAATAACCCAAAGGGGGCGCATGCGCATGTTGCAGCGCACTAAGTTCATATCTCGCAATTGCGAAGACATCGGGGGAGTGGCAGCGTGGATTATGATTTGAAAATGGGCACTAGCTGGATTGCCCAAAGCGAGACGATAGAGCAGCGCAAGCTCGAGCTCAAGAGCTGGGAAAAGGAAGAGGGCGCAGTCACGCTTAAAGGCGCCTATTTATGCGCCAAGGTGGCAGACGTGTACCTTGGCCAAAAGAACTACGGCAACGCCAAGGATTGGTACCAGAAGGCGCTCAACATCCACCGCAAGCTTGGGAACAAGAGCCCCGAAATGGCGGAATGCCTTTTGGGCGTCTCGCAAACGATGCTTGCCAGGGGTTCCAGGGTTGACGCGCGCAAATGGTGCGCCAAAGCCTTGGAGAACGCTGAGTCCTTAGGCGCCAGCAAAGAGGTCATATCCAGGATTTGCGATTGCATGGGCGACGTATACATAGATCTAGAATATGGATCCATGGCGCTCAAGTGGTACCAGAGGGCCGCCATGTCTTTGGATGTGAGCCACCCCCACGCTGGCGACGCCAGAGCGAAGGTCGCGGAAATCTACTCGTCAGAGGGCAAGGACATGTTTGCCCTGGAATGGCTCCTGAAGGCAGCCGAGTCTTATGAAGTGACAGGAGCTAACAACTCTCAGGAAAACTTCAAGACCGTGGCGGGCATATTCGAAAAGAACGGATATGTCGCCGGAGCGCTGCAGTGGCGGATGACAGCCCATGCAAGCCTTGAGAAACATCCGCAGGACTCCAAGACGTGGCTGGCGAACTTGCGCCTTTTGATCGCATCTAACTGCGCGACCCTTGAGCTCTTTGATGAGGCGCTTAACTGGCACAGCCAGGCCCTCGAGCTTATTGGCGACAGCTCGCCCCTCATCCCTGAAGCCCACGCCTGCTTGGCCTGCATCTACAAGTCCTTGGGCAAAAACGCCACCGCCTATGACTGGTACAAAAAGTCCTTGGGAAACTTTGAAAGCTTCTCAGGCCCTGACGGCAGACGCTCAATCCCGATTATGCTCAGTGCCTCTGACGCTTGCAGGCTGTCCGGTGACTACGCCAAAGCCCTTGACATGGGCAGGAAGGCCTTGGACACCTGCATGGCCGAATACGGCGCTAACCACCCGTGCACAGCGGCTTCCACCGGAATGCTGGGCAAAGTCTGGAAAGACATGTCAGAGCCCGATGTAGCCCTCAAGAGCTTCCAAAGCGCCCTATCCTCTCTCTCCAAGCTCAAGAGCTCAGATCCGATAGTCTACGCTGAGCTCTGCAACTCCCTGGGCGATGTCTTCCTTGACAAGTCAATGCCCCGCGAAGCCATGGCGCAGTATGATCGCGCCATAACAACAGTAGCCGATTGCGCCCTCACAACAGGGATCACCCCTCCAGTAGCCGCCAGATCCTGCCTTCTCAAGGCGAGAGTCCTGGCTTCCGACTCGCGCGCCCTCGAAGCGTTGGAAATTTTGAAGAAAGCTGTCAATATTTGCGAAAAGTCTGACGTATCCCATACCTCCTTGGCCGCTGAGATCTACGAGCTGATGGATACAGTCAGCAAGGAAACAGAGGATGAGAACGACTACGCCAGCACGGCTTCAGCGATCCGCGCCGAGCTTGACGAGAAAAGGCAAGCGGCCATACAGCAGACGGCCAGCATCCCGTTAAAGTAGGAGCACGTCAAAGGCTAAAGATTTGTCCAAGGGTGCAAGCTCACCTCGGACAACAGACGGTTTTAAAAGCGCGAAAAGTCTGCGCCAGCAGGTCTTTTCGCGGAAATGATTTGCCTTAGGTTTTAAAAGCGGAAAGCGATTACATCGCTTTCCGCTTTTTTATTATGCTTTAAGTTTCCACCGTAGCTACAACCTGCCAACCCTTATCTCATCCGCGCTACGTTGCATTACAAAATCCAGAGATATAGGTAATATTTGCATTTTATAAACTTGTTGCAGCTTTAGGGAGCGCATGCTATTATAATTTCATCTTTAAAATTCTTAAATTCTTTTGTTTCGACATTCCATAAGCTGATTACCCTCTCCAATATAAAAGCCCTGCCGTAGCAGGGCTTTTGTTGTTGCACACTTCATGCCTAACGGGACAACACTTTCCCATCGCAACAGTTCTCAGCGATTTTTTACACTCGCTCAGACTCATCGCCGTTGGGATATGCACTTAGTCAGTGCCCTTGTCAATCAGCTTTCCCAGCCTTTCCTCCCTTATTGCATCCCTGTCATCGCCTTTTTTCAGGATGCCGCGCATTTCACGGAATGCGGCCATTACTCCGTCAACCACGCCAGTCAGCATAGCCACCCCTTTCCCGTTGCGTGTAATCAGGATGTCCTCTGTGGCAGACAAGTCCAGGTATTTGCCTATATTGTTCTTGAAGTCTGTTGCTGTGGCAACTATCATGTCTGTGCCCTCCTTTCTTGAAATGGATACTCGAAGCATAGCGTAATCGATGAAAAAAAGCAACAGTTCAAATGCCGATTTTTTTAGCCTAAATCATACGAACTGAGCACGTGATCGCGTGGATTCGACTAAAATATAGCCATCACAACCGCTCAAGGCTTAGAACTGCGCTTTTCTCAACTAAAAAAGCCCTGCTGGAGCAGGGCTTTTTCTATCTTTATATTCTATCTCTATATTTATTTATCTCTATATTTCATCTATTTATTTTATCTATATGTTTTATCTCTATATTTTAAATTTATAATCACCCCAGGGCAAGGGCAATTGTTTTCATGGCTGGCCCTTCATGGCCATCCGGATTCGTGCATCAGTCCAAGATATACACTGTAACGTTCCTGCGGCCAAACTGCCTTGCGGCTGACAAAGATTCCATGTAAAGATCGATCTTGTTGCCTTTTATGGCGCCGCCTGTGTCAGCGGCTATTGAATATCCGTAGCCCTCAACATAGAGCTTTGTTCCCAGCGGGATGACCCTTGGATCAACTGAAACCACGCCATGCGCCACCCTCATGCCTGACGCTGTGATTCCGTATCCGCTCGATCCAGGCTTCTTGCCTGTTGACTCCACCCCAGCCGTATAAGCTGAAGCGCTCATGGTCAGCTTCTTTGAGTAGCTGAACTCGGGTGTTGATCCGCTTTCTTTTACAACAGGCTTGACTTCAACCTTTGTCCCTATCTTAACTATCTTCGGCACAGGCTCAAGAATCACTTTCTCTGAGACTATTTCACGAGATACCTCTTCCTCTTTCATAAATGAGATCTTAGTGGCGATTTCCTTTTCGCCATCCGCCCCTTCTTGAACCACTTCCGTGTTTCCCTTCAGCAGTTCCGAATCTTCCACTTCTTGGGTCTCAAACGGAATGGTTTCTCTCTGCAGTTCAACGATATCGTAGAAGCTTGAAAGCTCAAGCCTCATGCCCTCCTCAACAGGAGATGGAAGGCTGGCGGCGGTTGCAAAGTTTGTATTTTTCTCTGTGCGCAACTGAACAACCAGCGCCCCTACTGTGAGGCCTCTGTTGACTTTTACCCTCTCAGCTTCTCCGTCTATCACAACGGTTATGTAGTAGCCCCTGTCAAGCTCCAAGACATCTCCATGCTCCAGTACGACATCATAGTTCATGTTTGCCTTGTCCTTAGGCGTAAGGATTATTTCTTTCTCTGCAAAAAAGTCCTTCACTGTCTCAGCCATGGTAACGTGGGTTGATGACTCTCCATTTTCTACAAAGAAGATTGTCTTTAGCTGCGCGCCTGCGGTCACATTAAGCGGAGCGTACGCCGTTGCCAGCATTGCCACGCCAGATATTAGTGCCGCGAATGATGATTTCTTCCTCATGCTAATCTCCCTCGAATGCGGGTTCCAATCCCGCCTACGGCCCTTTGGGCCGAAATCAAAAGCGGCTGCTCTAGAGCATTATGCTCTCAACCGCGCCTGATGCGCGGTTAGGCATCCCCATCTGGGCGATGCCCTTGGCTTCTTGCATATCCTGATTTTGCCCAGCGAGCTTTCGCCAAGCAATCTTCGTGCATCCGCATGCCCAAAGCCCGCAGCATATGCAAGCGCCGCTCAGTTGTAATCCTACCGAAAGATATCTTAACACATTCTTAATATCTATGCAACAATTAAATAAAATTTTTTTCAGCCCTTTTTCGTCTTATATAATCCTGGATTCGCTAAAATCCGCTTGTTCAAGGGATTTTCTTGGAAATGATTTCTATCCCGTACTATTTCGATTGTAATCATTTCTTACATTTTGAACCCAAATTTATTGCAATTTTCGCAACTCCGTCGTAATATATTTAAAAATATTCCAGATTAGCTCGCTCAAGGGTAGGGCCTAATCATTGTTTTGGACAATAATGTAAATTTAATCATATTTTTGTCTCTTATAAATTTAAAATGTCAACCCCAAGCCCTGCTTCAGAGGATCTAATTAAAGTCAACCCCAAGTCCGGCTTCAAAGATTCTAATTAACCGCAATAGAAAAAGCCCTGCTAAAGCAGGGCTTTTTCTATCTCCAAATTTTCAGCCAATAACGCCAATGTCTCTAAAACGATACGTCTTTCACCCCGCCCATGTGTAGCACTTTGAAGTCTGCTTGCGATCGCAACGCCCCATTGCGGTATCGTTATCAAATTTTAAAACACCCTAAAACAATGCAAAACGCAATAAAAAAAGCCCTGCTGGAGCAGGGCTTTTCATCTCTATATTTTAAGCCAATGGCTCGAAAGCGATATGTCTTTAAGGCTGCCCAGGGCAGGGAAGCTGTTAAAGTTTATGATCGCCCCTAGGGCGGGGGCAATCGTTTTCACGGCTGGCCCATTAAGGCCTATCCGGTTTCGTGTATCAGTTCAAGATATACACTGTTATGTTCCTGCGGCCAAATTGGTTCGCGGCCCGTAGCGACTCCATGTAGAGATCAATCTTGTTTCCTTTTATGGCGCTGCCTGTGTCAGCAGCTATCGAATACCCGTAACCCTCAACATAGAGCTTTGTGCCTAAGGGAATAACCCTTGGATCAACCGCGACCACGCCGTGCGTCACTTTCATGCCTGACGCTGTGATTCCGTAGCCTTTCATTCCAGGCCTCTTGCCTGTTGACTCTGGCCCAGCCGTATAGGCTGTCGCAGTCATTGTCAGAGCCTTTGAGTAGCTCAGCTCGGATATGGAGTCCACTCTCTCCCCAAGCACCCCAGCCTTCACTTTTGTCCCTACCTTTACGATCTTTGTCACTGGCTCACGCACTACTGTCTCAGCGACTGTTTCTCGAGACACTTCTTCTTCTTTCTGGAAAGAGATCTTTATGGCGATTTCCTTTTCGCCCTCTGCCCCTTCTTGAACCAGTTCCGTCACTCCCTGCAGCAAGTCTGGCGCTTCCACTTCCTGCGTCTCAAACGGAATGGGTTCCCTGTGAAGGTCAACGATATCATAGAAGCTTGAAAGCTCAAGCCTCATGCCTTCCTCAACAAACGAAGGAAGACTGGCTCCAGTTGTAAAGTTCGTATTCTTCTCCTTGCGGAGCTGGACGATTAAAGCCCCTACCGTGAGGCCCCTGTTGACTTTGATCCTCTCTGCTTCGCCGTCTACCACAATCGTTATGTAGTAGCCTCTGTCAAGCTCCAGGACATCGCCATGCTCCAGCAACACATCATAGTCCATGTTCGCCCTGTCCTTGGGCGTAAGGGTTATGTCTTGCTCGGCGAAAAAGTCTTTCACTGTTTCAGCCATGGTAACGTGGGTGGTCGACTTTCCATTTTCTACAAAGAAGATTGTCTTAAGCTGCGCGCCTGCGGTCACATTGAGCGGAGCGTACGCTGTAGCCAGCATAGCCACGCTCGAAATTATAACCGCGAATGATGTTTTCTTCCTCATATCAAGCTCCCTCGAATTTGCGGGTCCCAATCCCGCCTACGGCCCATTGGGCCGAAATCTAAAGCGGCCGCTTTAGCCGCGCGCCGGATGCGCGGTGCCGCATTCCCATCTGGGAACGCGCGTCTTGCATATCCTCATCTCACGCCCAGCGTGCTTTCGCTGGGCAATCTTCGGTCCGAGCCCAAAGTTCACCTTTTGCCCGCTTGTAACCAAGCGCCGCCAGCGCGGCCCTGCCGCGCATCTTCAGGCATCCGTATGCCCAAAGCCAGCGCTGTGAAAGAATTCTGGGATATGCACAATGTGCCGCTCAGTTGCATTTCTTACGAGAGATATCTTAACACAATCTTAACATCTACGCAACATTTTAATTGATCTTTTTTTGGCCTTATTTCGAGTTGAAAAACCCGAGATTCGCTAAAATGCGCTTGTCTAAGAGTTTTTCCTGGCAATGATTTCTATCCTGTCTTTTCTAGTTTGGAACTAAATTTAACATTTTCGGGCCCTCAGTTATTGCAATTCTCGCAACTTCCAGCGTAATATATTCTATCCTACCTATTAACATTTCCACAATAGTTAGTATACGCCATGATTACCGTTCTATGACAACATTTTGCCGCTCCAAGAACATGCTTTCGATGCTAGGCAAGAAATGTTTCAACCCAGCAAGCGCCCCCAGCGCCAGCGCCTCTGAATCCGATTTCACTTTAGTGCGCAGGCGCACGCCCCCGATCCTGCAGATCGCAAGGCGTTAAGTTAAACGCTTATCTAGCTTTTGAATCCGGTTTCACTTTACTGCGCAGGCGCAGCGCCTCGATTCCCCTACCCGCCTAGCCTGCCGCACATATTGGTTTGCAAGATATCTGAATCCGATTTCACTGTAGCGTGAAGGAGCATCTCACGCTTTTCTTTGCCCTGCGGGCAAAGAAAAGCCAGCCGCTGCGCGGCTGGCTTTGGGTTTGCTTTGGGTTTTGCTTTGATCTTTGGTTTGATCTTTGCTTTGATCTTTCTTTGATCTTTGCTTTTATCTTTTTTTGCTTTAAGCGTTTTGCCTTTCTCGTTTTCTCTTAATAAACCCTACTTCAACACATACACCGTCACGTTCCTCCTGCCGAACTGCCTGGCGGCCTGAAGCGTTTCCATGTATAGGTCTATCTTGTTACCCTTTATCGCGCCGCCTGTGTCAGCGGCTATGGAGTACCCGTAGCCCTCGATGTAGAGCTTTGTGCCAAGAGGGATAACTCTTGGGTCAACAGCGACTACGCCATGAGCGACCTTCATTCCAGACGCTGTGATCCCGTACCTCTTGGAACCAGGCTTGGCCAGCTCTGAAGCTGTATAGGCCGTGGCGTTCATGACTATAACCTGGGAGTAATCCAGCTCTGAGATGGATTCAACTTTCTCCCCAAGCCCGCCTGCGGGGGCTAGCTTGCTGCCTACCCTTACAATCTTCGGTATCGGCTCGTGCACGACCGTTTCAGACAAAATTTCGCGGGATTCTTCTATCTCTTTGCGAAATGAGATCTTTAGCGCCGTTTCCAGCTCTCCTTCGACTCCTTCCTGAACCAGCTCAATTGTTCCCTTCGGCAAGTCTGGCGCGTCGATCTCTTCAGTTTCGAAGGGGATCGGGGTTCTGGACAGGTCTATTACGTCATAAAAGCTTGAGATTTCAAGCGTCATGCCCTCTTCGACAAAAGAGGGAAGGCTTGCGCTCGTGGTGTAGTAAACATCTCTTTCCTTGCGGAGCTGGGTGACGACCGCGCCTACCGTAAGCCCCCTGTTGACTTTGATCTTCTCGTCTTCTCCATCTGCGACGATGGTTATGTAGTAGCCCCTGTCAAGCTCCAAGACGTCTCCATGATCCAAAACCTCATCGTAATCCATGTTCGCCGTATCCTTGGGCGTTAGGGTTATGTCTGCCTCCAGGAAAAAATCCCTTACTGTCTCTGCCGTTGTGACATAAGTGCTGGACTTTCCGTTCTCTACAAAGAAGATTGTCTTAAGCTGCGCGCCTGCGGCGACATTCATGGGAGCGTATGCTGCAGCCAGCATAGCCGCCCCGGAAATGAGCGCCGCGAATGATGTTTTCTTCCTCATATCAAGCTCCCTCTAATGCATGTTCGCGGCGCCTCTGCCGCGCCGGCGCATGCCCATGCGGGCATGCCTGGCGCCTTTCTCTGGCCGCTTTATTTCTTTGAGAGATATCTTAACACAATCTTAACATCTGCGCAACAATTATTTTCTATTTTGATTTTTCTAACTAGCGACTGTCACTAGTTGGTTTTTATTTCAAATTTAAACAGCGCTTTGGCGTTTTTCGTAGTCTCTTCTCTCACTTCTTCTGGAGATATCTTTCTAATTCTTGCCAGCTTCTCCACGACAAACGGGATCAGCCTGGAGTCGTTCCTGTCTTTCCTAAATGGCTCAGGGCTCAAGTACGGGCAGTCTGTCTCCAGCACCAGCCTATCCAATGGCAAGACTGTGCAAGTCTCAACCAAGCGCCTCGAGTTCGAGTAGGTTAGCACTCCTCCTACCCCTATGTGAAAGCCAAGCTTCACATATTCCTTCGCCAGCTCGGCGCTGCCAGAGTAGCAATGGATCACGCCTTTTCTGACTCCGCTTTTCTTTATCGTCTCAAAGCACTCGCTGTCGCATTCCCTGGCGTGGATCACAACGGGCAAGCCAACTTCAAGCGCCAGTTCCAGCTGGCGCTTGAACCAGTCCCTTTGAATATCCTTAGGGGAGAAGTTGTGGTAAAAATCCAGCCCTATCTCTCCTACGGCCATGCACTTGGGATGGGCGCACAGAGCCTTTAGCTTGTTTAGCCCTGCCTCAGTCATGCCGCTCGCTTCGTGGGGGTGCGTACCCGACGCGAAGAATATAAAATCCTTTCTTTCCGCAAGCCTCATCGAAGCTTCCGATGAGGCCACGGATATGCCAACGTTAAGCACAAGCCCAATGTCGCTGTCTTGCAGGCTGTTGAGCACCGACTCCCGATCAATCTTGAACTTGCTGTGATCGTAATGGGCGTGCGTGTCTACTATCATCAACTTACCTCCGATCCGTCCTCCACCGGCTTGTCGACCGTTACAAGGCTAATCGTTCCGTCTTTCCCCTCCGCCGCCAAAAGCATCCCTTCAGACAGCTGGCCTTTGAGCTTTACGGGCTTTAGGTTAGCCACAAGCACGACGAGCTTTCCGACCATCTCTTCAGGAGTGTACCATTTGGCGATTCCCGAGACTATTTGCCTTGTCTCATCGCCAAGCTTGACCTGCGACTTCAAAAGCTTGTCTGAGCCTTTGACTTTTTCGCATTCAGTGACCAGCCCGACCTTGAGATCAAGCTTCGCGAAGTCGTCAAATGCTATGATGCCGGGCACTTGCTCCGAAGGCGCTTCTTCTTTCTTTTCTTCTTTCTTTTCTTCCTGCTTTGGCTCTTCTTTCTTCGGCGCTTGCCCTTCAAGGAACGCCAGCTCAGCCTTTACGTCTATCCTCGGGAATATGGGGCTGCCCTTGGCTACCTCGCCGCTTTTTACTATGTCGAACCTCTTGGCGCTCTCCCATGTCCTGCTCTCTTCCGGAAGGGCCAGCCTGTCCAGTATCGCCTTGGACGATCCGGGCATGAATGGGCTAACCAGCACAGCGGAGATCCTCAAGCCTTCTGCCAGAACCCTCATGACTCCCGCGAACTCAGCTCCCTTGTTGGCTTTCGCCAGCTTCCAGGGCTCAGATTCATGGGCGAACTTGTTGAGCCTCTTTATGAAGACCCATATCTCTGTCAGAGCGTCTGAAAACAAAAGTTTGTCCATGAGCTCTTCAGTTCTAGAGATCACTTTCAAACTAAGCTCAGCAAGCTCCGCTTCCTGAGCGGGCGCCGTAGGCGCCTCTGTCTGCTCTGGCCCTTTGAGGCCGGAGATGCGGGACACCAGGTTGCCTAGGTCATTGGCGAGATCGGCGTTTATGCGGTTAAGCAAAGCCTCGTTTGAAAAGTTGCCGTCGCCTCCGAACGCGACCTCCCTCAGAAGGAAGTACCTGAGCGCGTCAACCCCGTACCTGTCGACCAGAAACTTGGGATCTACAACGTTGCCTTTTGACTTTGACATCTTTCCGCCGTCTATGATAAGCCAGCCATGGGCGAACACTTGCTTTGGCAATGGCTCTTCAAGCCCCATGAGCATGGCGGGCCATATGATCGTGTGAAACCTTGCGATCTCTTTTCCAACCAGGTGGACATCTGCTGGCCAGTACTTCTTGTACTCTGAATCATCCTCAGAGAGAAATCCCAGCGCCGTAATGTAGTTTGACAATGCGTCGATCCAGACGTAGACCACGTGCCCTGGATCGAAGTCAACCGGGATTCCCCAGGTGAAGCTGGTTCTTGAAACGCACAGATCCTCCAGCCCTGGCTTGAGGAAGTTTGAAATCATCTCGTTGCGCCTGGATGGCGGGCTGAGAAAATCGGGGTTTTTCTCGAAATGCTCAAGGATCCTGTCTTGGTAGCCCGAGAGCTTGAAAAAGTAAGCTTCTTCTTTTATCCTCTCAACATCCCGCCCGCAGTCAGGGCACTTTCCGTCAACCAGCTGCCTCTGGGTGAAGAATGTCTCGCAGGGAGTGCAGTACCAGCCTTCATACTCTCCCTTGTATATTTCGCCTTTGTCATAGAGCTTCTTGAATATCTTCTTTACCGCGTCCTCGTGGATCTTGTCTGTAGTGCGGATGAAGATGTCATAATCAACATCCATGGTTTTCCACAGATCCTTGATCCATACAACTATCTCATCCACGTACTCCTTGGGGCTGACGCCCTTCTCTTGCGCCTTGCGCTCTATCTTCTGCCCATGCTCGTCAGTTCCAGTGAGGAACTTGACGTCAAATCCCCTGGCCTTTTTGTACCTCGCCATGACGTCAGCCGCCACAGTCGTGTAGGAGTGCCCGATATGCAGCTTGTCGCTAGGATAGTAGATAGGTGTTGTGATGTAAAATGTATCCATCCATTTCCTCCTGTGCCGGCCTTGTTTATTATATCCCGGCTCTTTTCAACAATTATACACGAAATTTGGACAGGTGAAAAGCTTTCGTTTCAGATCAGCGTTCTGAGCATTGTATATATATCCTTAATTTGGGAATACTCCAAATGCCACAGACTGATTTGGCAAATATTGAGAGTTCATTTTAATTCTTTCCAAGATCGAGGCATTTAATGCTAGGCAGAGCGAAAAGCTTTAATTCGGACTCTAGCCTTAAATTTTTAATTCTCAATTGCTCGCAATCACTTTTGAGAATCAAGCCTAACTCAGCGATCTCGGAAAAAGCAAGGAGGCAAAAATGTCAGCGATTACAGCATCCGCAAGACCACGGGCCATGGCTGAGCCCAGAAAAGTCGAAGCAAGGGACATCAAAAGAAGAGACGAGCTAGCGGCGGAAGAGCGGGAGTTGGTTCAGATTTTGGACTCCCTGAAGAAAAGCCTGTCAGAGCTCTACGCCCAGTTCGGGTACATGACCGACGCGGCCCTCATTGACGCGTGCGCGTATGAGATACTGTCAGTCAGCGCAAAGTACGCCTACTACCTGAGGCGCTGCAAGGAGCGCAAAATCTGCGCCGTATAGGCCTCCCCAATCTGCGTTGGCGGCTGATTGCCTTCAAAAAGTTAGGGCAAATCGCCAAAGACCCCCAAATGATTTATTAAATTTGGGATATGCCCTAGAAGGCATAATGCGCCTAGCCATGAGCATACAATAAGAGCATATCCCAAAATTTAGGTTCTGCCAGCTTGCCCAGCAGGCAAGCGCGGAATCTTAAATCTTGGGATGGCCTTATAGGGCAAGCGAGCCTTGCTCGAAGCCCGCCATGGGGAAACGGGCCGCCGTAGACACGCAGATATGGGGGTGGTGTCACTTGAACGAAGCCCTTCCTTGGATAGCCACAGCCTGCGGGCTGTTCGCGCTTGTTCTTTTCTTCAACAAAGCGTTCATGAAGCTGATCAAGCTCTGCGTCAGGGGCGCCGTGGGCGGCATCGGCTTTTTCGCAGTAAACTCAATATTGGGCGCAGCGGGCATATCCTTGGCCGTCGGCATAAACGTAGTGACAGTGATTGTCACAGCTTTTTTAGGCATCCCAGGATTTCTCCTGCTTTACGCGATTCAGCTGGTGCTGAAATAGTGGCATGCTCCGGATTTGTTAGGGGATGGAAAGGCAAGCGACAACCTGCGCTTGAAGCAGAAATGCAGAAATTACGCAGGCCAAGCGGCTTTTCAGACCCTAATCCCATTTGGAACACGCTATAAGAGCATATCCCAAAATTATATCCGAGGCACCGGAAAAATCCGGCGTTGAAGCATTCGCCAGGATTTTTCCGGCGCCATTACGGAATTTTGGGATATGCTATAAATACTCGCATATTTGGCATATGCGCGCCGCTCCGAGAGGAGCGGCTTTTCTTTTGCTCTGGGCTGTCTTGCGGACATGCCCAGAAGGGGTATAATGGATGTATCCAGCGAAAAGCTCAGTTCTTTTTGTTGGATACGTTAAAACCCCGCTAAAGCGAAGGCTTTGCTTTCGCTCACCCCAAGGAGCGTGAAATGAAAGACATAAAGTTTAGCCAAAAGTTCGCCACAGGCGCTGATGTAGGCTGGCTTCCCATGATGGAGGAAAGCGGCTTTCCGTTTAAAAATCGGGAAGGCTTAGCCCAAGACTGCCTGATCACGCTTAAGGAGTACGGCCTGAACGCGCTCAGGCTCAGGACATGGGTCAACCCGTCATCAAACCCCCACAGCGGCCATTGCTCAACAGAAGAAACTCTGGCTCTAGGGCTCAGAGGCAAGGAATTGGGCTATGACATAATGATCAACTTCCATTACGGCGATACCTGGTGTGATCCAAACAGCCAGCGCAAGCCAGCCGCTTGGGAGGGCTTGTCCTTTGAGGGGTTGCTGGACGCGGCAACTGAGTATACCCGGAGCGCCATGTCGACATATTTGAAAGGCGGGCTGACGCCAAAGTGGGTTCAGCTTGGAAACGAGACAAACCCTGGCATGCTTTTGCCTGACGGCAGCACCGACCATTTTGACAACCTGGCCCGCATCTACACCACTGTTCACAAGGCGGTTAAAGACATCTCTCCTGAAACCCAGACTTTAATCCATCTGGCCGAGGGGAACAGGACTGACTTTTGCCTCAGCTACTTTGACCAGTTGGCAAGCTTTGATTGCCAGTACGACATGATAGGCCTTTCATATTATCCCTGGTGGCTGAAGGTTAGCAATGCAGAGATCATTGAAGATTTGGGCGTTACCTTAAATCTTTTGCCTGAGCGCTATGACAAGGACATAATGGTTGTTGAAACCGGAGGCGATGACGACAAGGAAGACGAAAGCTACGACCTTCTCGCCAGCGTCCTGGCGCAATGCGCCAGCGCTCCACGCTGCCGCGGCCTGTTCTACTGGGAGCCCCAAGGGGCTCGCGCGTGGAGCCGCTACCCGTTAAGCGCCTGGCGGGATGATGGAACACCTAGCCATGCCATGGACGCCTATCTGCTTGCGAAGCAGCCGTAGGGTAGATGGTTTTCTGGGTTGCAGGGCGCGGCGCGTTATGTAAGCGCAACGCGCCTATAGACAGGCTAATCGCGAGACATACGTCTATTAGTAGTAAGATAAATATTTGATTTCAGGGCCGCGCTGGTTTGCGCGGCCTTTTTGGGTTTTGCTCTTTTTATCAAGCGTCAAACTGCAACTTTAGCAGCTTCTGCAAACATTATGCCAGCGAGTGAGACCAAATGCGTTTTTGCTGTCGTTTTCGCTCGCGAAGCCTGCATTATGTTTATCGGTTTGTTTTATGTATCCGGATAAAGTATATGGCTGGATCATGGTTGCCGCGTTAACGAGCGCAAATGTCACTTTAGGACGGGCTTAAAACGCAGGCTAGGCATGCCCAGTCGATTCCATGCCAAA
>JAISWZ010000508.1 GCA_031270945.1 Clostridiales bacterium | reverse complement strand
AGAAAAAGGTAGCGAAATACAGTAGGGTCAAGACCCAAAGAATAAGAGGTCTCATCGCCAAGCCCCAGAACCTCCAGCTCGGTTCCGCAAAAGAGCGCTATTACTAAGCATCCGGCTATAATGATCCCAGGAACAAAAAGCTCCTTGACGGTGATCCCGGATAGACCGCCCAGCTGAAAAGCCCGAAGTCCAGGCAACGCGTCCGGATAAAGCACCGCTACCGTATTTGTCCCAGCCGAAAAGAGCGCCGAAATGGCCACCCCGGCCAAGATCAGGGTCATCCGCGAAGCCCCAGCCGCCCGCGCCGCTCCGCATGCGGCAAACGTTGCTGAAAGCGACCCAAGAAAAGCGGCAAATGGCAAAAGCCTTGGATCTCCAGAAAACGCTTGAAACAACGCTACAGCAAATCCCGCCCCTGCATTGGTTCCAAGGACAGACGGACTTGCCATGGCATTGTTCAAGGCGGACTGACATATGAGGCCTGAAAGCGAAAACGCGGTTCCTGCCAGTATCGCCGCAAGCATGCGCGGCAGCCTTGCGTACACCAGTATCCTGTAAGCCGAGCTTTCCTGTCCAGCCATCAAGCCATCAAACAGCTCCCTGGGAGAGTAAAAGACCGATCCCAGCAAAAGATCCAGCACGGCAAGAACGACCAGCGCCAGCAACATCAGCAAAAAGACAACCCATCTTGCAGTTTTGATTTTATTTATCTTTTCCCTCTTCTCTATCTTATTTACATTTCTCAAGCTCCCTGGCCCCCGTAAAGCATTTCCTTCATAATTAAATAGCTTTCCGCCCATCTCTTGTTAGGCTTCAAATGAAACAGCTCCTTGGGGAGCATAATGAACCTTCCGCCTTTCACTGCGCTAAGGTTTGACCAAGCCGGATCCTCGTACAAAGTCGCGTTTAAGATCTCCTTGGCCTTTTCCTCGTCTCCCATTGTTACGGCAAAGATGAAGTCCGGGTCTTGCCTAATTATCTCCTCGATGCTAAGCCCGTCAGACAAAGGCCCAGCGTCAGCTATGTTTGTAACCCCGAGGTCTTTGAGCATAGCCCCTGTCATAGTCTCGCTGTTCCTGGCGTTGACTCCGGCAGAAGAAGACCGTATCAGCAAGACTTTGGGGCTAACGCCAGAAACCCCATTCACGATCCCATCTATCTTTTCTTTAACCCTGTCCCCGTATTCCACCATCAGATCCGGCCTTCCAGTCAGCTCTGTGAAAGCCCCCAGTGTCTCGTAATACTCCGGAAAGGACTCAACCTTAAAGTTCCGTACCTCGATCCCCGCTTCAGCCAAGACTCCTTCAGCTTTCACGTGCGCCGGGATGTCTGGGGACGCAAGCACCAGATCCGGATTTATTGCCAGTATCAGCTCCAGGGAAAAAGTGTGCGTCCCTCCGATGTTTGTGATCCCGTCTTCCGGTATCCCGTATTCGCTAAAAGTATCCTCAACAGCCCCCGCCAGGTTTCCTCCAGCAAGAAGCCATAAATCAGCCAGCCCACCCGTCAGAGCAACAACCCGCTCCGGGTTTTTGATCTCGCTCTTCTCGACATCAGGCGCTGCGCCGCAGGACGAAAGCAGAAGCGCAAAAAGAACCGCCAAAACTGCGGGCAAAACCCGCTTTATCTTCAAAAGTCTAACTTTAGACAAGAGCATCCCTCCCCTACTTTGGCTCGCGGCATAAGAATCCATCATCTATTCAGATCCGCTTAACCGTTAAGTCATTGTCAATGCCAGAATCGCGGGATTTCTCTATGAGAGCAACCCAACCCCTTCTGGCCCATTTTCGATCTGCCCATGTTTCCGAACTACTTACTACCAAACATTGCCCTCATAGCTCCCAAGATGCTTTTTGACATCTTCCTTGCTCCTGTAAATCTCATAATAGGAGTCTTGCGACCAAAGGCCTCTCGCGCACGGCTCAGAATATATCCTTAAGCACGCTTTCTCATTGTAATGCGGATCCGCAAGCGATCTGAGCCAGGCATTCTCTTCGAAATCCAGCTTCCTGCACTCCACCAGCTGGAACAGCAATGGCCCGGCCTGGATATGCGTAATCCCCGGCGAAATGCTGGTCATTGGGTATGACTCCTTGTTCTCATCCAAAAACCTGAAAAAGCGGGCTGGACGCTCGATCACAATGGCCGTCACAGTAACGTCCGACACCTTTTTATTTGCGTCGACTGCATGCAAGTAGGCCTGTCCTATGAACTTGTTAAAGTGAAACGGGGAGAATGCTTCGTTCTTGCCCAAGAACTCAACGAGGTTCTCCCGCTTAAACGCCCTGCCTATGTTGTAGGCCAGCTTTTCTTCGTCCTTAAGAACGACGTATGAGTCAGGATAAAACCTCTTGGCCAGCAAGCACGAAATCATGGATAGCTTCCTTCCAACCTGATCCCTGGCCATTTCTTGCGTAAACGCAATGTTCATCGCGTTCTCGTACGTCCTCTTTTTGTATAACGCTAAATCTGCCTGCTCGTCCAAGAGCCTCAGCCCCTCTCTCCTTGGGTTGCTATGCGCTGTGCGCAAACCTAGCTTAACCTAATGAGAGCGGTTTGTCAATATCCGCGCAACTGGTTTGCTGTGAGAAGGTTTTTGGTTTTGGGTTTTGGTTTTGGGTTTTGGGTTTTCGGTTTTAGTTTGTGATTTCTGGTTTTTAGCTTTGCTTTTGAGCTTTCCTTGTCCGATCATTGGCGTCCTTAAAAAGGGACGGCCTTTCAGCCGTCCCCCAATACTTCATTAACAATCCGCGCCCCTGTCAAATCCTGAAATCCGACCGCTCTTGCTTTTTCCTATTTCTTGCTTTTCCTATTTCTTGCTTTTCCTGTTTCTTGCTTTTTCCTGTTTCTTGCCTTTCCCTGTTTCTTGCTTTTTTATCCCATGCATCTCATCTCAACTTGCTCTTTCACGTTTCCGCTTTCCGCTTGCGCTTGCCCTGTCAACCCTTGCCATCCTTGCACTTTCCCTATTCCATTTCTCCTTGCCCTTTCAGCTCTCTCTACTACTCCAAAACCTCAATCTCCTCCAAGCTCGCCGCACCTTTCTCTATATGAAAGGCCTTCAAGGAAGGCTCTCCAGAAGCCAGGGACATAATCAGATAGCTGGCCTTAGGATCCCTGGCCAGCCTAATGTCTTCCTCAGACGGCCTGGCTGGGGTTTCTGGATGGGAGTGGTAGTTGCCCAAAGGCTTTAGCCCCAGCGTCCGCATGCTCAGCACCGCTTCCAGCTGCTCCTTTGGATCCATTGAAAAGTGCTGGCTTGACCCATCAACGTTTGTTAACAAGTAAATCCTTTGAACTATCTTCAGATCGCCATCGACATGCCCCGCCAACAGCCCGCAACACTCATTTGGAAGCGTTTCCCTTGCCTGCTTTGCGATCCTGTCAAAATCAGAACGATTTAGCCGTATCTTCATGGCTTCAGCTCGCAGACCGCTGGAGCGTAGTCAAATGGCTCAAGTATCGTAGGTTTGTCAGAGCAGACCTGGCAATCCGGCCTGGCTTTCAGCTTGACCTTGCGAAACTCCATTTTGAGCGCGTCAAAGGTAAGCAAAGATCCGACCAGCAAATCTCCAGCACCCGCAATAAATTTTACAGCTTCAAGCCCCTGCAAGGATCCGATTATTCCGCCCATGGCCCCTATGACTCCAGCTTCCCTGCATGTGGGCACCGCTCCTGGTGGGGGTGGCTCCCTAAACGCGCAGCGGTAGCATGGCCCTTGGCCTGGCACATAGGTCATAAGCTGGCCCTTGAAGCGGATGATCCCAGCGTGGGAAAACGCTTTTCCTGCGATGACGCAAGCGTCGTTAATCAAAAACTTGGCCGCGAAGTTGTCGGTGCCGTCTATGATAAAGTCGTAAGGCGCAATAAGTTCCAGTATGTTCTTGCTGTCCACAAACGCCCGGATCGCGTTTACCTTTATCTCTGGGTTTATCGCTTCCATCGTCTCTTTCGCTGATTCCGCCTTCGGCTTTCCCACATCCGGCGTCGTATGAATGACTTGGCGTTGCAGGTTTGAGAGATCAACTACGTCATCATCAACTATCCCGATGGTTCCAACCCCGGCGGCCGCCAGGTATAGCGCCGCCGGCGCCCCAAGCCCTCCAGCGCCTATGATCAAAACTTTCGCGTTTAAAAGCTTCTTCTGCCCTTTCGCCCCGATCTCCTTGAGAATGATCTGGCGGGAGTAGCGCTCCAGCTGGTCGTTCGTAAACGCCATTACATTCCACCGCCCATGAAGTACAAGAACTCAACCGAGTCTCCCTCAGAAAGCTCTTTTTCAAGCTCATCCTTGGGGATGAAGTCCCCGTTCACTGATACGGTCACGTATTCCGGGGTTTCTACCCCCTCCAGCTTGATCAGGTCCAGGATTGTGGCACCTTTTTCTATGTCTCTGGGCTCGCCAGCTACTTCTATTCGCATATGGCTCTCCTTTTTTGATCTTACGCAAAAGCGCTATATTCAGGCACTCTTTCGCTCTAGTCCAGCTTTCGCTCTATTCCAGCCTTCGCTCTTTCCCTATTCCCCGACTTTCCTAACAAACAAGGTCAGCGTTCCATCTTTGTTATCCCTTAGCTTCAGCACTTTGTGCCCCTCGTCCTTCATGCTTCGCGGCACATTTTGCGCTGGCTCTCCGTCATTCATGCGGATCGCCAGCACCTGCCCCTCATCCAGCTCTTCCATGGCAACTTTCGCCTTGACGAAGGTTATAGGGCATACAACATCAGTGACGTCTACCAGGTCGTCATGCTCCAGTTCCATTCAAGGCCTCCTCGTATGCCTTCTCCATGGCTTTCGTAAATCCGTCCCATCCGTTTCTCTCAACTGCCGCCCTGAACCGCTCTCCTGGCTTTCCGTATTTCGAGAAATAATCGAGAGCGGCGTCGGAGATCTTGAATAGGGTTTCAAGATCATGAATTATAGGCAAGACCCGAACCCCAAAAGCCATCTTGTTCCCGAAAGTCCCAGCAAAAGACATTATATATCCAGGGGTTCCCTTCCATGCGTCCGTGGGGCAGGACTTCACGCACCTGCCGCAGTTGTTGCACTTCTCCTCTTCAATCTCGATCTTCCCGTCAACCTCGCTTAGCGCGCCTTCCCTGCAAGCCTTCAAGCAAACCCCGCACATTATGCATTCCGGCTCTATCCACTCAACAAGGTACCCGCCCTTTATGCCAATGTCGTTTTCCTCAGCCTTCAGGCAGTTGTTGACGCAGCCGGTCACCCCGAACTTGAACTTGTGCGGCAGTTCCTGGCCAAAGTAGCGGTTTGATATCGCAAGCGCCAGCGGATACGTGTCTATGCAGCCAGACGGGCAAACCCCGCTTCCCTGGCAAGCGGTCACAGTCCTAACCCTGGGCCCGCAAACTCCGGTGTCAACCCCTTTGGCCTTTAGCGCTTCCTTGATCTTCTCTACATCAGCCAGCTTCACAAACGGGATCTCAACTCCCTGGCGGGATGTCAGGTGAACGCTTGAGTTCCCGTATTCCTTGGCGATCTCCGCTATCCCGGCCAGCTGCTCAGAAGTCAGGTTTCCGCCTACAACCTTCAGCCTGACCGAGAACAGGTCTTTTTGCGCCTGGCGCATGAATCCGCCGTTTTTAAGCGCCTTGTAGTCAGCCATTCTTTGCCTCCCATAAAACTTTGCGCTTTCAAACTTACAGCGCCTTTTCCGCCGCCTGCCTAAAATCTTCAATCAAGTCCTCAGGATCTTCGATCCCAACAGAAACCCGAATCAAGTCGTCAAACACCCCGGCGTTCACTTTCCCCTCCAGAGAACAGTGCAGGTATATCGTAGAATCCGGGTGAATCACCAGAGTCCTGACGTCACCTATGTTGGTGGCGATCTTTGCGATTTTCAGCCCGTTTATGAGCCCAATTGCACGCTCCCTGCTCCCGGTTCGGATAGTCAGTATTCCTCCGCCCTTCCCGCCTAGTGTCCGGTTTGAAACATCGGAGTACTCGCCTAGAGTCGGGTAGTTCACTGAGCTAATGCTTGGGTTTCTAGCCAAAGAACGAGCCAATTTAGCCGCGTTGTCGCAAATCCGATCCATCCGAAGCCCCAGCGTCTCAAGCCCCAGAATCCCAAAGAACGCGTTCTCCGGCGCCATGCAAGGCCCGAAGTTCCGCCAGGTATCCTGCCTTAGCCTAATTGTAAACGCCATCTTTCCGAAGTTCAAGTATTCCGATAACGCCCCAAATTTCCCGTTCCACAAAAACTTCCCGCCATCCAGGATAACTCCAGAAATGGCGTTTCCCTGCCCGCTTATGTACTTCGAGGAAGAGTGCACAACAATGCTGGCGCCAAGATCGATAGGGCGAACAAGGGCGGGGGTGGCAGTGGTAGAGTCTATGATTAAGGGTATCCCTAGTTCGGAGCACACCTTTCCTACGGACTCAACGTCTACAACGTCAAGCTTTGGGTTTCCGATAAGCTCAGCAAAAACCGCCCGAGTCTTCGAAGTGAAAGCGCCTCTCACCGACTCAGCTGTGACCGTGTCTACGTATCGAGTATGAATCCCTAGCTTTTCGAAATCGTGAAACAGATCCAGCGTCCCGCCAAACAATCCCGAAGCGGATATCAATTCGTCTCCGGATTGCAGGATGTTTAAAAGCGCCATAGAAACAGCCGCCATCCCGGAGCTGGTCGCAACTGCCGACATCGCTCCCTCGATAGACGCAATCCGGTTCTCAAACGTCGCCACTGTGGGGTTTCCGATCCTGGTGTAAGCAAACCCCGGCATTTTGCCTTGAAACACTTTCTCCAGCTTTTCCGCGCTATCGTAAGCGAAAGCCGAAGATTGGTGTATGGGAGGTAGAGTTGCCCCGCTTCCGGCTTCAGCTGGAAAGTGCAAAAGCCTTGTGTTAAACCCAAGCCCTTTCTTCTCTCCGCTCTCCCAGATCTTGTCTATCACCCCGCAAGCGCTTGTGGCATGCGTCACCCGATCTATCAATATGAATTCGCCAAGGGTCTTCCGGTTCGAGAATAGATCTGCGACTACGCGCTCGGATAGGTCGATCTTGCATTGGCCGATCTCATTTTTCCCCAAAACGCTGACCGAACGCCGCTCCCCGGTGTTCACGTCTATGGAGCATAAAATCTTTGAGACTGCAGCGTCAACAAGCCTGGTTCCAAGCTTCAGCCAGTATTCCTTCCCTGCGCTCAAAGGCTCGTCATCCATGCATAAAACAGCCGCCTCGAAGCTCTTGGCCAGCTTAAGCATAGCCCCTTTCTCCAAAACACAACCCCTGGAGCAGTCGATCTCCCGATCCAGTCTTATCGTAGCCGCTTGCCCTGCAAAAACACTGGTTTCGCTCTTTCCCGCAACGATTATCTCTGCCGCCCCAGCTGTTTCCCCGCTGGGGAGCACCCGCACTAAATCTCCAACGCCAAGCTCTCCTGACTCCACGTGTCCCTGGTATCCCCGGAACTCCGCGTTCGGCCTGCAAACCCGCTGAACCGGCATGGCAAAACCGTTCTCCGGCGAATCCCCGATATCGACGTTCTCCAAGTATTCCAACAGGAATGGCCCGTCGTACCAGGGCATGTTCACAGACTTCGAGGTAACGTTGTCGCCAACTGTGGCGGAAACCGGGATCAGCTGAGGAACTCCAAGGCCCAAAGCCTCTGAAAGCTCCAGGATCTCCCCCTTTAGCTCCTCAAATTTCCCCTCATCGTACCCTATCAGATCCATCTTGTTTACAGCAAACGCGAAATGCCTTATCCCCATCAGCTTGCAGATCCTAGCATGCCGCCTGGTCTGGGAAGCAACCCCCCGGTGCGCGTCAACCAACAATAATGCCAGATCAGTCTGAGACGCGCCTACAGCCATGTTCCGGGTGTACTCCTCGTGTCCCGGCGTGTCTGCTACTATAAATCCGCGCTTTTCTGTCGCGAAGAACCGGTACGCCACATCTATCGTGATCCCCTGCTCCCGCTCCGCCATCAGACCATCCAACAGAAAGGAGAAATCCAGCCCCCTCCCTGTCTTGCTCTCCAGCAGCAAAGCCTGCTCTTGATCTGCCAGCAAAAGCTTCGCGCCATACAGTATGTGCCCGATCAATGTACTCTTCCCGTCATCTACGCTTCCGCAAGCCATGAACCTCAATAATCCAGCATTCATCAAAAGTAGCCTTCCCTTTTCCGCCGCTCCATGCTTCCAGCGGCTTCAGTGTCTATTACCCGGCTTGACCTCTCGCTAGTGGCGGCCGCCATCGTCTCAGCGATCACTCCCACAAGAGTGTCAGCCGAAGATTCAATCCCTCCTGTCAAGGGATAACAGCCCAAAGTCCTGAACCGGACTTTCTTCATCTCAGGCTTCTCCCCATCCATCAGCCTCATCCTGTCGTCATCAGCCATTATGATGTTTCCGTCCCGGTATACCACAGGCCGCTCCTTCGCCAGGTATAGCGGAACTATCTCTATTCCCTCCCGCGCTATGTACTCCCATATGTCTTTCTCAGTCCAGTTTGACAAAGGGAACGCCCGCAAGCTCTCCCCCTTGTAAAGTCTCGTATTGTACAATTTCCCTATCTCAGGCCGCTGGTTCTTCGGATCCCACATGTGCGCAACTGTCCGGAACGACAAAACTCTCTCTTTCGCCCGAGATTTCTCTTCGTCCCGCCGCCCTCCCCCGAACGCCGCAGTAAACCCGTGACTTCCTATCGCGTCCCGCAAAGCCTGGGTCTTCATTATGTCAGTGTAAGCCGACCCGTGGTCAAAAGGGTTTATCCCCTGCGCTATCGCCTTCTCGTTCCGGTAAACTATAAGCTCCAGCCCCAGCTCCTTCATCCGCCTGTCCCGGAACTCCACCATCTCCCGAAATTTCCACCCCGTGTCAATGTGCATGAACGGGAAAGGCGGCTTCTCCGGCGCGAACGCCTTCAGAGCCAAGTGCAGCATGCAAGAGCTGTCCTTCCCTATGGAGTAAAGCATGACAGGCCGCTCGCACTCTGCCGCAACCTCCCGCATGATAAATATCGCTTCCGCTTCCAGCCTGTCTAAGTGAGTCACGAGATCAGCCTCTTTTTGGTTTTTGGTTGGTTTTGCTTCTTGCTTTTTTTGCTTTTCTTGCTTTTTTAACTTCTTGCTTTTTTAACTTCTTGCTTTTTTGCTTCTTTATTTCCAAATTTTATCTTTCGCTCTCTATCCAAAAGCCTAATACTTGTTCGACTCCCGGCTATCCGTCACAACAACAACTTCTCGCCCGTCAGCCAAGTACGCCGTCCATTTTATCTTCTCTCCGGCTTGCGTTGCCCCAAGCCGGCCTCCCAGCCCGCCTGCGTCCGGCGAAATGTAAAGCCTAAGCGCCCCGTTCGGGCATTCCTTTATGCATGAGGCGCAGCCCCAGCATAGCTCAGGCCTGTCAATCACGGCTTTTCCCCCTGATATCCGTATCAGTCCGCCCGGGCAAACCTCTTCGCAAGCGCCGCAGCCAACGCAGCTTTTTTTTATGGCTTCAACAGACATAGGGCACCTCAAGTTTTCTCAGAAAGACTTCGATCTTATTCCCGTTTCTCCGCGAGTTCGCGAACCCTTCGTACTCATCCCGTGTTCCTGGGCAGTCTTCTCTCTCAGCAAAAGTCCGCCACCGTGTTTCCTTGCGAAAATCCAGGTGAGCTATCACGCTTTCGCAAACCAGAAGCTTATCTTCCAGCTCCAGCACTTGCAAAAGTTCCTGGGGCGATTTTGCCCGAAGCTTTTCGGCTCTTTCCGCCAGCTCTTTGATCTTTCCGTCAGCTATCGCAAGCGATTCCCCTGTGTACCTGTACCCCTGGGATATCCCGCCAGCGTATTGATCCATCGCTTCTTGCATCTCTTTTTCCAAATCTTCGGGATTCTCCAGGCCT
Organism: Clostridiales bacterium; assembly: GCA_031270945.1. Classification (GTDB taxonomy): domain Bacteria; phylum Bacillota; class Clostridia; order Lachnospirales; family WQUN01; genus JAISWZ01. The sequence continues at coordinate 5,370 of JAISWZ010000508.1, read as the reverse complement.
TCGCCCCGCAAATGCCTTTGAACCCTGAAGTTTGCATCTTCTCCCAGCTCCAGAGAAACGCCTTCCACGTAAGCAACCGCCGATTCCGCAGCGATCTCTCCTTCAGCGAACGCGCCTGTCACATACTTCTGTGGGCATCCTCCTGCAACATCTCCAGCCGCGTACAGTCCCGGCAAAGTCGTTCCTCGCCCCTCGTCTATCCAGTACCCGCTTGCAGTATGCCCTCCAGTGATGTAGGGCTCTGTTCCTTCTATCTCAACGTTTCGCATTGACGGAGGCACCGTCTCAAGCCATCTCAGTGTCTGCGATGGGGCCATGTTCAGGTATGCGGCCATGAGATCCCGGTCTTGCTCTTTTGAAATCCCCTCGGTTTTCAGGTAGCATGGGCCCCTGCCTAGCCGGTTTTCCTCTACCGTTCCAAAGACTCTATCGCTTGTCGCAACCCCGTACTTCCTGCTGTAGTCCTCGCCTAACACATTTACCTGCCTGGCCCCTACTCCCTGCGCCAACGTTCCTGTTGGCGCAATCGTGTCCTTGCACCGCAAAGCCACAAATCTCATCTCAAAGCTGGTCATCTCGGCTCCTGCCCGTATCCCCATGGCATAGCCCGATCCTGTGTTAAAAGGAGGGTACCACATTTTGTGCCTGGAATCACCCGGATGGTTCGGCTTGTATAGCCCAGCGGCCCCGCCGGTGGCGACAAGCACAGCTTTCGCGTGAAAAACATAAAGCTCGTCTTCGAAAACGCCAGCTCCAAGAGCGCCAACAACAGTCCCGTCTTTCACTATCAGGTCGTAGACGTTGACCCGGTTTAAAACCTGTATCCTCTTTTCCCGAAGAACCCCCGCCGCTAAAAGCGGCTTGATGTTCTCTCCGTTAATCTTCACGTTCCGGTCTCCGCGCATCGCGACATTTCCGTCTTCTTTCAAAATGGTCAATCCCAGCTTCTCCATTTCGGAAGCGGCCCTGTTCAGCCTCCTGGACATGGAAACCAACAAGTCGCGCCTAGCTATCCCCTTTGCGTCTCGCATGGCGTATTCCGCGTAATCCTCAGGGGTCTTTCCTGGCCCTATGTAAGCGTTCAAAGCGTTAACCCCGGCTGCCAAGCAGCCGCTTCGCTTTATGTTCGCCTTTTCCAAAACCAGGACAGAACCCCCGGCTCTGGCGAACGCCAGAGCGCCGGCGCAGCCGGCGGTCCCTCCGCCTATTACCAGGAAGTCAGTTGAAACATTTGTTATTTTTATAATCCGTTCCCCCGATCCAAGCTTTTTTTCAAGCTATTTTATAGCCAATCTTTCTAAGCCATTTTTTAAGCCATTTTCTAAGATACCTTTGTATATATGCATTGTATCTTAACACCCCCCGCTCTGTATACTCCTAGTTGCGCAATCGATTTCCTTCGTTTGCGTTGCGGACTGGGCGCTTGTGTTGTATGATCAGTATCATCAGCATTCGATTTCGCAGAAAAATCTAAGGAGGCCAAGCCTATCACCCTCAAAGACATAGCCGCGCAGGCGGGAGTCCATCCATCCACGGTCTCGCGCATAATAAATTCCCCAGACGGAAGCTTCGCTAGCGGCGCTGTCCGTGAGCGGGTTTGGGCAATAGTCAAGGAATCAGGCTTCGTTCCGAACGCCAATGCGCAAGCGCTAAGGCAAAAGAAGACCCATGCGCTGGCCGCCTCAAAAGGCGGATCCATCGCCTGCTTGTTAGGCAGGACTAAATCCATGGATGACAATCCCTTCTTTGCCCATGTAGCCCGAGCCGTAGAGCAGACAGCCCTTTCTCTTGGCTATAGCGTCCAAGTCTCCTACTCCATCCTGGATCCAGAATCCCGAGAGCCGAAACCCAGGAACAAGATGCTAGGGGCGATAGTGCTTGGACGCTTTGAAAACGCAGATGTCGTACGCCTTCTTGAAAGCCAGTACAGGCACTTGGTCTATGTGGGCAGAAACCCCGTCTCAGCCAGTTGGGACCAGATCATCTGCGATGGGTACGAAGCTACTGTCATAGCTATTTCCTACCTCCATACCTGCGGGCATAAACGGATCGCCTACATAGGCGAGACAGAAAACGAGATCAGATACAAAGCCTACAAAGACCAGATCCAAACCCTGGGGCTCCATGACGATCCAACGCTTACAGCGGTCTGCAACCAAAACACAGCAGAAGGCGGGTACAAAGGCGCTGGCATTCTCTTAGAGAAGGCATCCTCCATGCCCACCGCCGTCTTCTGCGCCTCCGACATTTCAGCAATCGCCGCAATGCGGCGATTCAGGGAAGCTGGTATAAAGCTTCCTTCCCAGCTATCCGTAATCGGCATGGACAACATCGAGCTTTCAGGCTACGTTTCTCCCATGCTTACAACAGTAGGCATGCCTACTGTAGAAATGGGAAGCTGCGCCGCGCAGACCCTGATAAACCGGATCAACAAAATGCACAGGCTTCCATCCAAGCTGTATATTCCGAATAAGCTCGCGATACGCGAAAGCGTGGCCTCACTCAATGGAGCGGTCGGGGATGGATGGCATGGGATGTATATTTAGTATTTCAGGCCAAAAGATCCGGTTTTGTTTTCAAGCTCTGTCTATAGGACTTGAGCTTTTCCCTCTTTCTCTTCTCGCCAAAAAGGCGGTCAGACCCAAGGTCTGACCGCCTTTTCAATTCCCCTCTACCCTCTTTTTCAACTCTTCAGCCATCGAAGCCGCGCTGTCCGCAAGCGCGGACAGAAGCTCCTGCTCTTCCTCGGACATGGACAAGTAGCTCTGCTCTTCTAGCGGCTTGATGTCCCAAAGCTGGGCCTTCAGGCTTTCAAGCGCAGAAGCGGTGCTGTTGTTAAGATCTGTCACTGACTCAAGGAGTTCTTCGAGCTTGTCCCCGTCTCCCCTAATTTTGTTAGACTCGTCTGTGGCTTTCAGGGTTACCCCCTTGTTGCTAACGTTTAAAACAACAGCTGGAACTGCGGCGGCCAAGCCTATCATCGCGCCAGAAAGCCAGGACAGCGGAGCGCCTTTGAGCTTTTTCTTTGCCTCTTTTGTGACAATCCAGCTAAGCGTCAAAAGTCCAGCGGCGACAGATCCGCACTTTGCCGTGACTATTCTTGCGATAACCGCCTCATTGAGCTGCTCAACCAATGCCGCTTCGTAATCTATCACTGAGTCAAGCCCTTCGGTTTGCGGCACGAAAACCGAAATATCTGGAGGCGTATCCGCAATGGACGCGAGAAACTCATTTATCTCTTCGATTACAGCCACAGCCTCCAGCCGCAAGGCATGGACGTCCTCGCATTTGCCTTGCAGTTTTGCCGCGATCTCATTATGCTTTCCTGCCTCCCTTGCCCGCATGGCAAGGGCGTCTTTTTTGCTTCCTATGTAGAGCATCAAGTCCTCCTGACCTTTTGACATGAATTCTAGGTTTTTTTGTAGAGCATTCAGTCCTCCTGACTTTTTGACATGCAGATCAGTGAAGCAGTTTTGGGTTGGTTTTTTGGGGTTTTGGGTTGGCTTTTGGGTCATAAGATTTTTAACGGCAGACCGGCGCTATCGAATAAGCAATGTGATACCGATCACGGCAAATCTCAGCCTTTCTGCCATTTCCTCCGGTACCTCTGATCCCTGATGGTCGGGTACTGGGGCATGGTCATCTCGATAAGACCCAGCCTAAGCGCTGGCTCCAGATAATTCTTTTTGAAGGACTGCTTGCTCTTAAGCTTTAGCCCTTCCATGATCTCCTCGACAAACATGGATTGGGGGCCTAGGACATCTACTAATTTATTTGCTCTGATGAAAACGGGATCCATGTCATCGTCCGAATCCGGCTCGTCGTATTCCGAATATTTATTCATAGTCTCCCAGATGGCCTGAAGCATGTAAAGCAGGAAAGCGGTGCAGTCTTCAGAGTTTTGCGAAGTCTGGAGCGCTTCGTAGTATTCGTCTCTTCGTTCATTGATCATCGCTTCTACAGGAAGCCAGGCAAAGACATTGTTCCAGTTGCCAAGCAGCCTTGTCTCCCACATTCTGCCCATGCGGCCATTGCCGTCTAGGAAGGGGTGGATGAACTCGACCTCGTAGTGGAATATGACGCTTTTGATGAGGGGGTGGACGTTGGCTTCTTCAATCCAGCGGAACAAATCTGCCATCATTCCTGACACCGAATCAGGGGGAGGGGCCAAGTAGACAATCTCTTTTCCGCTGACTACGCCAACGTTGCGGGTGCGGAACTGTCCCGGAACCCAAAGCAGATCCTTCATGAGAATCTGGTGCGCGGTCAGAAAGTCCATGACATCATAGGGGTTTAGCTCGAACAGTCGGTCATATGCCGCTATGCAGTTTTTGGCTTCTGTTATGTCTTCGGGATCCGCGAGAATCATTTTCCCGTCTCTCAGGCCTTCCACCTGCCAGAGAAGAAGTTTGCTGTTTTCAATCGCAAGCGAGCCATGGATGGCTTTGATTCTATTGGAGTTGCGGAGAGGCGGGTGCCTGTCCATGGTTCCCAGATCCGCTATGGATGTCATCTTTGACGCTATGTTTGCAACAAGGGTTAGCATTTCGTCGTTTATCTCGTACTTTGGCTTGAAAAGGAGCTCGGTCATTGTTCACCTCGGGTTTAATGCTGATTGAGAACGCTAGCAACGGGTGACGCCAAAATGGAATGCGATCTAATATTAACATGTGCTTCCTGAGAATGCAAGCCGGGAAGGGATGGCTTTTGAGTGTAGAAAAATTGGAAGGATTTGAAGGGATTGGGGGTTGGGGTTGAGGGAGGCGGGGGATTTGGCGTCAGGTTGCGCAACTCAAAGTAGTGGCCGTATAGGTGGTTGGACATCGGGGCGGTAATGCTTAGAGTTCAAATTTAATAATCTCAAGTTTTATCAATATTTCGACATTTAAAAGTGTCACCCATGATCAGCTTAAATCCCCACTTACATTGCCCGGTCAAAACACCCAGTTGGCGGCAAAATTGCTGGCGCATTGATCGCAAACCGATGCGAATCTTGCTGAGCAAGCCTATCAGTACATGTGCATAAGTTCAAAGTGGCAGCGGTGAAGTTTTTGGAGCAGGGGTTCCGGTGGCCGAAAATTTAGGACATGGACAAATTTTGATTAGTTTAAAGCAAATATTAGAAATATTGTGAGCTAATTTTATGATTAATTGTCGAAATTTACTCTAAATTGGGGTACCAAAAAGCTAATGAGGTTCTCCTGGCAGACCGATAAAAAAAGTGCACCCTATGCGGGATAAGATAGATGCTTCCTGCAAGGCGCAAAACGCTATGGGAGGAAACTTAATGAGTTTGTGATGAGCAAATCGCCGATCAAGAAATTCTTGTCGCTGGGCCGCCTATAGGCTGAGATACATACTGGACGCATT
>JAISWZ010000462.1 GCA_031270945.1 Clostridiales bacterium | reverse complement strand
TCGCTCTCAAAGTCCTGGATCAAGTTTCCGCCGGTCATTCCCGCCTCAAGTCCCGCGAATTGGGGCATCGCAAGCGTTTTGTCCAAGACTTCCTGCATTCCGGCAAAGAACCGTTCCCTGTCCTCGACCAGGTTGGAAAAGTCTATGTTTGGCGAAATGTTCATGAGGTACAGATTTCCGCTATCCGACACCAGGTATGTAATCTCTCCGCCCAAATCTATCTTGTAGATCAGGCTTTTCGCAAGCCCTTTCTCACTGATCCCCTGAGCCAGCGCATCCAGGAACGATATCACAGTCTCGCGGCTTCCGCCGCTTTTTACGGCAACGATAATGTCGTCCTGGCTTCCGAACTCTTCGTCCATGATCGTCATGGCTGTTATGATCTCGTTGTTTTCAGGCAATATGCCCTGCATGCTGCTGTCCACTGACAAATCTGACGCAAGCGCCAGGGATGCCGCAAGAAGCGCTATGGCTAGCAGGACTACGAGCTTATGCCGCTTTACCGCGAACCTGATGTAATTGCTTACCAATGATTTCATAGTAGACCCCTTTCGAGTTGTTGACTTAAGTCAATGAATGGGTGCAGGACTTTATTGACTCAAGTCAATATTTTGACGCAAACCTGATGTCAAACGCAGGTCGGTTCTAAGGTCGGTTCTCAAGCCGATTCGTTGACTCAAGTCAATTTAAGATTAGCACAGGCCTATTCCGATGCAAGTCAGACTTTTCGTCAAGCCACTTCAATTGACTCAAGTCAATTGCAAAGCAAAATTTAGGCAAGCGAAGCCCAATCCAGGGTTTCGCTTGAGGAATTACCTTTTTACGCCAAGAACGCGCCAATACATTTCCTTGATGGAATCCGCCAACACTTCCATGCTTCCGTTATGGCGCGTCTTAATCCCCATCTCTCCGTATGCGCAAAAGAGCGCGGCTTCTTTGGGATACGGGCAGTCGAAGCATCCCAGCTCTATCCCTTCGATTATCAGCTTCTCAAAGAGCGGAAGGATGATCTCCATCCTTCTCTTGGCGATGCGTTCGCGTATCTCTGTGTTTTCTTCCGCGTAGACAGCTTTCACAAGCGGCGACATGTCAAAAGGCTGCTGCTTGAACTTTGCGAACGCCAGCTCCAGCTTCTCCACTGGATTAAGATCCTCGCTTTTCACAATGGAAAGGAGCTCAAGCAGGTACGCTTCAAACATTTCCCCTATCACGGCGTCGAATAGCTCTGTCTTTGACTTGAAGTAGTGATACACAAGCCCATGCGCCACTCCCATCAAGTTCGTGATGTCGCTTATCTGGGTTTTCTCGTATCCCTGCTCCACAAACAGCTTTTTGGCGGCTTCTAGTATCTCCCTCCTTCGTTCTTCAGGCGGTTTAACTGTACGAGCCATTTATTCTGCCTCCTATGCGCTATAAAGCAAAAAAAGACTCCTGGCTCGCATGACGAGCCAAAAGTCTTGCAAAGTCAAGTTTAGCGCTCAATCGCGCTTGACTGCCGCATCCGGGTCGGTTGACCGTGTTGGCGAATACGGTAATGGCTTTACGCCATTTGCTACTCCCTATTGGCTGATACCAGTATATCATGGTTGTTGACTTGAGTCAATAGATTTTTAAAAAAAAATTTTTTAGCGCCCCGCTGGGCTCTCTGCGTTGTAGCGACCACATGCAAAAACAATGGGAGAGGGTGGATTCGAACCACCGAAGGCTGAGCCAGCAGATTTACAGTCTGTCCCCTTTGGCCACTCGGGAACTCTCCCATGAAAGAACAACCAGTCCGCCCTTTGCCTGGATGGCTGGGACGCTGTATAAACCCAAACCCAAGTTTTGTTTAACCTATAGGCAGTTTGGGACGCGAATATAGTATACCCTATTAGAATAAAGCTGTCAAGGGAATTTGAGGTTTTTGAAGGCAATTTTGCGCTCTGTGTCCGCAAGCCTTGATATTTCAAGGAAAAAACTCGGATTAAAATTTAGTTAAGATTTGGTTGCATGAGAACGCAAGGCTATTGCAGCTCTATGGGTAGCCAGCAAGGCAATTGCACCCGGACGGGTTGCCAGCAAGGCTGGCGTATGGTTAATCCAAAAATTGAAATTTGCGAAAGCCACGTGTAGAAGCATTTTAGGAATTTTGTGACGCTCTCTCTTATCGTTAGCGGAAGCGGCCCGACTGGCTTTTGAAGTAGGGATCTGTGATTTTAAGTATAAAGCTCTTGCTATAACCTGTCGAAATAACAGGTGCAAACAAGGGATTGCACTCGCGATCTCGCATAGCCAAAACCGCTAAATCGCATATCGCTCACGATCAAAAGCATCTGGAAAATGCATTTATTGCTTTCGCTTAAAATCAATTCTTTTCACTCACCAGCAACCTGGAGGTCGATATGGCACCTGACAATGAAGACAGATCAAACGGCAAAAAGAAGAAATTTCCTGTTTTTTTAGTTGTTGTGGTAGTGACTCTGTTGTTGATTGTCCTTTTTACATATACTGGATTTCAAGCATTCTCAGAGTTTACACGGACGAATATGACTGGCTACTGAGCGCTAAAAAGGCATAGCTGATTTTGGGACATGCACCTGCGGGCAAAGATAAGCAAATTCTGCAGAACAATCCAGTCCTTTTCACTCGTAGGCATAATCTGGAGGTCGATATGGCGCCTTACAAAGATAACAGATCAAACGGCAAAAGGAAGTTTTCCCCCGTTATTTCAGCTCTTGCGGTAATGACTCTGCTCTTGCTTATCTATTATATTCTTAGGATCATATTCAGATTTTAGGCCTTATTAAAAGCGAATCCAAGTTTGTCTCGGACTATAACGAACAAGCTCGAACAAACACGCACGGCTTTTCCCGAGCCAAGGTTTAAGTTTGGGACACGCTCTTAAAACACAGGCAACCAAGATGCCTGAAAAGCTGGCAGGGCTCGCATTAGCCCTGCCAGCTTTTTATTTTCGCGAAATTCCTGAACAAGAACTTCCTAAGGCAATAAGCCTAATGTTCAGCCAAGCCTTGCGTTTAGGCCATTTGCGTTTTCTTGTTCGATTCTTGTTCGATAGTGTTTAGCCAGGTTCTGCTTGCGTTCCCGGCATCTACACTGTAAACCGCTCGCAGTACTCTTTCAGCTTCCACTTCATCTCCCTGTACTTGCTGGGTGACATGCCATGGTACTTCTTGAATGTCTTGATGAAGTAGGGCTGGTTGTTGAATCCTACTGACATGGCTATTTCAGTCAAAGGCATGCTTGTGTTTTCCAAGAGGTTGGCGGCCTCACTGACGCGCTTGTTGTTGATGAAACCTGTTATGTTGACCCCAGTGGTTTCCTTGAAGGAATGGCTCAGGAAGTACTTGCTGACGTAAAACTCGTTGGCCAGGCTGGTCAGGGTTATGTTCTCGCTGTAATGCTCGTTGATGTACCTGGCTATCTGGGAGATCCGGCTCTGCTCCTGGGGGAGCTTGTCAATGGACGGCATGGCCTGGAAGCTCTCTGAGTTCTGCAGGAAACTTAGGAGCAGGACGCATATGTAATGGTAGCCTAGCATGACGGAGTACTCGCTGCTTTTATTGATGTTAGAGCAGATGGAATCAACGAGGCTGCTGATGGACTCTTTGAATTCGCCGTCCTTGTTGACAAGCAGCGGAGTGTCAAACATCTTCAGGATCTTGTCTATGCTTTTGACATCAAAGTACCTGTAGAGAAAGCCCGAGTTAAAGGAAATGTTGGCTCTTGCGTTTTTAAGGTACGGATTGTATTGGGTCTTGTGGAACATATGCCTGTTCACCAGGATTATGTCATGCGCATACAGCGTCGTTGGGGCGCTGTCCATGAAAAAGGTCATCGAGTCGCCGATGAAGTAGTAGATCTCGAAATAATCATGGGAATGCGGCTCTATCATGTCGCTTACCTTAGCTGTGTTCGTGCTGTCGATGAGGTCGGCGCTCACGCAAATATACTGGTCCATACCGTGCGTCTCCCTTTCTGATGCAATACTTTGGAGCAAAATCATTT
>JAISWZ010000453.1 GCA_031270945.1 Clostridiales bacterium | reverse complement strand
TGCAAGCAGGTTTCGATCTACGCTCCAGGAAATAGAGAACAGAGCCAGAAGGATGCAAGAACTGTACGAGGAGATTGACTCTGAATCGGAATCTGAGAGGGATTACCTCAACCAGCTTCGTAGCGCTCCAAGGAACGCAAAGGCCGCTAAGAAAGAAAGGAAAAAGAGGCTCAACGGTCTGCGCAAGTCTCATTTGAGATATACTAACAAAAGTAGATTCTTTGGTCGTTTAAAAGACATACTGTTATTACCATTCTTACTTACAGTTGCTTTAGCAACTGTATTAACGGTATGGTATTTTGGTTTTTTATTGATTGAAACTGTGCCAGTTAAAGAGCAAAACTTTTTGCGCGTTTACTATCATGAAATAGATTCTGTAGATTCTGTAGAGTACGTTATTTATCGACCATCCAACAAAAATGAAAGCTTTGAGATAAAAAAGATATTTACTTATCTTTCAAATGGCAGCTTATCCCTTGTGGCGCTCTGGACAGTGTTTTTTATTGTCTTACTATCGTTAAGATTAACGTTTTTGTGGGCTGGAATGATGGAACGGTCCCAATTGCGGCGAATAATTGCCGATGGTAAGTTGCCCATATATACGCCTGAGAATAGGTCGAGACAACAGGAAATTGATCGTATTGCTAAAGAACTAAAGCTTCTGGTGCATATTGTTGTAAAAGATGGCAATATACTGCTAACTGGCGAGACCAAAACAGGAAAAATAAGCCAAGATATGCTTGATAAGATGCGAACTATAGAGTCGATTAATACCGCCGCGAAAAGGTTGTCACTCAGAGGACAAATTAAGGCAGCAAACAAATCAAGTTTTTCCGTAGATGACGCTTTAGCTTTGGTAGATGACGCTTTAGCTATAGTAGGCGTAGTATTGATGGCTTGTGTGGCAATTGCAGCAATGGGTACCTCAGCCACAGAATATGAGGTTACCTACCCTGATGGGACAACGAGAAGAGAGTGGCGCTAATCTTTGAAAATTTCAGGCTGCGCGCGTTGAGCATGTCTCGCATTCAAGTGGATCATAGATTATAGCAAGAGGCAAGCCCTTTAATTAAAACGGGAAAACCTTGGCACTTTCCCAAAGCATTACATTTTGGCGCTGGGAAAGTCCGAGGCTTATGTCAGCTTTAGTTCCCAAGCTAAAACTGGCCAAGACTCTCTTAGGTTGGATGAAGACCTCACTCCGCCTGAGCGATACTAAGTGCATATCCCAAAATTATATCCGAGGCACCGGAAGGAAAAATCCGGGTGTTTGCTCGCAGAAGCCCGAGCAAACTAGTTGAAGCATTCGCCAGGATTTTTCCGGTGCCATTACGGAATTTTGGGATATGCACTAAGAGAGCGTTTTTCGCACACGATTACGGCAAAATTAGAGCAATCGCAAATTTGAGTCTGCTGCAAAAACAAATTGATCAAACGTTGATCAAACCATACACTGATTTCCTTGCGTTGTTTTTGCGGCGGACTCATTATCTTATTACGAAATTTGTTGTATAAAATACTATATTACAATAATCATATTAAAATTATAGACATTGTTATAATTGGCTTTAGAGGAGCTTTTTTAAAGATTTCCGCCACATCTGCTCTTGAGGTATTTGGACTGACAGAGATGTGGAAAAATTCGCTGACAAAATGCTTAACAGCACAGAAAGCTTCGGATTCACTAAAGCGCAAGCTCCAGAGGATGAGCAGAATTGGGCAACAGTTGCAATGCTGTTTGAAGACGCTACAGTTGAGTCCAATGCTCTTGCCTACTCAGACTTAGAGCATATCCCAAAATTAATTTCGAAGCACCGGAAAAATCCGGGTGTTTGCTCGCAGAAGCCCGAGCAAACTAGTTGAAGCATTCGCCAGGATTTTTCCGGTGCCATGTCGGAATTTTGGGATATGCACTTAAGGGGGACGCCCATATAATCCAGAACATCCGAGAAAATCAACAAGCGATGGATAAGAAGAAAATGAAAGAAAAGGCTCCAGCAACAGCGACGAATTTGTCAGGAAGCTTGGAGTTGCATGAAAATTTGACATCGGATAAAAATGTCGAGCCGTTTGCAGACTTGGTGCTGAGCAAGACAAAAGGCAAAAACATGGCACAGGCGCAGACAAGAGCAGAACGCTGCTTGTTGGTCTCTTTGCTCTACTACCTCTATTATGAGGCCTCTGCGGATGAGCTAAACTGGACTGTGGCTGCAATGCTTCTTGAAGATGCCGAATCAGGCACCAGCTATTTCAGCTATTCAGGCTTGGTGGATTTGCTTTCTGATAAAGACGAAAATCACGATGCACTAAAGTGGCACAAAAAGTTTCTTGATGCTTCAGATGGCGAGGAGGGAATGGTCGCGCAGGCGCTATGCCAACGGCTTGCAGACAACCCTGAAATCTCCCAAGACATCCGTGACAACCAACAAGCGATGGATGAGAAATATGAGGCTGCAGACGCAAAGCAAACTGGGAAGCCAGTTGCCCCTATCGAGGCAACAGTAGCAAAGAGTGAGCAATATATGGCCGACTTAAGACAGCTTGGGGAAGCCGAAGCCGAGTATTTGGAGAAATATTACGTTAATTCTTTAACAAAGGCAAAAAGCGATGAAAAAGAAGAAAAGGCTCAAGTTTATGAAATCCTGAAAACGATAGGTGACGAAGCAGAAAGAGAACGCCTTAAAAAGGATTACATTGACAACTACATGCAGCTAAAAATGGGGTACGTCATTAGTGTGTCAAATATATACCGCAATACGCTTAAAACCGGCAAAGTAAATCCTGATAAGATTGAAAGTGGAGCAGCTTCCTTAATGAACGCGTCTCCGCAAGTAATAGCAAGTTCACAGGAAGGCAAAGGCTCCTTTTACTGGCAGTTTATTGATAGGGCAGCTGAGCAGCACAAGAATTTAAAGCATCTCGGCGATAATATGGAAAAGCTCAAAGCCCTTTGGGTCATGGCTGACTGTCGCTCTTACGCCGATATTAATTTGCTTGATGAACTATGTGACGCCCTCTTTGTTATCATGAAAACTGATTACGGCAAATTGTATAAACTGCCCAAAGACGCCGACATGATAGCAAGAACAGAAGCTTGCAAGGCTTTCAACAACGCGTTTGGATCTGGCGATGGCCAGGATTACAGCCATTGGGCCATTCATGTTTGCTTTTATAACGGCCAAAGTTTTACTCAGTCCAATTCTCTCATACCTTTTGAAAAGAATGACATTATTGAATTCATAAAGCAGTTTGGAGCTATTAGCGTCTTCGGCAAAAGAAAGCACATTAACAAGAATCTGGCAGATGCTTTTATCAAAAATTCAAATGCGGAAGCGGAAAAGTTCAAGCGGGAATATACAATTGCATTTTATGAAGTTTGGTACTGCCATAACAAGAAGTGCCCTGATTACCTCAGGCTGTCAATCGAGCTTGATAAATTGAAGGCAAACAACTCAGGCATAAACGATGACGATGTCAATATGACAAAATTATTGAACGATGTATTGTCAATAAAAGATGTTCCATCAGAATTTCTGCTTGTCAAGGAGGCCAAAGAGGATTACCTGCTTAAAGCTTTTAAAGAAGCTAAGGTAAGTGATGTCTCTCAGTTAAGGTCTGCAATTGACCATGCAAAACGCTTTAAGGAAGAAGCGCTAGAGAAAGCGCGTAAAAAAATAAAAATGCTAAAAAGGACTTGCGATAGCTGCGGATATTGGATTCCAGATCCTAAATCGCCGACAGGCGTTGCTTGCAGTGCCAAATTCTTTGAAGCGTTATATTACGGAAAGCAAGCTTGCGACAAGTATAAATAAAATTGATTCATATGATTTCCAGACGGCCTTATTAGGTGTCTCGTCTACAGCGCAACGTCATAACCGGATGCCAAATTTTTGATTATCCTCAGTTTGATGCGTTATTCGCAAAGCTAGGTGTCCTACCTGCTATAAGAGCAAGGCCTGATAACAGGGTACGAGGACAATACTTTCAGGGGCGGCGTGAACCTGCCGAAATCACAAAGCTACTCCGTAAGCGCAAGGATTCTTCGAAATGAGATGAAATATGCTACGCCTAAGTACATAAACGCGTCACTTAAAGGGTTTAACGACGCGACAAGCATTCCTGACTGGGCAAAGAGCGATGTGGCTCTGGCGGCTTACGCAGGGCTTGTTACCACTCACACGGGCGGGAAGTTTGGAAGCGAGGAAGAAATGACGCGAGGCAATGCGGCTATAGCTGTTTGGAGGCTTTATAACAAGATTTTTTAGGATTTTGGGAGAAAGCGGGAGACCGCTTTCTCTTAGAGCCTGTTTAAAATCTTTTAAAGAGAGAATAGTTTATCAAAATGCCGCGAACACCCCAAAAAAACTTGGACACTCAGTGATAAATTTCTCAATTATACAGGATATTACATAAAAAAACTCTTAAAATTTTCTAGACAGAAAAAAACTTTGTGTGGTATAATGTGTTGTGGTGAGCTCAAATTTTAGCTGTAGAGGGCTGAGGTGAACACGTGCATTCTCCCTATCGTAGCGATGTTACGCCAGATCAATTCGAACTAATAATGAGCTTTCTTGAATCGGCTACGAAACAAACGCGACCTCGAAAGTATGAGCTGTATAATCTTTTTTGCGCCTCGCTTTATATTTTAAGAGAAGGCTCAGGTGGCGGAATTTGCCGCAACATTCTTATAAACGCTGAAGTCGAAGTCGTAAAGAGACCTGAGATGCACAGGTTCGTCGTGGTACCTAAACGCTGGGTTGTCGAAAGAAGATTTGGATGGTTATAGAGTGCGCGTGAGATTTGGAAAAATACCGAACGAAATATTCATACAACTCCGCAGATAGTTATACTATCTTTTATAAGTGTATTACTTAGAAGATACTAAGTTCATTTTTATTTTGATAACACGGTTAAAAATTGCATAGAATAAATGTATATTACATTAATTATTCAATATATATTTACAAAAAATCACTTAACGGCTAATATTTCAGATAGTAACTATAAAATATTGTTTCAATACAAAGGATTGATTTATGACAAACATACTTAAATCAAGGCGAGACAGCACGACCTGTCTGCCTTGATTTTTAGTAGCTGTTCGTAGCTTTGAACAGCCTAAATAACAACGGATTAAAGCGGGTTTGCAAACTATACACTATACATCATTAAGCATTAATGCAAAGGCCAAAAATTCCGCAAAAATACGAACTGTTCGTTGCAATCTGCTCTTTCGTTCTCAAGATTAGAGATTTTAAACAGGCTCTTATAGGAGAACGATACGTGAAGCCGCCAACTTTTTCAAAGATCATAATTTCCGCCGCAATAGTGCTGAGCTCATCACGAGCGCTCCCTACTTCCCCTTGTTTGTAGGCTGCACAGTCAGCGTGTTTGTGGGTGGCGCGAATCGCGGGCAAGCAACTGTAAAATTTGGGATATGGTTTTCTTGGCGAGGGCATAAAAAGCCGCAGACGCGTTGTCTGCGGCTTTTTTATATTTTTTTTGCAATTCGCTCGCGAAATTTTGCGATTGCTTTCGCTCTCTAAAATATAAAGTCAGATCAAAACAGCCGCGACGCCATGTGGCGGAAGCACAAGGCTGAAGCCATTGCCTTCTATGTCCACTGTCTCTCTTAAAACCTCCGAAGCTGCGAACAGGCGATCAATCTGCTCGCTTGAGGGGTAGATGGGGCTGCCCATGTCAAGCCAGCACTTGTGCGCGTTGGAGTGATCATCATCAATCCGCAAGACAGTTGCCTTTTTGCTCTTTGAGTTCTCTAGAGAAACATAAACCTTTTCTTCAGCTATCTCTCCGCTTGGCGTGTTCTGGTTGTACAGGATCAGGGTTGCGCTGCCGCCCTTTTTAACAGCTAGCGCTTCAACAGTAGGATGCGGATCCGCCTTGATAGGCAGACGCTTGTCACCCAGGGAGTGGAACAGCTCAAAAAGCCGATACACTGGCTTCGGGACTCCGTGGATGGTCATCATTCCGAATCCATCGTGAAAAGGAAGGGAGTTTTGCGCCATTTCCTCAAAGATGTCAGAAAAGGTCCAATACGAGTACCCGTCAACCAAGCCTTGGTTGTCAACAAGTGTCTTGGCTGTGAACGCAGCGGCGTAAGGCTCGTCGTGCTTGACAGCGGAATTCCACTCGGTGTAGTGCAATGGATAGCCTGAAGCTTGCTCTTTGGCCTTTTTGGCCATTTCAGTCAGAACCCCGCGATCATACTTCCTGTCGTGCATCTGGGCAAATGCTTCTTTAAGCTTTTCTGGATCAACGTTCTTGAGTTCCTCAGGGTCAAAGTTCATGCCGCCCTCAGCCCACAGAGGGTCATCAGAGGGATAGTGATGGGTTGAAATAAAGTCGAGCGGAGTTTCTGTGCTCTTGCAAAAGTCAATGATGTCAGGAATCCATGAGTTGACAGAAGTGGCGGGGCCGCCAACGCGAAGCTCTGGATCCACGGACTTCAGCGCCAGGGCGCTGCTTCTGTACAGCTTCATGTATTCCTGCTTGTCGCCCCTCCAGAAGTAGTTCAGGTTAGGCTCGTTCCAGACCTCAAAAAACCAAGACCTGATTTCATCCAGGCCATATCTTTCAGAAAGGTGCGCGGCAAAGGTTGATATCAGAGCTTCCCACGCTTTGTAGTCAGCAGGGGGAGTGACATTGGCCTTGTAATGGAAGCAAGTGTCAGGGCCAGAGGCAAGCGCTGTAGGCATAAAGCCCAGTTCGACAAACGGCTTGATCCCTATGCTCAAGAGAAAGTCGAAAAGCAAGTCAATGTTGTGGAATGAGTAGGTCACTTCCGTCCCAAAGAACATAGGCTTGAAGCAGGCGCTCATGTCATCGTCGAAAAGCCCATGGAAGCGTATGTACCTGAATCCAAGGTCACGCTTGGCTTTAATGAGCTGGGCTTGCCAATCGGCGCGAAGCCCGGTTGCGGCATGGCAGCTTCCCACGCAATGCTCCCAGTAATGAGGAAAGTGGGTTGTCTTGGCGTTAAGATCGAGAGTTATGTTCATGTGGTTCCTCCTAAAATAAAGTTTGCTTTGGATTTTGCGCTGATGATCGTTCAAACACTGGTTTTCTTGCGCTGCCCAAAGCCAGTCGGGCCCTCGCAAACGACAAGAAAAAATCATATCTTATCCTTTGATCGAGCCAATCATCACGCCTGTCACAAAGTACTTTTGCACAAACGGGTAAATGCATAAAATAGGCAAAGTGGCCACTACAGTGGTGGCGTACTGCACGAGGTTCTTGTAAAGCCCCGAAGCGTTGGCGGAAAGCTCTGACGTATCCATGACAGATGTCGTGTC
>JAISWZ010000440.1 GCA_031270945.1 Clostridiales bacterium | reverse complement strand
CCCCTTGCCTAGTTTTATCATTGGCGCATGCGCGCTAGTGACAACTAAATGATACTACACGCAGGAACAAATTTCAACAGATTTCGCGGACTATGCAAAACAGGGGGCTGCGGGGAATGGCGCGAGCGTTGCGAGAAAAGCGCGAAATATCGGGCATAAGGTAGGAGTAGAGTTAGATTTGGGAAAAGATGCATGGGTAATTGGGATAAATTACTAGGTAAGAGGTGACAAGATTTTCTAATTTAAGACAATCGGTGGCTAGTTTTTAGGTGCTGGGGGGGCTGGGAGCGCCCCAGCGCCGGCTGCTCGGCCGGCGCTGACGTTGCGCCCAAGGGGCGACAGTCGCAAAATGGGGGAAAGGGGGTTGAGCGAGATGGGTCAGAGGTATTGGCATGTAATTAACTTTACTGATTTGCTCATCAAGCAGCACAAATACATATTTTGTTCAGCTTTCAGAAATAAACGCAAAGGCACTTCGATGCCGGAGCATATCCGTCTCCTGATCCGATCCAATCGCTAGCCTAGCCTATATCCCGCTCCTAAATGCAACTTCCCAAAGATCAAAAAAGGCCATAGGCATCCCTGCCTACAGCCTTTCAAAACGCCAAACCTAAAACTCAATCCTCTCAGCGATCCAGTCGCTGATCTCTTCCAGGGGGATCCGATCCTGTTGCATGGAGTCCCTGTGCCTTACGGTAACGCTCTTCAACTCCTCGGTTTGGAAGTCCACTGTGACGCAAAACGGGGTTCCGATCTCGTCCTGCCTGCGGTACCTCTTTCCGATTGAGCCAGACTCGTCGTATTCGCAGTTGAACTTCTTTGAAAGCTTGGAGTAAAGGTCAAGCGCCCCGGGGGCCAGCTTCTTGGACAGCGGAAGGATTGCGGCTTTAACGGGCGCCAGCTGGGGGTGGAATCTCAGCACTACGCGCTTGTCCTCTTTGCCTTTGTCGTCGGTCAAGATCTCTTCGTCGTAGGCCTGGCAAAGGAACGCGAGCACTGCGCGATCCGCGCCAAGAGAAGGCTCTATGCAGTAAGGCAAAAACTTCTTGCCCTCGTCTTGGTCGAAGTAGGAGAGGTCAACTTTTGAGAACTCCGTGTGCTGGGTCAGGTCATAGTCGGTGCGTGAAGCTATGCCCCAGAGTTCACCCCAGCCAAATGGGAACAAGAACTCAATGTCTGTTGTGCCATTGGAGTAATGGGACAGCTCTTCAAGCGAGTGATCCCTGACCCTGATGGTCTGATCGTTCATTCCCAGGCTCTTGAGCCAGTCTACGCAGAACTTTTTCCAATAGGCGAACCACTGCGGGTCATCCCCTGGCTTGCAGAAGAACTCCAGCTCCATCTGCTCGAACTCCCTTGTTCTGAAGGTGAAGTTGCCTGGGGTTATCTCATTTCTGAAGGACTTTCCTATTTGCCCAATTCCGAAGGGGAGCTTCTTCCTGGAAGCGCGCTCCACGTTCTTGAAGTTGACAAATATGCCCTGAGCTGTTTCCGGGCGCAGGTAGACGATGTTTTTGCTGTCTTCCGTCACCCCTTGGGTTGTCTTGAACATCAGGTTGAACTGCCTGATAGGCGTGAAGTCGCTTTTGCCGCAGCTGGGGCACTTGACCTGGCGTGTTTGGATGTACTCCTCCATCTGGTCTTTGCTCCAGCCATCCGGCGTCGCGGTTGACCCCTCAGCTTTCAGGTGATCCTCGATCAGCTTGTCAGCCCTGAACCTTTCCTTGCAGCTCCTGCAGTCCATCAACGGATCAGAAAAGCCGCCCACGTGGCCGGACGCCTCCCAGACTGTGGAGTTCATGAGTATGGAGCTGTCAAGCCCTACGTTATAGGGGTTTTCCTGGATAAACTTTTTCCACCAGGCCCTTTTTACGTTATTTTTCAGCTCGACGCCCAGCGGGCCGTAATCCCATGTATTGGCAAGCCCTCCGTATATCTCGGATCCGGGGAACACAAAGCCCCTGCTCTTTGCCAATGCTGTTACGTCTTCCATTGCCGCTTTCATTTAGTCGCCTCCTATGATGAGTGTTCAAACTTTCAAATCAAATCTCGCTTAGTTCTTTTAAGGGCAAACAAAAAGCCCTTCGCGCCCCAAGCATGGCGCAAGCCCAAGCTCAAGGGACGAAAGGCTATTCCTTCCGCGGTTCCACCCTAATTGGCGCAAAAGCGCCCTCTCTAGCGCATCCCAAGGGATACGCACTTAACTGCTCCGAAGCGCCCTTCGCCGCGCGAGCTGCGGGATCACACCATGCCCCCGCTCTCTGAAAGCTCATGGATGTATTTAAACATCCAAAAACGGCTACTCTTCTTCGTGCATGCTGAGCTTTTAAAACAAGCCTCAGCAAACGCAGATCTTGAAAAATCTTAAAATCATTATAGCACTGAATCAGGCGTTGTCAAGTCGGCCGCATCAGCGGCTCTTACCATTACATCGTCCTAATCAAAGTCTTTTATTACATCTAAATCGTCTTAATCAAAGTCTTCCATCAGCTTGTCCAGCTCATCCGGATCGTCAGAGGGAACAATGTCTGTTGCGTATAGATCCCAATGCTCGTACAGTGTGGCTTCATCGCCAGGTTCCAAATCGACAAACTCGCCAAGCGTCTCGCACTCCAGCATTTTGCCGTTGGTGTAGGTTTCGAAAGAGCACCCGCCGTCAGGGTACGCTCCGCCCGGCACGGTGTCAAAGGTCTTGATGAACACTTGTCCCCTGTTGAAGTAGGCAGCCCAGCCAGCCTCGCTGTTGATTCCGACTTTGAAGGCGTTTTCCATGGAGCTGTCCTGCTTGAGGGTGATGTACCTGTTGCCCCAGTGAACCCTGGGATCGCCAATGTCAGAGTAGTCCCAAAGGGTCAGCACCCTGTTTGGCAGAAGGCCTGTCTTTTCCACGGGGACAGGAATAACCTCCTTGCCTCCAGGCGCGAGCATCGTTATGCACCAATGGGCGAAATAAATGTCCCAAGCGCCACAGTTTTTCACAGTGTGCGCGATTGACACGCTTGGCTCGTCTTCCATGAGCGTGATCTGGATGCTCTTTTGGATGAAGTTGTAGTCTTCCACAGGCGCAGTGAAAATCCCTCCGTTTTCCGTGGGCTCAAACTCGACAGGCTTGCTGTCCGGGTAGTAGCACCTGGGCAGGATTTCCGGAGAGATCCAGAGCCTGTGGCCGCCACAGAGCTTGAGGGTCTCGCTGAAAACGTCCTGCTTTTCACCAAGCGGCGTTCTGTCCAGATCCTCAAACATCATGTTTTCTTTTCCGATCCTGGACGCGTGGATGACCCTTGGGCCGAATTCCAGTGTTACAAGAAGCTCAATCTGCTCGTTTTCAATCTTTGCGCATTTGCCCCAAACAGGGCTCACGACTTCAGTTACGTTTACTTTGCCCATGCTAGCCTCCTAGCTTAATTCTCGCATATCCCAAATTTTTGATTTAGGGATATGATTTGACTCCGGCAGCGTTGGCGCTGCCGGCAAGTGGCGCAACGCGTTTTTACACGCTGTAAAGATTATAAGGGAAACCGGGAGCTTAGGCAAGCAATTGATTTTTGGGGTGGTTTTTGATTTTTTAAGGCGCTACGGGCTGAAAGGGCCGCTTGGGGCTGAAAGGGGCTGCATTGGATCGTGAAAACGTTTTTACGACAATGAAGCAAGTTTTTGACAGAGGGTTTTGAAGAGAAAAGGCGGAATGGCCGCAAATCGCCGCAAAAGATCATAAAAACGTTTTTACGACAATGATGCAAGTCTTTGACAGAGAGCAGGGGAGGGCATTCCTCAACGCGGTTTCAAAAAAAGTCCGCTCCATCCCTCCAGCTTGCCGCGTCAGCGCGACAAGCCAGCTTTTAAGGACAGAGCGAACTGGTACCCCATCAGGGGCGGGACGGCGTTGCCTACTTGGGTGAACTGCCTTGCGGTAGATCCCATGAAAACATATGAGTCAGGGAAGGTTTGAAGCCTTGCGCATTCCCTGGCGGACAGCGTTCTGGGAGAATTGGGGTGCAGGTGCGAACGCCCGCCTCCCTGGGTGCCTCCCGCTATAACGGTCTTGGAAGGAAGCAGGGGGTCTAGCCTGTCAACCCTGCCAAGCTTGTCTCGCCCGCCAAATGGCAGCGCCATGTAGCGAGAGACAGACTCAGCTGAATGAGCCCTGGTTTCATGGTTTGGCGCTTTGCCCAGAGGCCTCTTGAAGACGCTCTGGCATGGATAAGGGAAAGCGTTTGGCACTGGAAGCTCAATTCCCTTGCTCAACCTGGTTCCAAGCGTCAGCCACCGCACCCTTTTCTGAGGCACACCATAAAAAGCGGAGTTTGCCAAAACCGGAGGGCTTATGGTGTATCCAGCGCTAGCCAAGTCGCCAAGGGCTGATTTGACAGCTCCCTTGTCATCCATCTGCTCGATGCCTGCGACATTTTCTATAAGAAAGGCCAAGGGTTGAAATTCCTTGACAAACCAGATGAAGTCGAACAGCAATCCGCCCTTCTGGGCGTCATCAAATCCAGTGCGCTTGAACTTGTCCCCGTCTTTGCTGAACCTTTGGTTTGAGGCGACGCTAAATGGCTGGCACGGAGGGCCGCCGTGAAAGACGCCGCCAAACTTGCCTCGTCCCAAAAGCTTGGTCAGGATCCCATGAAGCTCATCCCTGTTTGAAATGTCCCCGGAATACCCGGGCGGGCCTATCACTGTCTTCTTGGGATCGTTTAGCCTGAGCGTGTCGCAAAAGATTGGGTTTAGCTCAATGGCGGCTATGTTCAAGAATCCCGCCAACCCAAAGCCGATGTCAAGGCCTCCGCAGCCAGAAAAGAAGCTGACCGCCGGAACGCAGGCAGGCATAGCCTCAACTTCCTCTATTGTCCTGGCGATTGGCGCCTCTTGATCTTCCCTTGTCTCCACATACCGCAAGTTGTCGTATGTCAGCTGTCTGCTGTTGAGCATGTCGGAGAGGTGAACGCCTTTCTTCTCGCATTCCTGAAGAAGGCGCAACTGCTCATCAATTGAGAGCTTGCCCAGGTGATCAAGCGGCATTTTGAATCCTCCATTTGATTGTTCTTATTTTTTTGCTCTTTTAACTGCGAGTTTTGCAGTTCCTTTTAGTTGCGATTAAGATCCTATGTTTACGGTATTTCCTGTTTTGTGACGAGTTGGATCCTATGTTTTAGGCCTTTCCTTTTAGTTGCGAGTTAGATCCTATGTTTACGGAATTTCCTGTTTTGATACGATTTAGATCCTTTATTTATGGCCTTTACTGTTTTGTGACGATTTAGATCCTATACTTAAAGCCTTTCCTATTAGGGCTTCACGGGATCCGCCCTATGCAAGCCTAGCCGCGCTCCAAAAACCTGCAGAGCCATAGCCCAAACCTGATTATATCAATGATTATAAGAATATGCAATAAGTAAGCGCAGGTAAAAGAGTGAGTATTTTAGATAAAAATGGATATAATTGTATTGGTTCTGTCTTTTAAGCGCGTCTGGAGAAGAAGATTGGCGGAACCGAAACGTTTAAAGACCAGAAACATGGCGCGTTTTCCTTGATTTGCCTTGGTTTGCCTTCACTTTAACTAACAAAGTCATGTTGTTTAACGCCTACGGATTTCCCAATATGTTTTAGAGCATATCCCAAAATTCCGAAATGGCGCCGGAAAAATCCTGGCGAACGCTTCAACGCCGGATTTTTCCGGTGCCTCGGATATAATTTTGGGATATGCTCTTAATTTGGATTCTGCCGTAACAAACACCGGACAAATGACGCAAATGGCTTAAACATAAGGTTTGTCCGTTGCTCAGTATTTAGTCAAAGCCTTGGTTTTAGGGGGTTGATGGAGTTCTTGCTGTTAAATATATTTGGGATTGCTTGAAATTTTAAAGTTAATGGGCTGTGATTTGGCCAGACTGCCCAACCCCGGCCCTTCTTGCCCCCCAGATCTCCCGCTTGCATAAACAGGCGCATGGCTTCAAATAATAAGCCATACCCCGCGCAAGCGGCAAGTCAGGAGCCATAGCCATGATTGCACTGGAATCGGATGAAAGCAAGAGCCCAGACAAGAAGGAACAAGAAAACGTAACATCCATACAGGCCATAAAAGAGCTGGGGGTGCCTTCTCTCCAACCGATTTCAAACCCTCGCGGCAGCATCCAGTTCTTGAGCATAATCGGGCAGGTGGAAGGGCACGTGGCGCTTCCGCCCCAGAATAAGACTACAAAGTATGAGCACGTGATACCCCAGCTTTTTGCGGCCGCAGAGAACCCGAACGTAGATGGGATGCTAGTCCTGCTAAATACAGTAGGCGGAGACGTGGAGGCGGGGCTGGCGATAGCGGAGCTCATTTCCCATTTCGGCAAGCCGACCGTTTCCCTGGTGGTAGGCGGAGGCCATTCCATAGGGGTTCCCTTGGCGGTGGCGGCCGACTACTCTTTCATAGCTCCCTCAGCCACAATGACAATACATCCGGTGAGGCTTAACGGAACCATCGTTGGCGCCCCCCAAACATATGACTATTTTGAGAAGATGCAGGAGCGCATATCGGACTTTATACTGATGAATTCGGAGATTCCCAGGGAAAGGCTGAAAGAGCTGATGCTTGACACAAGCAAAATGGTTCTTGATGTTGGGACTCTGTTGATTGGGGATCAAGCGGTGAAGGAGAAGCTCATTGACGAGACCGGAGGCCTCTATGAGGCGATGGAGAAGCTGTATGAGCTGATCGCGGATACGAGGAAGAAGAAAAAGGGAAAGAAGGAAAAGGACAAGTAGGGGAAGAGGAGAAAATAAAAAAATAAAAATAAAAAAATAAAAAAAATAAAATAAAAAAACAAAAAAAATAAAAACCAAAACAAAGGCCCGCGCTAAAAGCGCGGGCCTTTCCATGCCCGAAACCGGACTCGAACCGGTACGGCCAAAGCCGAAGGATTTTAAGTCCTTTGTGTCTACCATTACACCATTCGGGCTTGCCCGGCGCCGGGAGCATACGCTCCCGGACATGCCGTTAAATAGATTATAAAACAGGTTTTTTTGAAAGTCAAGCTTTGTTTTTACGGATTTTTGCGATCCTTGTCCATTTTTTTCAAAAACGACTCCAAGCTTGCGGCTGCTTCCTCTAAAATCTTGGGATTTCGACCTCCGAGCGCCCCGGCAAAAACCGACAAGCGCTGGGTCAACTGCAGTCGCAAAGAGCCTAGCGACTCCTGGCGAAGCCTCTCTCCCCAGGCTAGAAGCCTGAGGTTTCGCTCCTCTGCCCCGGTTACCAGCTCTATATAAGAGAGAGCGCCTAAAGAGGTGTTGTTGGTTGCCCGCAATAGAAATGGGCCTTGATCTCCCAACGCGGCGGCTATGCTGGCGCCAATGCATGACACTTCTTCAGGCGGCAGGGATCTGATGGGAAACCCTCCTGTCATTCTGGACAAGCCTGAGCTTATGGCTGGCATCTTTGCCGCGCCTCCGGACAGGACGCACCTGTCCACTCGGGAGGGCCTGGTTGAGGCATCCCTGAACACCTGCTGAAGAACCTTTGAAACTTTGAAAAGGTGCTCCTTTGATATCGTAATAAAGTCATCTGCGCTTATTATCAGCTCCCGGCTCTTGCCCATGAAGATCCCCTCCAGCTTAACGACAGGATCCCGGCTTAGCTGAAGCTTCGCCGCCTCGGCTGACTTCTTGAGCTCAGCCCGCTCATATATGTCAAGAGAAGAACTGTTGATTCTCAGCTCCTTTAGGAAGCGCTGAGCCAATGAATCAGTGAAGTCGTCTCCCCCAACCTCCATTGATCCAGCGCATGATATTATCCTGGGCCTTGCGCCCTCATATGAGACTAAAGCAGCATCCAGGGTTCCGCCCCCTAGATCAATAAACAGCGCCAAGCAGTCCTTGAAGCCAGCATAGCTGTAAGCCAAGGCGCTTGCTTCTGAGTCAGTGACAAATCTGGGTCTAAGCCCAGCCCCCCTCATGGATTCGCTCATGGCATCCACTTGGCTATAGCCAAACGCGCATGAGACTGGAGTGACGACGTCCAAAGCTTCTACCCCCAAGAGTTTCAGATCGCTCTTGAGTTTTCGAAAAACCAAAGACGCCTGGTCGATTGGCCCAAAATTTTCATTGTTGTGCCCCAAGCGGCGCTTGAATCCTTCAAAGGAGGTTTCTGGATGAGTCAGAAGCCTGTTCTTTGCGATCTCTCCTACCGCCGCTTTGCCATCCATGAGACACACTGCCGCCGGGGTTGGCTTCAGCCCGAACGAATTGGGCAAAGTTGCGCATTTACCCCCAGCGCACAGCGCAGCCAGGCAATTTGTTGTTCCTAGGGCCATGCCAATAGCAGACAAAATGAACCTGCCTTTCTATAGTCGGAAATTTAAGCTCTTGGCTTGTCTCAAGAGTGAGCATATGTAGAAATCTTTGAATTTAAGCATATGTACTTAAATGTAAGCCAGGGCAAGCGATATTTGCTAAATGGCGATCAAATAGGGATTTTCTAGGTGGCCGCGTAAAGACAGTCAGGCCCGCTAGAAATCCTGCGACAGTTAGCATATCTGGCCAACCCGGCAAGCGCTTGAACAGCAAGCGCTTGCCAGTTCAATTAAAGTAATTAAGTGCATATCCCAAAATTCCGAAATGGCACCGGAAAAATCCTGGCGAATGCTTCAACTAGTTTGCTCGGGCTTCTGCGAGCAAACACCCGGATTTTTCCGGTGCCTCGGATATAATTTTGGGATATG
>JAISWZ010000411.1 GCA_031270945.1 Clostridiales bacterium | reverse complement strand
TAGTGCATATCCCAAAATTCCGAAATGGCGCCGGAAAAATCCTGGCGAATGCTTCAACTAGTTTGCTCGGGCTTCTGCGAGCAAACACCCGGATTTTTCCGGCGCCTCGGATATAATTTGGGGATATGCTCTTAGAGTGCAGGTTTTGACTCTGCAAGTCTCTCTTTTCGAATTTCGCTGGCTGCGCTACCGAAAGGCGCTGGCATATATTCCTGGCAGTTGTTTGAAGGCTGCAGCTATACTGACAAGCGGCATGTTTTAGGGTTTCTTTGTTTTTGAAACACGGCAAATCCGGCAAAAACCTGTTTGTCGAGAATTGGGGCACAGTGCCGATATTCGCTGCTGCCACCATCCGTAAACAATGCTTGCTTTTACGAAATCCAAGCCCAAAGCTTCATGCAAGCATGGAGCTTTGGGACCCGCCCCCCAAAGTTTCATGCAAGCAAGAAGCCTTGGCACCCGCCTTTATTTTATAGGCAGCCTGACCTCAAAGGTTGTGCCTTTGCCGACCTCGCTCTCGAGCTTTATGGATCCCCCGTGAAGCTCCACTATCTTTTTGACAAGTGACAAGCCAAGCCCGTTTCCGCCAAGGGTTCTGTCCCTTGACTTGTCCGCTTTGTAGAACCGTTCGAACACGTGGATCTGATCTGCCTGAGAAATGCCTATCCCTGTGTCTGATATGGACACAACAGCAAAATCTGCGTCTTCGTCAAGGCAAATCTTGACCCGGCCACCCTTTGGGGTGAACTTGACGCAATTGTGAATCAGGTTGATCCAAGCTTGGGTTACAAGCTCGCCGTCCACGCATGCGCAGACCTTTTTGCACTTGCATTCGAATTTGAGGCCTTTGGCCGCCCATTGAGGCTCAAGCGCAAGAATGGCGCTTTCTAGCTGCTTGTCAAGCCTTTGCTCTTTCATGGACAACGGGGCAGCTTCAAGCGCTGAAAGCTTCAAGAGATTTTCGCTCATCTTCGAGAGCCTTTTGCTCTCTGTCTCAATAATGTCAATGTAATGCCGCCTAAGCTCTTCGGGCAAGCCCCCATCTCTGAGCAAGGCGGCGAAGCCGCCAATAGATGTAAGCGGCGACTGTATTTCGTGAGAGACATTGGAGATGAAGTCCTGCCTTAGCTGCTCCATGGACGATAGCTCCTTCGCCATTTTGTTGACGCTTTCCGCAAGAGCGCTATGCGGATTGCCTTTGTCAACAGGGACGAATACGTTGAAATCCCCATGCGCTATCTGATTCATCGCATCCATAGCAGTTTTTAACATTCCTGTGTGGTCTATCATCTTTATCGCCTTATCTGGGTTTCTCCTTGAAACCAGCTCGTAGAGAAGGCGAGCAAAGGCCATGGCAACCACCAATATCGCTATGCCCGCAAAGCCAGACGCAATATGGGGCACGGCAGGAAGCCTATCCCATCCCACCAGCTTAAGTATCGGATTGGTAACAGCGTACCCCGAGGAGAACAAGACGGCAAGCAGAGGGATGTACAGCAGAGCCAATAGCGGCTTGAAACGCTTTCCTCTTTCCCGCCTTTTCATTTCAGCTCCTCCAAGCGGTAACCCAAGCCTCTTATTGTGGTTATCTTGAAACCATGCTCCTGGAAGCGCTCTCTCAAGCGGTTTATGTGCACATCCAGAGTTCTTTCGTTTCCTTCAAAGTCGTAGCCCCAGATGTCCTCGATTAGGCTGCTCCTGGTGAATGTCTTCCCAGGCTGGCTGGCCAGCTTTGACAAGAGCTCGAACTCCTTTAGGGGGATGTCGCTTTTTTCTCCCTTGAATTCTATCGACCTGCTGTCCAGGTCGATTGAAAGCGCTCCAGCTTGGATGGTTGAAGATGATCCGCAACGCCTGAGAATGGCTTTCACCCGCAAAACGAGCTCTTGCGGATCAAACGGCTTGGTCAGGTAATCATCTGCCCCCAGAGTGAAGCCTTTCACTTTCTGGCTTGCATCCGCCTTGGCTGTCAGGATCAAGACCGGAAGGCTCTCGTGGTATTGCCGGATGTACTTGCAGAGCTCAAACCCGACCATCTGCGGCATCATGATGAGTACCACGCACAAGTCAGGCTTCTCCTTGTCCAGCCTTGAAAGCGCAAGCCGGCCATTGGCCGCCTCGCAAACAGAAAATCCCGCTCCTTTGAGAAAAGCCGCCACCAGCTCGCGGATATACTCATCGTCATCAACAATCATAATTTTGCTCAACGGTCTCACCTCTCTTATGCCTTGCCATTGTAGGCCGGAAATGTAAACAGAGGATAAACGGAAGGCAGGCTTTCCGTCTGCCCCAATAATGCGGATGTCCTAAAATGCCGAAAAAGAGCATATCCCAAAATTCCAAAAAAGGCGGCTTTAACGCGTGACTTTCACAAGCCATAATTTTAATTTTGGGATATGCTCTAAGCGAGAATTGCTTGGATGCCAACGGCAACGTTTGCTGAGCAACCAAAGCTGGCGGGTGATCGCCAGTGTACTGACGCCCAAGAGGGCGCAGGCAATGCTGATCGGTAAAGTACAATTCAAGGGGTGATTGAAATGCGAAAGTCGCACACGCCAGCGGAAAAGGCGCAATGCGCCCTAGAAGCCCTGCGCGGAAAGCGGACGATAGCAGCGATAGCGGCTGAGCGCGGGTTGCACCCGAACCAGGTTTCCAAATGGAAAAGGGATTTTGTCAACCGCGCTTGTCTCATATTCGAGACTGATGCAGAGACGGAGATCGCGGAGCAGAAGGAGCGGGATAAGACAGTTCAGGAGCTGCAAGCGCAAAAAGACAAGCTTGCCGCAGAGCTGGAATGGGTCAAGGGAAAGCTGAAGAGCGAGTTCAGCGTTGCCGAGCGCCGCTCAATGGTGGACATGGAAGCCCGCGAGCTTTCCATAACAGCCCAGACAGAGCTCCTAGGGATAAACAGGACCAGCTTGTACTACAAGCCGGTGCCCCCCTCCGAGAAAGAGCTTCTCATAAAGTCGCTGATAGAGAAGATCCACGCCGAGCACCCCGAGTTCGGCTGCAGGAGGATCACCGCGTCCCTCAACAAAGAAGAAGGCCTGCACGTAAACCACAAGGCGGTTTACAGGCACATGCGGGAAATGGGCATAAACGCCCGCGTCACCCGCAACTCAGGCGCTTCTCAGAATCACTGATAAAGCGCGCACCAAAACTTGGTTTGGCGAGAAGAGCTGCAAATGCGCGAAAAGAGCTGTAAACGCGTGAAAAGGGCTCTCGTTTCATGGCCGAAAGCAAAGGCGATTAAATCGTTTTACTCGTGTTTTCGCTCGCAGCAAGCCTGATAAGCCATTTTAGCCAGGCCTCTCGGCGTTTTGGGATATGCATAAGAAGGCGATGCTCTTTTAAGAGTGTCGCCTTTTCTTGCGCTTTTTTTGGACTTTATGAAGTTATTCTACTCGTTATGCCAATCGCTTCTTAAGCTTCGCTACCGGTTCCTCATTAACTTACGTTTGAGCATCACGGGATTTGGCGGCAGAATCACGTTTTCTTCTCTCAGCCTCCTGCCCTGGTAACAAGCGTACAGCTCCGACTCTTTGTCGAGCTTATCGAGAAATATTATAGCCAGCATGAACTCTCTGCTTTCTTTTATCGTTCGCGTCTTGAAAGCCAGCTCTTTATACTTGGCAAAATGCCCCGCAGCAATCTCTGAGTATAGGCTTGAGTCCAAGTAGCCTTCAACTATGCTGTCGCAAGGGTACGCAAATGCGTTTTCAAGAATCATCCTCGTTTCCAGATCATAAACGACCGCATTTTCCAAAGACGATATGACAAAAGGAGAGTGCGTTGTTACAATAAACTGAACATTCGGAAACATGCGGGTCAAGAACGGCAATGCCTTTCTCTGAAGCGAAACATGCAGGTGCGTTTCAACCTCATCAATGAAAACGATTGCGGATTGCTTATAGTCAACTGAGCTCTCCGGGTTTTCAAACCGCAAAATGAGCTCCATGCATATGTTGAGGAACGCTTCGTATCCGTCCGACATTTCGTGCAAGGCGAACAGCTCGCGTCCTGGCATTTTTATATTGAAGGACAAGCGTTTCATGTCGGGTTTTAGTTCAAGCAAAGGCGAGTCATAAATATATCTCAAAGCGGACGTGAAGTTGTCAAACCAAGCCTTTAACTCTTCGGATTCAGGCGAGCCATCCACTTTTGAGCTTATGTACTGCACATAAAGATACAATATGCGTTTCAAGAAGAGCTTGCTAGCGTTATGGGTTATTAAAGTGCGCCCTTCAATCTCAGCCAGCGCAACTTCCCCAGGCACTTCCACCTTTGAGCGAAGAGCTGACATATATGCGAATATAAGTTTGTGGGCTTCAAAATCTTTGTTGCATGAAATGCTTACATTGCGCTTCGGAGTGGCTGGGAATGGATGCAAGGCGGTTATCGATGCAAGCCCGCTGTCATGCGCTTCTTGGGATCCGAGAAGAGAATCTCGTTGCTGGCACGAAACACAATCTCGCAACGCCTCCAGCAAAGCGGTTTTGCCGCTCCCGTTAATCCCGGTAATAATAAGGTGCTTGCGCTCGGTGTCAGATAGCGTGATATCAAAATTTTCGAGGTGTCTAACTTTGCCAATATGAATTTTTGTTATAAAGACATCTTCCATTTGTTTCTCCATTAGTTTCTCCATATGCTCCTCCATTTGTTCTTCCCTATGTTCCTCCACGACTCGCTTGATCCCAGCCAAACTAAAAATTCCAGATCGCCATCAAATTCCCGCTCAAATGAAAACCTTGATTTTTCGCCATTGATCGAGCCCTTCTTCAGCCCTCATTATGATCCAACGCCGCAAATTTGTCAACCCGACTTTTCATAGCCCATATCCGAATCAATATTTTTTGCCCCTTTCAGGAATACGCTGCCAAACCCTCTTCGTGCCGAGATCAAATCCCCATAAACAGGCAATTCCAAATCTTTCATGCGTTCCTCCTGAACCCACTTTCATATGCAAAGCCGCATATGCCATCATATTCAACATCTGCATAACAATCAGCGTCGCGTACGCTTTTCAATACAGCAACGCCATATCAACCGCATAATATTTAAATATTTTTTATTAGCTATTGACAAGCAAATCCATCTGTGTTACCATATTTGCACTTGAGTGAAACGCCAATAATAGCATATCCCAAAAATCCTCCAGTGGCGCAGTGAAAGTCATCGCGATGCTTCTACGCGTGACTTTCACAAGCCATAAAATCAATTTTGGGATATGCTCTAAATGCATATCCCAAAAATCCGCAATGGCACCGAAAAAATCCTGGAACGCTAGACTTTTCCGAGCCCTGGCATTAATATTGGGATACGCTCTAAGGGGGCCCGAATAATCGGCCCCTTTTCTAGCCTCTGCAGGCGCTTCTCTGCTTGGGATAAGTTGCCAAAATCAAGACAGAAAACCTTGCATAAACAAATGCTCTGTCGGCTCAAGAAAAGCCGCAACCAGCCAAATCTAGCGTGAAAAGAACTGAGCGCTGCCGCCTTGATTGACGTGCGCTCAACAATATAAACGCAGGAGGTTTTTACATGGATGGCAGGACTGACAAATTTGTATCCTATTCCGATGCCAGCAAAGACTTTTCCAAAGTCGTCCGCATAGCGGAAAAGAGAGGAACCGTCTTTATCACGAAAAACGGAGAGCCTTGCTACGCGGTTCTTGATTACGACTTTTACAAAGCCCACGCAAAGGATTCGCCTTCTTACATAGCCTCGCAGCGGGTATTGGAAGAGCGATACAAAGCTTTTTAAGCGCATGTCCAAAGCTTTTTTGATCCATAAATTTAATTGGGTTATGCACTAAAAGCTCGCGCATTTTTTTAGCGTCACATGAAGGCAAGTACGGTCAGAATCCTTTGATTGCCCTAATAAAACCGCATATATCAGGCATCCTAAAGCTTATTTTCCGACCTTTATGACATGTTTTATTAAAGAAAGGGCAGGCGCGTGCGCCTGCCCTTTCTTTCGGGTTTTGGGGTTTTAGGGTTTGAGGTTTTGGGGTTTTGGGTTCTATGCAGCAACCCCCTACTCTCCCCAGTACTCCAGCGCCAGCCTTTGCCCCTGGTCTATCTTAGCCCATTGCTCATCCTCTGTCAGCTCATTTCCGCCATCGCACGAAGCGAAGCCGCACTGGTGGGAGAGAAGCAGCCTTTCTTTGGGAATGATTTTTGACGCTTCCTCCAGCATGCGGAGCGCTCTTGTCTCATCATCAAGCGTGTTAATTTTGCTAGACAATAAGCCCAGGACGATTTCCGCCTTTTTATTCTTGAAAGCCTGTAGCGCTTCAAGCGAGCCAGCCCTGTCGTCATCCCATTCCAGGAAGAACCGGTCATACTGCTGGCCTTTAAGGAAGAGATCTGCTATCTTCGCGTAGGATCCGCCGCCCATGTTTCTTGAGGCGTAGTTGCCTCTGCAGTTGTGGGTCCACATGGCGAGATTCAGGCTATGGCCTACCGCTATCAGGCTATTGTTCAGGTCTATGAACTCAGTTGCCAGAGCCTTGACGGCTTCTTGGTCTATGTTCCCTCCGGTGTAAGGAGAGTTGGGGTTGTCATCAGCGAAGATTTCCCACAAGCAGTCATCAAACTGAAGGATCTTTCCGCCAGCGTCTGCGTACTCATATATGAATTCCTTGTACGCGTTGGCTAGCCCTTCTTTTAGCTCCTGCGGGTTGGCGTAAACCGAATCCTTCCCTCCAATGTTGTCAGACCAAGACAGCTCTCCGAAGATATGCGAGGGAGAAGGGACGCACAGCTTAGTGTCTTGGTCTCCCGCAAGCTCTTTGAGCCTTTTGAAGATCTGGATGAAGTGGTGCCCTTTCCCGCTCAACGGCCCTGTGATCCTCAAGCCTATGTCTCTGCGGGTCTCATACTTTCCGCAGTCGCACTTGTCTCTGAAGAAGTATCCATGCTCCGCGATATACCTCTCCACTCCGGCCAGGCCCCAGACAAAGTCCAGGTGCCAAAGGGACTTTGAGTGCTCTCCGTCAGTCAGGACAGACAGCCCGTGCTCCGCCTGCTTCTTCACCACATCTATAGTGGCCTTTTCTTCCGCTTCCTTGTAGCCTGGGAACTCATTGTAGAACGGGTACTTGATCCCGTCCCTGCGCTCTATCAGGCTTTTGTATTCCAGCAGTTCCTTGGGGCGCAATAGGCTTCCCACTGTTTGAAACTTCACGCTCATGCGTCATCACTCCTTCTAGAAATTATGATACCAGAAGGGAGCGATATAAGATAACTGCAATAACCTATCACCCGTTATAAATTTGATTTATAAGTCTAGCGCCACGTACTCGCTGATAACGCTTTTGAGCTCTTCCAAGTAAAGCTCCGCCTGTTTTGTGAGCTGGATTGAGCTATGGGACAGCCAGCCCACCTCCATCTGATCTTCTATGCTAAGGGGCACCGCCACAATATTTTCTCCGTTAAGGTCAGCGCTCACTATCCCCGTGGATATGGTATAGCCATCAAGCCCTATCATAAGGTTGAAGATGGTTGCCCTGTCAGTCACTTTCACGCTTTTGCGCCGCCTTTCGGCGCTTAAGATCTCTTCTGAAAAGTAGAAGGAGTTGTTTTCTCCCTGCTCAAAGGACAGGCACGGGTAGTCCTCCAGATCCTGAAGCTCCACGTGGTCTTTGCTTGCGAGAGGGTTTGTGCTGCTTACGAATATATGCGGCTTGGCTGTGAAAAGGGGGTGAAAGGAAAGGCTGTTCTCCCAGAAAATCTTCTCCAGGACTTTTCTGTTGAACGGATTTAGGTACAGTATTCCCAGCTCGCTTCTAAGAGTCTTCACGTCTTCTATTATCTCGTAGGTTCTTGTCTCTCTCAATGTGAACTCATACTCTGTCGCGTTGGTCTTCTTTACCATGTTCACGAATGCGTTCACAGCAAAGGCGTAGTGCTGGGTAGAAATGCTGCATAGCCTTCGGGAGGGCTTTTTGCTCAGATATCTCTGCTCCAGAAGGCTTGCCTGTTCTGACACCTGCCTTGCGTATCCAAGAAACTCCACTCCATCTTCAGTGAGGGTTATTCCCTTGGGGGTTCGCTTGAACAGCTCCAGCCCAAGCTCCGCCTCCAGCTCCTTCAAGGCTGATGATAAGCCTGGCTGGGATATGTAGAGGACTTCTGACGCCTTGTTTATTGATCCGCTGGTTGCCGCTTGGATAAAGTACTTGAGCTGCAAAAGGGTCATTTCGATGCCTCCAAACACGTCGCGGCAAAAGCCTGTCGGCGAAAATCGCAAACAAGGCTTTTGCCGCTAAATTTTCAAGAGGATATCCCAAAATGGGGGTTTAGGGCTGGCTCGTTAAAGGCCCGAGACAAGATCTTTTAATTTTGGGATACGCGCTAAAACACGTTAAAGCTTGCAAGCATTGCCGAAAAAAAGCTGCTGAAGGAATGAATGTACCAGCTCGGCAGAATCGAGCCGCTTTCATTAGCCTTTTCATTCATGAAGCCAACCATCCATCCAATCAATCCCGTTAGCGCCGCTGTCGCTAGCATCAATGGGATGTTCGGAGTGAGCAGGGCGGCCCCTCTAGCTAGTCCGTATATTCCGGCCTGAAGGATGTTTCCGACCTTGAACCCAAACTTGGCGCACAGCCTTTTTCCGATAAAACCTCGAAAAAGGAGCTCCTCTGACAAGCCTGTGTTAAAAATCGAGCGAATCATAGCCGGCAAGATCGACATCGCGCCCAAGCCTTGAAAATGGCTCTGCGTATCGTCCACTATGGAAAACACAAGCTTCGCAAACAGCCGCAGAGCAAAAGCCATGACGGTGACGCCCAGGACTGTTTCAACAAATCTTTCCCTGTCAATCGCTTCGATCTTGTTTAAGCCAATCCAGCTAAAGAACCCTTCTTTCTTTCGGTAAAGCGCAAGCCACACAACGAACGGGACGACTGCGTATAGCGCGACCTGAAGCACTGAGCTTATAAGCTCACTTAATGCCATCTGAAGCATCTTCTCACCTCAAGCTTAGAAATTGCCGCCAGGCATATTTTAAGCCATTGTGCAAGCCTTTCGGCTTGCGCCTTGTCTTCTGTGAGTGCATATCATTGGATTGCGGCACCGGTTTTGGCGCTTTTTATCCCAAAGCTCTCTTTTCACTCGCTGGCATTGCTCGCAGCTTTTCTTGTGCATAAGCATTTTGGGATATGCTCTTTTTTATTTTTATGATACGCATTATGTTCGCTTGGCCCCATGGCAGAAACATCCAAGCTTTTGCCGCTTAAATCTTTTAGTTTAGCCTTGCGGAAGGCCATTCCTGAATCTATGAGCGGCATATTGCTTTTTAGTGCATACCCCAAAATTCCGTAATGGCGTTGGAAAAGTCCTGGCGAACACTTCAACAGTGTTGGTCTCGGGCTTTTAAGAGCAAACTTGCCGGACTTT
The DNA here is from genome assembly GCA_031270945.1 of Clostridiales bacterium. Classification (GTDB taxonomy): domain Bacteria; phylum Bacillota; class Clostridia; order Lachnospirales; family WQUN01; genus JAISWZ01. The sequence goes on along the minus strand of JAISWZ010000411.1, from coordinate 20,599 downwards.
TCCAGCGCCTTGGATTAAATTTGGGATACGCTTTTTATTTCAGGCTGAAGCTTTGCGTCACCTCAAGAGCTTTTCCCAAGGCAAGTCAAAGTCCAGATCTAAGACCCTCGCGGGCGATCACTTGAGTCTTCATCTGCATTGGGCGGCCTTCAGCCATTCTTTCATTCTTTTGAGTTAAAAACAGGCCGGTTTCTTTTCTTGAAATCTGCGCAAATTTGCGAAAAATGCGCAATTTTTGAAATTTGCCGCGCGGCCTTAAGAAAGGTTATAAAAGAATCGAAAAAAAGTGCGATTTGGCTCTGGACTTTTTTTAGCCTATATTTTAAACCTTGCTTTTATCCTTTCCCGTCTTGAGCGCCAGCGCTTGCCAGGCAATTGCAATCCTTCGCAATAAAGCGTTAGCGTCCGGTCACACTTAGAGCATATCCCAAAATTCCGAAATGGCAGCGGAAAAATCCTGGCGAACGCTTCAACGCCGGATTTTTCCGCTGCCTCGGATATAATTTTGGGATATGCTCTTTGTGATCTTCTATTAGAGAAAAATTATAGCACTTTCTATCGAAACCGTCAATACTTGAAAACCGGCCAAGCGCGATCCCGTTTTTTTAAATTCGTCAAACTGCCGTTCCTGGCTCTTTCCAATCTTGCCTTTTGTAAGGCAAACTGCCCTTCTTGACTCTTTCCGCCAACCTGCCTATAATAGAGCAAGAATGCATGAAAAGGGGGAAGACTGATGCGCCAATGCATGGACGCCGACAATTTGCACAGGCGGCTCAAGAAGATAATAGGCCAAGTAACGGCCATAGATCGGATGATAGATGAAGATATACCATGTGAGGACATACTGTCGCAGATAAACGCGGCCAAGTCTGCCCTGCACAAAGCCGGACAGGTAGTGCTGGAAGGCCACTTGAACCATTGCGTGAAGGATGGGATAGAGCACGGCGACGCGCAGAAGACGATAGAGAGCTTCACGAAAGCGATTGAAAGGTTTTCTAATATCTAATACATGGCCCAAAGGGCGCTTTGCGCCCTTTGGGCCATGTATTTTTTGTTTTTTTGTTTTTTTGTTTTTTTGTTTTTTGTTTTTTTGTTTTTTTATTTTTTTATTTTTTTATTCTTTATTTTTATTTTTGCTTTTCAAATATCCCTCTTGACATTGCATACCCCCTAGGGTATAATACCCCTACGGGTATATGTACCGAAGGAGGGACATATGAAAGTATGAAGGCCTTATTAGCAAGCACGAGATCTTTTTTTCTCGATGAAGTCAAGCGAAAGGTTCTTTTTCTCGCCCTTTCAGCCGCCGCCCTGATTGCGAGCTTCTTTCTTGGCTCGGGCTGGGCGGTAGATCCAGCGTGGGTTGCCATACTGCTGTGCGGCATCCCGATAGTGAACGGAGCGGTTCAGGGGCTGGTTACACGGTTTGACGTGAAGGCTGACGTCCTGGTTTCGATAGCCCTGGTTGCCTCGGTAGTCATCGGCGAAATATTCGCTGCAGGGGAAGTTGCGGCTATCATGCAGCTGGGAGCGCTGCTTGAAGAGCTGACTGTAGCGAAGGCTCGGGCTGGGATAGAGCGGCTTGCTAGCCTTGCGCCGCCTGAGGCCAGGATAGTGGAAAATGGCTCGGAGCGAATTGTTCCGGCGGAGCAAGTAAAGATAGGAGACATTGTCAGGGTTCTTCCAGGAGAAGCCATTGCGGTGGACGGGATTGTTGTATCCGGCCAAACCTCGGTGGATCAGTCTGTCATGACCGGGGAGTCGATGCCGGTAGACAAGTCGCCTGGTGACGATGTTACAAGCGGAACCGTAAACCAGTTCGGAGCGTTTGACTTGAGAGCGACAAAGGTCGGAGAGGACAGCTCAATAAAGCGGATGGCCAGGCTAATCCAGTCAGCTGACGCAGGAAAAGCCCGGATCGTTAGGCTCTCGGACAAATGGGCTACAGTGATTGTTGCTGCCGCTGTCCTGTCTGCCATAATAGCTGGAGTTGTCTCTGGAGAAGCAATCAGGGCTGTGGCCGTGCTTGTTGTCTTCTGCCCCTGCGCGTTGGTGCTGGCTACGCCAGCGGCTATCATGGCCGCTATAGGAAACGCATCCAAGCACGGGGCATTGGTCAGGGAAGGAGACGCCCTTGAGCGTCTGGCGCAAGCGACAAAAATCTGCTTTGACAAAACCGGAACTCTTACATACGGAAAGCCAAGGGTTGCCGCCGCGAAAAGCCTTTCCAAAAAGTATAGCGACGAAGAGGTATACCAACTGGCCGCCACTGCCGAAACCAGAAGCGAGCATCCTCTGGGGAGGGCCATCGTTTCATCGAGGCTGAAATCTGGCGGATCCATTCTTGAGCCGTCAGACTTTTCCATGATCCCAGGAAGAGGCGTCAGAGCAATATCCAATGGGTTCGAAGTTCTTGTAGGCAACATCCAGCTGATGGCTGACAACGGGATCTCAGTCCCGGAGCCAGGCACAAAAGACAGCTCTGAAGAGGTTGACAGATACCTCAAGCAGGGTTGCACTGTGGCCTTTATCGCCATCAACAAAGAGCTCTCAGGATTCGCCGCTCTCGAAGACTCTTTGAGGGAGAATGTCGCTGAGGTCATTAGCTCAATCAAGGAGATGGGGATCGCTCCAGTGCTTATTACAGGAGATCATTCCTTGCCCGCTTCCAGAATATCCTCCCTTGCCGGGATAGCTGAGACTTACTCGAAGCGGCTTCCGGAAAACAAGCTCGAGGTCATCAACCGCCTTCAGCACGACAACAAGAAGGTCTGCATGGTCGGAGACGGAATCAATGACGCTCCAGCCCTCAAAGCCGCAAGCGCTGGCATTGCCATGGGCGGGGCTGGAAACGGCTTGACCGTGGACGCCGCAGACATCGTTCTAATGAGCGACGACATAAAAACCCTTCCTCACATTCTGGCTCTAGCTAAGCGGATGATGGGGACTATCAAAGTCAACATAGCCTTTTCCATGACCCTCAACCTGATTGCCACAGTCCTTGCCATCGCAGGGCTTCTCAGCCCTATAGCTGGCGCTTTGGCGCACAACGCCGGGTCGGTCGTGGTCATACTGAATTCTGCGCTGCTTTTGAATTGGCGTAGAAAACAGCTCTCAAAGGCCTGAATCGCGATAACGCCAAGGCCCGCAGAATCTGCGGGCCTTGGCGTGTTGCTTTTATAATACGCAAGACAATCCGAATCCGCAAGTAAATTAGTTGACACTCGAACGAATTGTTCTACAGTAAAATAAATACCTAACTTTGGTTCTTCCCCCTCCAATTCACTCCAATTCATTCCAATTCACTCTCATCCAAATAAAACCAAACCACTACCCCCATCCGCCTTCTTTCGCCATTTTACTCCACATTCCAAATGTCAATGCATCCTAATGCTTCCTTTTCCGACTTTTTGTCTCGCTTCAAAATATTGCCTGTTGACTTGAGTTGACAGCAGTGATAAACTTTTTGTACATTTCCAAATACTACTTGTCGAATCTCGGTTCTTCATGGCGCTTCGCAGACGAATATAACAGGTTTCTTAAGGCGCAAACTCGGGCGCGTTGGCTCGCGTTTTGACTCGCAGCTTGTCGCATAGATCGGTTTTCTTGTTTTTTTCCTCGATTACCTCTATTAGGAATAATTATATAAAAAGAGGAAAATCTAAGAGCATGTCCTTTCTAATGCTCTCCCGCGAAAAGCGCGGTTGCGCCTTAAGCTTTACATATGTGTGCCGCGCCATAAGACGCTCTTATGGCCGGCGGATCCATCAAAGGCAGCTAAGAGCATATCCCAAAATTATATCCGAGGCAGCGGAAAAATCCGGCATTAAAGCGTTCGCCAGCGCCATTTCGGAATTTTGGGATATGCTCTAAGGGCACATTCCAGAATGCCAGACACAATTTTGGGACATGCACTATGCCAACGAGCGAGCGCTCATCGGTATAACCCTTGCCAAGTTCGGCTTCAGCCAAGATCCTGTCCGTCGATGGGCTGCAGGGCGAGAGCCGGCTGGCGCGTAAGGAGATTCGACTATATGCATATCAAGTACATGTTGGATCCGGAGGACGCCGCCAGAATAAAGCTCCAATCCGAAGCGCGAGAAGCCGGAACGGCTGAGAGCGCGCCCGAAACTCCTGCTCCCCCCTCCAAGAAACATCGGGCTGAAAAGGCTAAAGCCGCCGCCGTTTCCAAGCCGGAGCCTCCAGCAGAAAGCTTGCGTGAGACCTCTTTTGACGGCGTTTACGATCCCGCCAAGAAAGCCGCTGCCATCAAGCCCAGGAAGGGCGCCAGCGTCTCATACAGAGCCCCCAAGCTCATAGAAAAGCCTGTCCAAGAAGAGCCTGCCCAAGAAGAAGCGCCCAGCTCCTACTTTGGCGCGCCTCCTGAAGAGGCCAGCAAAGCTGTTGCAGACGCAACTGGCTACGCGCCTGTTCCAGAAGCGGATTCAGGCATAGAGCCAGCTCAAGAGAGCTCAGATTCCCTCGGAATGGAGGCTGTTCCGCGCCCTGAATACAAGCCGGAAATGAAAAGCCTCAGAGAGCGGTATACAGCGCAATTCAGGAAAAAGGATCTAGACACTTCATCTAGCGACGCGTTCAAGAACCCAGAGCAGACTTACGGGATGCCAGTGACCTATGGAGTGCCTGAAGCCTATCCGGAAGAGCCCGCCTTTGGCGATCCAAACGAAGTGATACCTGACGGGCACCAATTCACAGCAGAGCAGGCAAGATCCTTCGACGATTTCTACGCGATGAACGAGTCTGAATACGGATTCTATATCGGCGATCCAGATGAAAGGCAAAGCTTAAACCCATATGACCAACAAGCGCAGTTAGCTGAAAATGGCCAAGAATACGCAGACGGGGCTCAAGGGCCTTATCTGGAAGATCAGTCAGGCTACTCCATGGGCGTGGCTCAAGTGTCATACCTTGAAGCCCAGGCAGGCTACTCTATAGGCGAGGCTCAGCCTTACGCTGAAGATCTGTCCGGCTACCCAGAAGTGGCCCAAGGGCCTTACAGCGAAGCACAGCCCGATTATTCTTCAGGCGCGACAGCTCAAGGGCCTTACAGCGAAGCCCAGCCTGACTACTCTTCAGGCGCGACAGCTCAGGGGCCCTACAGCGAAGCCCAGCCTGACTACTCTTCAGGCGCGACAACTCAAGGGCCTTACAGCGAAGCCCAGCCTGACTACTCTTCAGGCGCGACAGCTCAAGGGCCTAACAGTGAAGCCCAGCCTGACTATTCTTCAGAAAAAGATAGATCCGGCCACCCTCCGAAAGAAGCCAAAGAGCCTCGCGCTGATGATCCCTCCGACTATTCTTCAGAAGAAGCGCCCGCGTCCGAGGCTGTCCAAGCCGCTTACCCTCCAGTTGTCGGCTCTCTTCAATACGGAGAGATGGCAAGCGCACCGCATGACGAGATTGTCTACGCGCCTGTAGTCGGCGCTCCCCAGTACCCTAGGATGGCTCACACTCCTGTCGCTGGAAAAAAAAGTGAATCACGCACCCATTCTCCAGAACCGGCCTACTCGAAAGAACAGGCAGATCTCGCGGGAGAGCAGCCTTACTCCGGAGAGCAAGCATACACCCAAGAGCAGCAAGTCTATGTTCAGCCTGAAGAATACGCGCCTTTGACGCTTCCTCCTTATGAGACCACCGATTCCGGCAGCTACCCGCAATCAGAGTATTACTACGTAAAAGACGGGTATTACCATATGACATTCAGCCCTGAGCAGCAAGAGAGATGGCTTCCTGAGGCTTCTCCGTATGTTGAGGCAAGCCAGGAAAGGTACGCTTCCCAAGACGACGATGATTATGATGAAGTCTACCAGCTATTGGAGTCAGCGCCAAAGGCCAGCTCCATAAGCCAGGCGAAAGCTGATCTAGAAGCCGCTAAGCCCAGGGCGAAGAAAGCGTCAAAAGAGAAGGCGGCGGCGGCTTCGGCCAAGAAGTCGGCAAAAGCTGTTCCGAAGACTCCTGAGAAGCCTATTGCAAAGGTTGCTTCCAAGCCTATCGCAAAAACCGCTTCCAAGGCTTCTGCAAAAGCTTCTGCCAAGCCTATTGCAAAGACCGCTGCCAAGCCTATTGCAAAGACTGTTGCCAAGACTGACAAGCCCATTGCCAACGATTCTGCCAAAAGGCCAGCAAGAAAGGCCAGCTTCGCAAACATTTTGATAAACATCCTCATTGGGGCGTTTGTGGCTTTCGCTTTTCTCTCCGTCTCTTCAAGCTTTCTTTCCCAAAACGGGATGTCCTTCTTTGGAATCAGGACATTCATAGTCCTGACGGGAAGCATGTCTCCAGAGTTCAACGAGGGAAGCTACATCATCACAAAAGAGAAGGACACAAAGCGCATTGAGCCTGGCGAAATCATCTCTTTTACCGTAGACGAGCAAACAATACTGACCCATAGGGTAACGGACATCGAGACAGCTGCAAACGGTGATAGGCTTTTTATAACCCAAGGAGACGCAAACCAAACTCCTGACCCGAACAAGGTCTCTGAAAGCCAGATTTTGGGGGTCAAAATTTTTTCTATGAACGGGCTTGGCAAACTTTTGCTGTCTTTGAGAGACGTGAAAAACTTTGTCATTTGCCTTGTGATTCTAGCAGTGCTGTTTATTGCGCCCGATTTGTTTCATCTCATGTTTAGCAAGGACAGAAAGGAAAAGAAAGACAGCAAAGCCAAAACGCCTTAGGGGCTGGAATAAAATATAAATAAAAAATAAATAAATATCAAAAAGCAAAAACAAGCGAAAAGCAAAGAACCACGCGAAAAGCAAAGAAATAAATAACGCATTATATTCAGCCCGCCTGAGGTCAGGCGGGCTTATATTTTCTTGCGGCTTGCGCCCTCAATGTGATAAACTTTTTATAAGCAAATCGCTCAAGCGTTCGCTTGAGCGATTCTTCGGAATAACGCTTTTATGTTTTTATTTTTATTTTATTTTTTATTTTTTTTTTTATTAATTTCTTTTTCTTTTCGAAAGGAATCATGACATGTCCAACAGCATCATCGCGCCAATGGCGCGGCTCCTCAAGCAAGGCAAGCAAGGGCGGCTGCTGGCGCTTGCGGCAGCGGTTTACCTGGCTCTGGCTGGCGCGAACGCGGCTGCGTCTTTCGGGCTGGGGCAGCTGGTGTCCTCTGCGACAGACGTCTCAAAATCCCTGATTCTTTTGTCAGCTGGATATCTATCCATCTGCGCTTGCGAGCATTTCAGCAGGCTCTTGATGGCGCGGCTAGGCAAAAACCTTACGCTGAGCTTGCGGAAGAAGACGGTGGAAAGCCTGATGGGAGCGGAGCATGGCTGGCTTTTGGCGCAAAAGGGCGGAGATCTTTTGGAGCGCGTGACTGTGAGCCTGGAAGCCGCTGTCATAGCGATTGCTGACTTCATTCCCCCTCTTGCCAGGAGCGTCATCGTATCATTGGCAATGATGGGTGTGCTGTTTTCCATGAGCTTGAAGCTTGGGCTGATATTTATCATTCCTGTCCCATTTGCGCTTTTGTCCCAGCATTTAGGCGGGAAGGTCGTTGAAAAGTCCATGGGCGCCATGGCTCAGGCGCAAGGAAGAAGCGCCGCCGCCATGCAGGACGCCATGAGCAACCGGACAATGATAAAGGCCTACACGCTTGAGAAGCGGATGACAGGCTTTATATCAAGCCGGATCTCCGAGTTTGTGAACCTTTTTTCAAAGGCTATGTGGCTTTTGATCATAAGCCTTGCCCCTTCGAAATTTTTGGCAAAGCTCAGCCCTCTTTTGGTTTGCGGCTTTGGCGCCGCTTTCGCTTTGGCAGGGGATCTTGATCTGGCGCAATATGTAGCCGCTCTTTCCATGGCTGTAATGGCAAGCGAAGAGATATCCCGGATCAATTCCGCTGTAGCCAACCTTCCAAACCTGTCAGCTGAGGCGAAGAGGCTTTTTCCCATCTGGGACGCGCCTCAGGCAATTCGGGGAGACAGGGCAGAGATCGCTGATCCAGCCTGGGCAATCGAGCTTTCAGACGTTGAGTTCGGGTATCCAGGATGCGAAAACATAATAAAAGGGATCTCATTGCAGATTTTCCCGGGCGAGAAGATAGCTTTGGTCGGCGCCAGCGGGAGCGGAAAAAGCACTCTCTTGAAGCTGATAAGCGGGATCAACTCCGCGTCTAGCGGAACTGTCAAAGTCTTTGGCGCTCCTCCCAGGGAATATGACCCCAAGGCCTTCGCATCCATTCTGGGAAGCATCGAGCAAGACGCCTACATGTTCCCGGTAACCGTGAAGGAGAACATACTTGTGTCAAAACCGGACGCAACCGCCCAAGAGCTAGCTCGAGCTGTTTCGATGTCAAGCCTCGACAGCAGAAATGTTGAGGAAGGCTTCTTGGATTCCAATGTTGGCGAAAAAGGGCGCCGCCTAAGCGGAGGCCAGAGGCAGATGGTGGCTATAGCCAGGCTTTGTCTGCAAGACCCAAAGATCCTGCTCATGGACGAAGCCACAAGCGCGCTGGATCCGCAAAGCGAGGCGTTTGTCAGAAACGCCTTGAAAAACGCCTCATTGGAGAGAACTGTAGTGATGTCTTGCCACAAGCTTCATGAATCAGCCGATTGCGACAGGATACTGGTGCTTAAGGACGGCCTGGTAGTTGAGTCGGGAACCCACGAAGAGCTTCTTGGAAAAGCCGGGCTATACGCTTCCCTCTGGCTTTCGGAGGCGAATGATGAATAGCGGGGTATGGCATCAAACCAAAAGAGCGTTTGCGGTTGACAAGAGACTAGCACTTCTGGCAGTTCTAGGCGCTAGCGTGACAGCGCTGGCTGAATTTGGATCAAACCTGGCTGACGGATTTGTCATGCGTGAAGCCGCCACAGTAGCTGTTACTGGACAGCTTGTCTGGAGCTCGGTCATTTTTGCCGCTTTGGTCTATCTTCTTCTTCGCCTTCCCATGGCGTTTGGGTTCTGGTTGAACTCCAGGGCCGGGTACAGGCTAGGGGGCAAGCTTATTGAAAAGATGGCTTCCAGCTGGCTGAAGCAGGACGAAAACAAAGTCCAAAACCTTAAGACTGCGGATGCCATGAGCCGCGTCTTGAATGACGGAACATATGTGTCCTCGTTCTTTTTCCAAGGATTTGGCATGTCTGTCGTAGAGCCGCTTGTCATGGGAATTTTCGCTCTTGCCACTCTTTTGAGGCTTGAATGGCGCATGGCGGTTCTGGCTTGCGTATTTGGCGCGGTTTCCTCCCTTTGCTGCTCTTTGTTTTCCAAGCGGGTGCAGAAGAGAGAAAAGGAATCCACTTTCCTCATGGAGAAAGCCAACTCCAACTTTTCCAGCATCCTTGGAGGCATAGCCTCCCTTCGCTCAATGGGCGCGGAAGGCAGAAGTTTCAAGAATCATGAAAGCATGCTGGAGCAATCCGCCGAATCGGACAGGAAAGCGCTTGCCTGTGTCTCAGACTATACCACTGTGGACAGGGTGTTCCAGATCTCGGCCATGATATCCTGCCTTGCCCTGGCTTCATACCTGTCAAAAACCAAAGGCTTCTACTTTCCCGACGTCATGCTTGCTCTTCCAATGCAGTCGATAGTCTCAAGGATGCTAGGCGGGGTTGGCAAGGCTTGGAATACCCTCGTCGCAAACTCTGTCCGGGTTGAGCGGATGTTTGAGATAGCGGATCTGCCAGAAGAAAGCCGGAGCGACCTGGAAAACGTCTCTTCAAGCCAAGAGCACCCCGCCCTGGAGCTTGAAAATGTGTCCTACTCTTACCCAGACGGCTCAAGCGTCTTGTCAGGAGTCTCCTTAAAAGCATTTTCCGGCCAGAGAACCGCCGTGGTTGGCGCCAGCGGATCTGGGAAATCGACCCTCTTCGCCATAGCGCTCAGGCTTTTACTTCCTGGAAGCGGCAAGGTCTCGCTTTTCGGCCACCCTCTTGAGAAGTCAGGCCTTTTGTCTTGGCGAGAGAACATCGCAGTGGTTCAACAGGAATCCCCCCTTCTGGACATGAGCATTGCTGAAAACATCGCCTTGGGCTGTGTCGGCAAGGGAATCGAGCCAACTCGTGAGATGGTTGTGGAAGCCGCCAAAAAGGCCAACGCAGATGAATTTATCAAAAGCCTTCCCCACGGCTATGACTCCATGTCCGGAGAAGCGGGCGGCTTGCTCTCTGGAGGCCAAAGGCAAAGAATCGCCTTAGCCAGGGCTTTTATCTCCAACGCCCCAATCATACTTCTAGACGAGCCCACAAGCTCCCTAGACCTGGACAATGACAGGAAGCTGATGTCGGCGATATCAGACATCTCCAAAGATCGGGCTGTTGTATGCATAACCCATAGGCTGGCCTCGATCAATGACTTTGACATCATATACGTTTTGGAAAACGGCAAGATCTCGGAACGCGGAACGCACGGAAGCCTGCTGGCCTCAGGAGGGCTTTATTCGAGGCTGTACGAGACGCTTCAGGCGTCAGGGGTTTAGCTAAAAGAAAAAAAGTAAAAAAGCAAAAAACCAAAAGCAAAAATAAAAAAAGCAAAAGCAAAACCAAAAAAAGCCAAACCCAAAAACGCCCCTGGGAAACCCAGGGGCGCTTTTGCTGTTTTTTATATTTTTTGTTTTTTGTTTTGTTTTGGTTTTTGTTTTGCTTTTTTATTCTTTTTAATTTTTTATTTCTTTATTTCTTCTCTTCAACAGGCTTTATCGCAATATGAACCTCATCCAGCTGTTTCTGCGTCACAGTGCCAGGCGCGTTCATAAGCAGATCCTGCGCGTTCTTGTTCATTGGAAAAGCTATCACTTCCCTGATGCTTGCGGCGTTGGCCAGGAGCATCACGATTCTGTCTATGCCAGGAGCGATGCCGGCGTGGGGAGGGGCGCCAAATTTAAAGGCGTTAAAGAGAGCCGCAAACTTGGTTTCAACCACTTCCTGGGAATAGCCAGCCATCTTGAAGGCTTCAAGCATAAGCTCAGGGCTATGGTTTCTTACCGCGCCTGAGGAAAGCTCAACTCCGTTAACAACTATGTCGTACTGGTAGGCTTCCACATCGAGAGGATCCTTGGTTCTCAAAGCTTCAAGCCCGCCTTGGGGCATCGAGAAGGGATTGTGGGAGAAGGCCAGCTTTTGATCCTCGTCCAGCTCGAACATGGGAAAGTCGACGATCCAGCAGAACTTGTAGGAATTGGGCTGGATCAGGTTGAACTCAGTTCCAAGCTTGTTTCTTAGTATTCCTGTAAGCTTTAGAGCGGCTTGCCGCTCATCGGCTATTATAAATATGGCGTCTCCAGCTTTTGCGCCGGTCTTTGCGAATATTTCTTGCGATTCCTCCGGGCTCAGGAACTTGGCGGCGGATCCTGAAAGGGTTCCCTCTGCGGCCTTGAGCCAGATCAGGCCTTTGGCGCCTTCGCCTTTGAGTTCTTCGGTCAGCCTGTCAAAGAGCTTTCTGGGGGCGGTGCTTCCGGAGGGGACGCAAAGAGCTTGGACAGACTTTCCTGCCAGGGCGGGGAACCCGCTTTGGGTGAACGCTTCGGTCAGGTCAGCGATCTGAAGCGGGATCCTCAGATCCGGCTTGTCAGTGCCGTAGAGCCTCATTGAATCCTTGTACTTGATTCTAGGAAACGGGGGCTTGGTGACCTCGGAGCTTGAGAACTTGGTGAATATCTCGTGCATCAAGGGCTCCATGGCTGAGAAAACGTCTTCCTGCTCGGCGAAAGCCATCTCCACGTCCAGCTGGTAGAACTCTCCCGGGGCGCGATCCGCTCTGGCATCCTCGTCCCTGAAGCATGGGGCTATCTGAAAGTACTTGTCAAAGCCAGAGAGCATAAGCAGCTGCTTGAACTGCTGGGGCGCTTGGGGAAGCGCGTAGAACTGGCCAGGATGGACTCTGCTGGGAACGATGTAGTCCCTGGCGCCCTCTGGCGATGAGCTTGTGAGTATTGGGGTTTGGATCTCCATGAACCCCAAGTCTGTCATCTTTGCTCTGATAGCGCCTATCACCTTTGAGCGGAGCTCGATGTTGGCTTTGACCTTGGGGTTTCTCAAGTCCAGGAAACGGTACTTGAGCCTAAGATCCTCCCTGATGCCAGCCGAGGCCGCCACCTCAAAGGGGAGAACCTCAGAGCATCTTCCAAGGACTTTGATCGTTTCAGGCTTTATCTCAATCTCTCCGGTATCCATTCCGGGGTTTGGATCCGTGCGGAGAACGATCTCTCCTGACACCTGGATCACGGACTCCCTGGAAATCTCCCGGATCTGGGACTTGATTTCTTCGTCTTCCGTGACCGCCTGCGTCACTCCATAGTGGTCTCTCAGCGTAAAAAACATTATTGCGCCCTTATCCCGGACGCTTGATAGCCATCCAGCCAATTCCGCCCGCTTTCCGGCGTCTTGGCCCCTCAGCTCGCCGCATGTGTGTGTGCGGTGCATATTCAGCTCCCTTTCCTCTTGGTGTCCTTTAGCGCCACTATCCTGTTGAAAACCAGGCTTCCTGGCTTTGACGCCAGATCCGCTACGAAATAGCCATGGCGGATGAACTGCCATTTGCTTTCAGGCGAGGCGTCCGCTAAAGACTCTTCCGCTTGCGCTTCCTTGCAAACAACCTTGGACTCTGGATCAACCAGCTCGTCCCAGTTGTAGTCCTCTCCTATTTCGCCTTTGAGAAGCCTTCCGTACAGGTTGACTGCCACCGGGACGGTTTTCCCTTCGCAAAGCCAGTGAAGCGTTGCCTTGACCTTTCTTGCGGTAAAGCTCAAGCCGCTCCTTGTCTCTGGATCGTAGGTGCAGTGCACTTCTGTTATGTTGCCAGCCTCATCTTTCACTGCGCTTGTACATTTGACAAAGTAGGCGCCTTTGAGCCTTACCTCGTTGCCGGGGTACAGCCTTCTGAAGCCCTTTTCAGGCACTTCTTGAAAGTCCTCCCGCTCAATGATCAAAGATTTCGAAAACGGCAGCTTCCTTGAGCCCATTTCGGCATTTTCTGCGTTGTTCTCCACATCCATGTATTCTATCGTGTCATCCGGGTAGTTGTCTATGATCACTTTCAGGGGATCCAGCACAGCCATTACGGCAGGCGCTTTCGCCTTGAGATCTTCCCTCAGGCTATGCTCTAGCATTGTAATGTCCACAGTGCTCATGTCTCTGGCTACGCCAATCTCGCCTAGGAACGCTTTTATGGACTCCTTCGTGAAGCCTCTCCTTCTCAAGCCTTTGACAGTGGGAAGCCTGGGATCGTCCCAGCCATCCACGTATCCGCCTTCGACCAGCTGCCTCAGGTAGCGCTTTCCCGTTATGGCCCCTGTAATGTTTATCCTTCCAAACTCCCTCTGCTTTGGAGGCTCAGGGAACTCGAAGCTCAAAGCCTTCAGCACCCATTCGTACAGCGGCCTGTGATCCTTGAACTCAACGCTGCACATGGAATGCGTGATATTTTCAATCGCGTCTTGTATCGGATGGGCGTAATCGTACATGGGGTATATCTTCCACTCGTCTCCAGCCCTGTAGTGGTCAGCGTCAAGTATCCTGTAAATCGCGGGATCCCTCATGTTCATGTTTGGAGAAGCCATGTCTATCTTGGCCCGCAACACCCTGGTGCCTGGAGGGAACTCGCCGTTTTTCATCCTTCTGAAAAGATCCAGGCTTTCTTCTGGTGTTCTGTTTCTCCACGGGCTGTCCGTCCCAGGAGATGTGAGCGTTCCCCTGCTGGCTCTAAGCTCGTCCGGACTGAGATCGCAAACGAACGCGTCTCCGTTTTTAATCAGCTGCTCTGTCAGCTCATAAATTTTTCCGAAGTAGTCAGAGCCATAGAAAACGTTCTCGCCAGGATCAAACCCGGCCCATTTCATGTCCTCAATGATAGCCTTGACATATTCCTCGTCTTCTTTGAGCGGATTGGTGTCGTCAAGCCTCAGGTTGAAAGCTCCGTCATACTTCTTCGCCGCGCTGTAGTTGATGTTTACGGCGTAAAGGCTCCCAATGTGCAGATATCCATTTGGCTCAGGCGGGAACCGGGTGTGTATCGGCCTGCTGTAAGCGCCGGCCGCCAGGTCCTCTTCAATAATTTTCTCCAAAAAGTTGGACGAGGCCTTGGAATCGGCCTCTTTTAGATCTTCCATTTCAATCCTCCTTGTCGGCTGCGTCATGCTGATAAAGCATAGCCCAGCGGGCACGTCAATTTTTCGAAAGTATAGCACAACAAGCGATTTTCTGCAAGGCCCAAGTGAAAGCGTGGCTGTTTTCAAGCCGAATCTGGCTGGAATGGCGTTTGGGGCGGGGGCGGCGAGGGTCAAAACAAACGCTAATTTGTGACAGTGCATTGCCTGAGTGCGCCACATAAGATATCTCTTTTAGATTTCGGCATATTCAAGCGGCAAACTTAAAGCGCATCCGAATTTCCTAGCCAGAGGGAGATCATATAATAACGCATCCGAACAAAACGATTTTTCCGAAAACAGGCATAAAGCCAACGCCTGTGAAGCGCGCCTGCGTTATGCCTTGAATGTTCTATTTACAAGCCCCGAATAGCCAGCTATAATAGTATTAGCTTGAAATGCCTCTTGCGGGGAGGAATTAATATAGGCGACAGAAAATATGCAGTCTGTTTGGAGTGGCTCAGAGAGCAGTTGAAATCAGATAAATACAAGCCCGGGAGCAGGTTCTGCTCAGAAACCGATCTGCAGCAGAAGTTCGGCTACAGCAGACAGACAATAAGAAAGGCTTTTCAGGTTCTTGAAGAAGAGAAGCTGATAGTCCGAGCTAGGGGCAAAGGGACGTTTGTTGCCGACACAGTTAATGCCGCGCCTGCAAAAACGAATGTTATTGGGGTAATGCTCTCGCACGTCGATGAATACCTTTTTCCGATAACCATCAGCACAATAGAGAGCGTCGTGTCCAAAGCGGGGTACTCGCTCCACCTGATGCTCACTCACAAGTCAACGGCAATCGAGACCAGATGCCTGCGAGAGCTTGTCGACAAGCAGGTGGACGGCATCATCGTAGAGCCCACCCAGAGCGGCTATCCTACCGTAAACTGCGGCCTGTACAGCGAGATAAAGGGCAGCGGATTGCCGATGGTTTTTATCAATTCGAAATATCCAGAAATCCGCGTTCCAGTTGTATGCATGGATGATTTTGAGGCGGGGCGGCTTGTTGCCAACGAGCTGGTCTTGATGGGGCACAAGCGCATAGCGGGCATATTCTTTGTCGATGATTACCAGGCGTTTCGAAGATACGCGGGATTTAGAAGCTGCTTGTCTGACTCGGGCTTGTTCGATGACAGATATGTCCTATGGATGACATTCATGGAGCTCAACGACCTGCACGTGCAAAAGGAAAGGCTCCTGGCCCGGCTCAAAGACTGCACGGCTCTTGTTTGCTACAACGATTACGCGGCGGACAAAATCGTTGTGTACTTGTTGAAGATCGGAGTGCGGGTTCCATCCGACTTGTCTATCATAAGCATAGACAACGCAGCCAGGGCTCAAACATGCCCTGTGCCGCTTACCAGCCTCGTTATACCGATAGAGCAGATCGCGGGGACGGCCGCAAGGAATGTGATATTTATGATAACAAACCCAGGATTCAATCCCGCCAAGGAGATCAAGCCGACTACAATAGTGACGCGTGAGTCTGTCGCTAGGATTTGAGTGCGCTAGCGCGGTCTGGCAAAACAGGGCTTGGCGGCTTTCGCAATGACATACTGCATATGCTCTTAAAGCCTTGGTTCGCGGGAACAACGCGAACCAAGGCTTTTTTATGCCTATGTTACAAACTTCAAGCGCCAAAGCACTTGTTTTTTGCGCAATTCGCTGGATTCCGTTAAAAACGCGAATTATCGACACGTTTCGTAAATCATGTACATAAGAGCGGCCTCACCCCGCTATATTTTAGACACTTTTTCTCGTGGTCAAACAGAATGATGATGAGGCTCAAAAAAATACTATTAAAATTTTTAGATCTTTAGAAATTGCTCTTGTGCATTTAGATTTTTTGCTATATAATAATTTTACTCAATGATGCTCGCTTTGGCGCTCCTGCTTGTTAAAATCCACAACCAGCGAGTGGTGCGCAGGAGTTTTTTTAGTTATTTAAGCTTCAGCGTCTGCCTTCTCTTAAGCGAAAACTTGGCTAATATATCCTAAAGGCCTGTTTCTGACCCAACAGGCATTTACTCTTGAAATCGGTTTCTAGACTCAGGTAAATCAGGCTTTTATGGGTACTGAGGATTTGCAAGTCGAAGTTTTCATGTTTCTTACATATGAAACGCAAAACACAGACAGTATGCAAAGAAGAATAGATTCATTGAGCAAATCGAATCACGCCTTCAGATTTTTGCATATTTCTTGTTGCGCCTAACGCGTAAAATGCGGCGCGATCAAGCATCTCCGCCGCGCTTTATAGAATCAAAACAAGGAGGCATGGCATCTAGCGCTGCTTAGGAGTATCCCTGCGCGAAAAATGATTGAATACGCATTTTGCGCCGGAAACACGTTTTTATTATGCTGACGAGCGCTCAAACCTGGAATGCATTTAAGAGCATATCCCAAAATTAAATTTATGGCTTGTGAAAGTCACGCGTTAAAGCATCGCGATGACTTTCACTGCGCCAATTTAGGAATTTTGGGATATGCTCTAAGCGTTAGAGCCCAGGCGCTCTCACTCGTTAGCATAGCTTGCCAGTCACGCGGAGGAATCAAGCCTTCCGCACAGACAAGACAAAAGGAGGGATGTTGGTTTGAACGTTTTGCAGAATGGCAACGCCGCGCGGCGAATTAAATGGCTTTTGAGGGAAATGTTTAAGTACCGCTGGCTTTACCTGCTTCTCCTGCCTGGCGCAGTTTTCTTCTTTGTATTTAAGTACATGCCGATTTTTGGGTTGCGCATCGCATTTATGGATTACAACCAGTATGACGTCTCGAAAAGCACATGGGTTGGCCTTGCCCAGTTCCAGCGCCTTTTTTCGAGGCAGTCATTTAACCCGGTTCTCTTTAACACGCTGAAGATAAGCATGCTAAAGCTTTTGTTCGGGTTTCCTGTGCCTGTGATCCTGGCGCTCCTGCTAAACGAAATGAGAAGCCTAGCCTTCAAGAAAACCGCTCAAACGCTTCTCTACCTCCCCTACTTTATATCTTGGGTCATAATGGCTGGCATTGTCATGACGCTGCTGGATCCAACCACAGGGCTGATAACCCAGTTCATCAAGTACCTTACCGGCAAGGACATCATGGTTCTTTCAAACGCGACCTATTTTGTCCCGATGCTGGTAATAACGGACATCTACAAAGGAATGGGCTGGGGCACAATCATCTATTTCGCCTCAATAAGCGGCATAGACCCCCAACTCTACGAGGCTACGGCGATCGACGGCGCGGGCAAGCTCAAGCAGGCGCTTCACGTCACAATACCTGGCATCCTGCCCACGATCATCATCATGTTCATCATGAACTGCGGCAACATCCTGAATGCTGGATTTGACCAGATCTTCATGCTGTATTCGTCTACCGTCTACAAGGTCGCGGACATCATAGACACTTACGTTTACAGAATGGGCATTGAGAAAAACGACTACGCGTTCAGCACGGCGGCTGGCATGTTCAAATCCGTCGTGGCGTTCGTCCTTATTGCTATTGTCAACCAACTCGCCAAAAAGACCGGCAATGAGGGCATTTATTAGAGCGTATGCCAGGAAAATCAAATTGGCATATGATTTTATACGCCGGCCGCCGGTTTCAGTCGGCGCCGCTGAAAAGAGGGTTTTCTTGTGCGTTCACAAAATAGAATAAAGCGCTCAAAGGGCGAATGGGCGTTCACCATCTTTAACTACCTGTTCTTCGCGGCATTGTGCATCATTATGATATACCCCTTCTGGCATGTCATCATGTCCTCGCTCAGCTCTGCTGACGCAACCATGAAGGGCGGCGTGTTCCTCTGGCCAAAAGGCTTCACCTTGGAAACATACGAGCGGGTGTTTAAGAACCCCCAGATTTGGAGCGGCTACTTCACCACAATCATTGTCGCTGTCACAGGCACGGTTCTTGGAACCCTTTTGACAGCCATGACAGCCTACGCCCTTTCAAAGGACGCCATGCCTTTCGCCAAGGCATTGATGGTGCTTGTGCTGTTCACCATGATCTTTAACGGCGGCATGATACCCAACTACCTGCTTATAAAGAACATGGGCCTGATAGACAACAGATGGGCGCTTATACTTCCAGGGCTAATCAGCGCCTACAACGTCATCATTATGAAGACCTTTTTCAGGTCCATTCCTGACAGCCTGGAGGAATCCGCGAAGATTGACGGGGCCAACGAAGCCTATATCTTCATTAAGATCATTTTGCCGCTTTCCAAGGCGACTATTGCCGCTATCGCCCTGTTTACCGCTGTAGGCTATTGGAACGACTATTTCAGCACTGTCCTGTACATAAACGTTCGCGAAAAATGGGCGCTTCAGGCTGTGCTTCGATTCATGCTTACCCAAACCACCCAGGCGCTGGCTGCAGCTGGCGTGAATGTCGTCGCTACCACGAACATGACCGCAGCCACGATTAAAGCGGCTTCTGTTGTTGTGGCCACGGTTCCTATCTTATGCGTCTACCCCTTCGTCCAAAAGCACTTTGTCAAAGGCGTGCTTATTGGAGGCATAAAGGGCTAGCGCTTAAACATCAATGCCGATGAGCGCTTAAAAATGGATTATTTATTTATCCCAACCCGTCTTTCCAGTCGGGCCGCTCTGCAAGGATAAATAAATTCTAATTTTGCCGCTCGTTTGGTATAGCTGACGATTGCTATTGCTTGGGAATTAGCTCTCGTTAGCAAATAAAGAATTGCAGGAGAGGAGCTAAAACAATGAAAACTTTAGCTAAAAAAATGGCATCAATGCTGGCCCTCCTTTTGGTGGCAGCAGTGCTCGTTTCGGGTTGCGGCAACGCTTCCGGCGCCTCAACCGGCGCGGTTGCCAGAGACCCAAACGCGAAAATCGACGTCTTGAACCAGACCGAGAAGCTTCCGCTCAAGGTCGCGGTTCTCACCGGCTTCACCCAGCCTGACAGCAGAACTGAAAAATGGCTTGAAGAGCGTTACAACCTTGACATCTCCATAGTCGCTCTTCCTGGCTGGTCAGACGCTCCAGCAAAGATCTCGCTCCTTATGTCTGATGACAATGAGCGTCCAGACCTCATTTGGTGGTGGGGCATGGAAGCTGACTTCGCAAAGTGGAAAGACGCTGGCCTCCTGGCCGATGTTTCAGGCTACATGGATAAGTACACGAACATGCGCGACTACTTCAACAGCCAGGATCCCTCAACATTGTTCTTCGCTTCCAGCGAGGGCGGATCCATTTACAGAATCCCAGGCGACGTGTCCGAGCCTTCCTGCGAAACCCTCTGGATCAGAAAAGACTGGCTTGACAACCTTGGACTTGCAATTCCAAAAACCCTGGACGAATTGGAGGATGTAATATACGCCTTCACCTTTGACGATCCAGACGGCAACGGACTTGATGACACTTACGGCCTTAACGGCGACGGAGAAGACTTCCGCACATTCTGGCCCTGGATACAAGGCGCTGGCGGCGGATACGGGCATTACGACTCTTATGTGCAGCTGGCTGACGGCTCATACGCCTATGGGCCCGCTACAGACGACGCCAAGATCTGGCTGGGCAGAGTCGCAAAGCTTTACGCTGACGGAGTTGTAAACCCCAACATCATTACTGACACAGACCGTGACGAGCAAATGGCTAACGGCGGATTTGGCGTAGCTTACACTTGGATCGCCTACAACAATCCCTCTCATGCCACAATGCAGTCGTTTTACTCTTCAAATCCAAACGCGCAGTGGATACCCATTGAAGTCGTCGCTGGCGACAATGGCAACCCGCAAGAAGACCCAGCTTCCATCGCCGCTTGGTGCTATTTCGGCATAACCAAGAGCTGCAAGGATCCTGAGCGCGTATTCGCCATTTGGGATGACATGGCCACCCCAGAGAACTACCTGATAAGGCGCTTTGGCATTGAGGGCCAAGAGTACACCAAGAACAGCGATGGCTCCTATCAAATCCTCATCCCTAACAACGGCGCTGAGAATGACGAGAAAAACATCGGCCTCAGGTTGTTTGCCGACTGCTTCTCAAGAAAAGACTTCACGAACATAGAGAACACCCCGTCTACAACAGCCCTGTTTGAGCGCGCGAAAGTGATGAGCCGCGACTCTTACGCAACTCTCATTGAAAAGAAGGATCCAAACGCCTATCCTGTCAACATGGAAAACGGCACAGAAATCGGAGACATCAAGAAAGCCTATTTCTGGTCTGTTATCGGCGGCACCGAGTCCATCAACAACTGGGACGCCTATATCTCTAGCCTCAAGGCCGCTGGCCTGGATGATGTTCTGGCAGAACTTAAGACCGTGTACGGCAAGCAGCTTGAAGAAAGAGCGGCATACTTAAGCAAGTAGGAGTCGCAAAAAGCCTTGGGTTCGCGAACCCAAGGCTTTTTCTGCTGACGAGCGGCATGATTTAGTGCATAACACGAAAAATTTCACGGATGCTTGAAAACACTGATGATTATAGCGTTTTCAAAAATTAAGAGCTTAAATTAAATTCATTTTAAATTTCCGGGAAATTTTCAGCTGTT
>JAISWZ010000386.1 GCA_031270945.1 Clostridiales bacterium | reverse complement strand
CAAACTAAAGTACTTAAATTTTGATTGGTCGATGAATTCAACTTTCCCGTAAGTATCTTCAACTATATCCATATAAGACTTTTCCAGAGTGCCAAAATATTTACCGCAAAACATCTTGGTGCCCTTGATTGTGCCCCCCGTTATGGTAGTGCCAGTTATACTCGCAGCGCCAATCGCAACGGCACTTAAACTCGTGGTGGACATTGTGCCAGCTATAATCGTCGGTGACTTAATCTCCTTGCCCGTGATAAACGTCGCTGAGGGGGCCACATACGTTCCGTTTACAAGCTTTAGCAAACCTTCGTTAGCCGCAGTTTGTGCGCTCGTAATCATGTTGGGAATATAAGTATTTGATATAGTGCTATCAAGGTTTAGCACAGCTTGTTGCGCTTTTTGCGCCGCCGTTGTCGCATCTCCTGCCGCCTTTGTTGCATCGGCCGCCTTCTTGCCCACGTCTGTTATGTCTTTGCTAAGAGTCGCGAGCGCGGGATCTGAAGTTACGCCGCTGCCCCAATCTATGGTGCTGCCTGGGCCCAATTTTATTGAACCGGACATGGTGATGCTTCCATCATTGCTGATGGTTAATGTGGGAACCCCGTCCTTGCGGATGGTTAGCCCTAAAAGATCAAGGTAGTCCGACTTGAACTTGCTGTTAGTCATCATGCTCTTATTATTGCTGTCAAGATAATCTTTCGCTTTTATTGTTCCTGTGAATGTTCCGTTAGCTCCCGAAATATCGCCTTTAAATGTGCCGGTCGCAGCGTTAAGCGCTCCCGAGAAAGTGCCGCTTGCTGCCTCCAACACCCCTTTCATGTGAATGTTTCCCTCGGAGTCTACCCAAAACGACGCATTATCTTTAATAAAAGCGCCTCCTGCAGTGTATAGCGGCGATTTTCCAATCGCTATGCCATGAGTCGCGTCCAACACAATTTCATTGGTTCCCTGCAAGATGCTAAAGCTTGCGTTGTACAAGCTAGCCCCGCCTCCATCTACCCGAAAGACGGATTTCCCGTTGGATTTTGTCGCGCTCTCAATGATCATATTGTTTCCTGCCAGCAGTTTTCCGACCAAAGCGTCAGCCACAACGCCGCTTACAGTCCTGCCGCCTTCCGCCTTGATTTGCCCAATCGCCAAATTGGCCGTTTTCCAGGCGTCATTCGTGAACATAATCATTCCGTTATTCATCCATATTTGGAAAGGCTCGTACCATCCGCCCGATTTTTCCTTCATCAACCTAAACCCAGTCTCATCCAGCTTAAACGCCTGACCCGAGCTTGACAGGATCTCATTTCTGGCAACATCAAGAGCGCTTTGCATAAACTCAGCTACTGCGGTATTCGCCCCGCTTTCGATCCAAGCGTTGTAAGTGAACTGGCTGGTATCCACCTTGCTCCCCATGGAAACGCTTTGCTGAAGCAGGTCCGCAAGCAAAAATTCACTGTCGTTCAGGTCGTAGGTGCTACTGTACGCAAAGGTAAAGTTTTCGGGCTTTTCGTAGTCAACAATGCACTTTACGACAATGGGGGCCAAAACGCCGCCTTCGTCAACCCTTAAATAAACCCGGCTTCCAAGCGCCACCTCTCTCTTGAACGCCGCGAATTCCTCCAACGCCAAAAAATTAGCCATGCTAGCCGAGAACGAGCTTTTCGGTTTTGAGACCTTGGCTAACACTTCTTTGCCGTAGTCATACAAATCCCATTCCACTGAGCGCTGTTCGTATATCGTCGTATTTTGAGTGAAGTAATATCGGGCGCTAGAGACATTGAAAGAGAGGCGCGTCCCGGTCATAATTCCGGGCGACGCCGCATTTTGCGCGACATCGCTTGACGGCGCCGCTGAGATAGTTCCGGTCATCGACATGCATCCGCTGGGAAAGCTAACCCCGTCTGCAACGCCCGACTTTAGGTACGCCGTAAAAAGAAACGCTCGATCCGTCCCAGTTTCGAAAGACGCCTTGATGATTTCGGCGCTGGCTAACGAACCGACGGTCAAATTGCCGCCAGATACTGTGTAGATGTCGCGAGCTTGCGTTGTGACTGTTTTGGAAACTCGGGCGCTAGTGACAGAGCATGCTGTGTTGGTAATGGCGCTGCTTGAATCTGCGGCGCTGTAGGTCTTGACAGCCGGCGCGACGAAGCTGCTCTCCTCAATGCTGTCTTCCTTGATGAATTTGTCCAGGAGCTTGAGCTCGTCTGCCGTAAAGAAAGCGGTGAGGGCGGTTGACTGGTTGATCGCGGCCATTTGCTGCAGCATTGAGGCCGCTTGGGATTGGAGGGTGGAAATCGCGGTGTTCTTTACTGCTATCTCATTGTTTTTCTGCGTGATTTGGCTGTTGATTGTGTTGTTAGAGTTCTTCACGCCCATGGCTATGGCCTGAATAGTAACAGCTTGCTGGTTTTTGAGGTTTTTTAGCTCGCCTTTCAAGTCTGCCAGCGCCGCGTTTTGAGTCGCAACCTCAGTCATCTTTAGGGCATGTTCCACCGCCAAGTTGTAGTAGGGCAACTGCTTGCTTTCCAGCGCCGCCTTCCAGGAGTTGTGCTTGTTGATGAAGTCTTGCGTGAAATTGGACGTGTTCATGAAGTAGCTGAAGTCATAAATCTTGTTGTTGCCCATGGGGTTGACGCTCCGGATGTCAACGCCGTCCGCGCCGTAGACGCTCAGGCATGTTGATATGTTCTCAGAATCCTCTTCGATTTCGACATCCTTGAGCAGGTTGTTGAACGAGAAATAGGCGGGCTTTGTGACGGGGTTAGAACTCGCGGCGCGAATGTTGATTTTGCGCGTGTATGTATCGAACTCGAAAATGCATTGGTATGACTCTTGAAGTGTAGACTTCATAATGTTATAAAGGTTCTCGCCGGAGACGTTGAAGTCCTGTATTTTCGTCGATGGTTCCGGCGCTCCACGAGGGCATTTTTTCCAGGATGTAACCTACGACTGTGCCGCCAGTGGCTACGGGATTCCAGAAATTATATGTTGAGGATTCGAGCGTTATCTTCTTGGCCGTGAATTCCTGCTCCAATGAGTAAGCCGTGCAGGACTTGATTTCACGGATCCCCCAATTGGAAACTTTTGGGTTTATCAGGACGAATTGGCCGACGCCTTTGAGATCGACGATGCGGGAGATCGAGGCGTTGTCATAATGGGGCGTTTTGATTCCGTCGACGTAAGCGGGCAAATCGAACGATAGCTTGGAGATTTCATTATAGCAAAGCTCGGCACGGAAATCGAGTACGATGCGATGGTCTCATCGCTAAGCGTGAGACGGACTTATAGATATCTCGGAGGACATTCATGGGGCAACCTTTCGAGGTGTGACTAACAGGATTCTTATTACGGCAAATTTAGCACAGCATTAGAAGACTTGGGCTTGCAGCATGAGCTGTTTTAGGCGCTGTGCCCTAAAGAGGCGGCATTTTTTCATAGCTAAAATAGTGTGATGACGCAAAGTGGGGCTGTGAAAAACCTCGCTTTTCTCCTTAAATAAAAAACATGTAAACCCAGAAAAATCAAGCTTCGCAAACTTTTGCGAGGTTTTTTTGTGCCTTTATGGTTAAAGTTCTGTACTTAATTGAATAGTTCTGTGAAAGCCAAAGGTGGTTAATCATGAAAGCGCATTGATCTTGCTCCTTGGATGAAGGCTTATAATGATGAATCTTTTACTGTAGGTGGCATGTGAATGCTTTAAGATCAAGTTTTAAACAAGCGGGCATCTCATTTTTCAGGAAAGCTTGAATTCCAAGGCATATTTGCGCATAATTCCAAATGTGGGATTCACTATGCCCAAAGCCCAGCGGCAATGTCAGCCTCTAGTTTCAGGCTGAATAACCTTTTTGCTGTGGTTGGCTGCGACCGCCTACAGAAGATGAGATTCATAGAGGACATTATTGGTTCACGCGATCTTGGAGCTCAATTTGCCTCATTTGGATGGAGCGTTAAGTCCTGCGATGGACACAGCACAGAAAAAGCGAAAAAAGCCTTGCTTGGAGAATGAGTGCCGCTAAAAGGATAGGGCTAAATACGCTTTTGCAGCTGGATACGGCAAAACAAGGCAGGTTCGTTCCGCGAACGGGCTTGATGCCGCTGGCATGGCAGGCCAAATCAGGGAGGTGATGTGACACAATGGACTTCAAGAAGCGCTTCAGGATTATGGTAAGAGCATTTCTCTGTTGCGCTTTGTGGATGGTTGCGCTTGAGAGCGGCACGAGCATTGCATACGGACAAGAAATTGTTGAAAATGAGCATTTTATCGCTTGGCCGTTTAACGTGTA
>JAISWZ010000384.1 GCA_031270945.1 Clostridiales bacterium | reverse complement strand
TATCATGTCGCTTACCTTAGCTGTGTTCGTGCTGTCGATGAGGTCGGCGCTCACGCAAATATACTGGTCCATACCGTGCGTCTCCCTTTCTGATGCAATACTTTGGAGCAAAATCATTTGCTCGATTTTCACTAGGTTTCAACTTGCGAACAGCCTTTGGTCTGAGCTAATAGTTTAGTTTTTTTCGCTCGCTGGCGTGATGGGCAGTCATGTTGACATTTCGTTTTTGCTCTCGAGCGAAAACATCCGTAAAATCCCGTATTTGTTTTTCGCTCGAGAGCAGCCACTGGCTCGAACGAAAAGTTCAGTTCTTTTCGCTCGCTAATATGTCGGTGTTTGCCCTGGCATTAGCAATCTTTACAAAGGATCGCAGCAAAATTGTATAACTCATTGTATCATGTTCAGCAAAAAAGATAAAGCAGAAAAATTTGATAAATGCTAAAGTAAGACAATGCAAGGCTTGCGGCTTTGGCTGAAAAACCGCAGTTGAACGAAGCTTTGCCATAATGACGGACATGGACAGCCAAAGGGGGAAAATCTTTGGGCAAGAAGGTCTAGCATACCTTTTTCAAGTTTTCATTCAAGCAAAAGTTGATTTGGACATCCAGCATTGCATCAAGCTTTACTCTTGCAATGCGCAAATCCTTTAGGCCTGAAAAACCGCCAAGCGCATGCCCAATACATAAGCGCATTGCAATAATAACGTCAACTTCAAAGTCGGGCAGCAAAAGTCAGGAAATTCATTGCAGGATGTGATTGCCATAGTCGATATTGGAAGTATGCCAGCAGTTGCTTAGAGTTACTAAATGTTCCCTAGTGCATATCCGCCATCGGGATATGCGCTTAATAATTGCGAAGTGATTTAAATGAGAAAGAAATCGCCATCCCCAATACATAAGCGCATTGCAATAATAACGCCAACTTCAAAGTCGGGCAGCAAAAGTCAGGAAATTCATTACAGGATGTGATTGCCATAGTCGATATTGGAAGTATGCCAGCAGTGGCTTAAAGTTGGTAGATGTTTCCTAGTGCATATCCGCCAGGATTTTCGCCTTTTAAGGAATTTTGGGATATGCTTTTAATAATTGCGAGGTGATTTAAGTGAGAAAGAAATTTGCAATAGCCCTTGCCGCAGCGCTCCTGGCGACAATGTTTACCGTTATCGCCGCCTTTGCGGCTGACTCAGACGCATACAACATCACGCTTGAAGATGTCTCTTATCAAACGATAACCGGCTGGGGCGTCTTCCCTGCCTCAGTTCCCGCTGAGAGCAACCATGTCTGGTTTAACGCGACCACAGCCCATAAGGCATTATTTGAAGATTTGGGCATCAACATGTACCGAATAGAGCTTCGAGGCAACTGCGGCAATGCGGACGGAAGCCTGGTTGAAACGCCATTGGCCGCTTTTAGGAAAACTATAGAACTTGCCAAAGCACATAATCAAACTAATTACTTGGTTACCATCTGGACTCCTCCAGCTGGGATGAAAAGCAACAACAACATAAGCGGGAAAAACGGCGATGGCACTGCGGCCCGATTGCTCCAAAACAAAGAGAACGCCTTTTGCAGCTACATCATAAACGTCCTGAAAGACTTGGAAGCGAAAAACCTGCCATTGCCAAGCGCTTTCAGCATTCAGAACGAGCCTAACAACGCGTTTGATTACCAGAGCTGCTTTTATGACAAGGAGCAGTACAAGCGAGTCACCATCCTTATGAGAAGTGCGCTGGATGCTGCGGGTTATACTGGCATAAAGCTGGTAGGGCCTGAGGCGCCGCAGTACAAGGATTCCTACATGTGGCTGGGCGATGATTTCGCGGAATTAACTGGAGATAGTGCATACGCAAACTCTCTGGACATTTTGGCGTCGCATTCTTACCTGAACAAGAACTCCACGAAAAAGGCTGACATTGACGCATTTGTGTCGAACGCTCAGCAGTTTCCTAACAAAGAGATATGGCAGACCGAATTCTCAACCATCCATAGCGGAGCGGGCTCAAGCGAAATGGATCGAGCCATCGATGCAATCCGAACTTTCACCACAGATGTAGCCTATGTTGGAACAAACGCTTGGTTCTGGTGGCTTGGCTGGGGCGACACCAGATACCCTTTGAATGACGCAGCCGGGGTTCAAGAATCCCTGACCTTTGGCAACAACGGAGCAACAGCCGCCTTGGAGCTTGGCTTGAACTATCAGGCCTTTGCGAAAGTATGGAATAACGCGCCCGAAGGTTCTACGGTTTTACGGCTCACTTCAAATGACCCTGATGTCGTGGACACGTCTGAGCCTGAAAGCGACCTGGTAGGCTTTCTAGCAGACGGCAAGAATGTCATATTGTTTACAAATCCAACGAACAAAGCAAAAGTCTACAACTTTAACAATTTGAAAGGGAAAAGCGCCGAAATCTGGACAATGTCCTCCAAGGCGGATGGAATGAAGCTGGCTTCAAAGAAAACCCTCACTTCTGCCGGAACCCTTGAAAAAGCGTCCATTCCCGCCAGGAGCATAAGCGTAATCATAACGAGCTTAACTGATCTAGCCCCTCCTGCAATAACGTATGTCCCTGACAAGACGCTTGCTCTTGATAACGACGTGTATGTCAGCAGAACCCAAAACATAACGGTTGAGTTCTCATTGGATGAATCTGCTGGCGTGACAGTCAATGGAGTTGCTACTGAGGTAAGCTCTGGATTGACGTTTGCGAAAGAGCTGGCATTGACTGCCGATGTGACAGTTGTCACAATCACGGCGACGGATTCGTCAAACAATGCATCAACCCAGACCTTCAAGTTCCGTTATGATCCAACCTTTGTCAAGCTAGAGCTGACGCAACTAAATGCCAAGTCGATATCAGACTCCTATACAGTCACCGGAAAGGTTAACGTGGCTTCAACAATAACCGCAAAACAAGGCGACGTTGTGGCCGGATCTGGATCAGCGTCAGCCGATCTGACTTTTAGCTTTGACCTGCCTCTTGTTGACGGAACAAACACTTTCGTCTTGACCGCTGTAGATGCTGGAAGCAACTCCTCGCTTCCACAAACGCTCACCGTGATCTGCGACCAGAGCGTTCCTGTAATAACGCTTAGCTCTGCCAGTTTCGAAACTTCAGACATAGAGATTATCTTGGATGGATCCATCAGCGAAGAGGTTGCCTCCTTCACGGTTAATGGCGTGGAATGGGTGTCACGGCTTAACGGCCTTAATTTTTCCATCAAAGCGCTACTGGAGCAGGATGGCGCTAACACAATCACTTTCGTGGCTACTGACGAAAACGGAAACGCTGGCGTTTTAGCCCAGACTGTCACCCTTTCCAAAACCAGCGCGACGCCTAGAATAACCGAAGGAATCGCATACGCGCATCACGCCACCGTAAGCGTGGACGGCGATCTGGATGAAAGCGATTGGGCCATAGAATACAAGGCCAGAAAGTCAATCGGCACAAAGATAGCCAACAACATCGTCAACTTCGGGGTTCTTTATGATGACGACTATCTTTACATTGGAGCAAAGGTCTATGACACAGCCCTGTTTTTTGACGAAGACAGATCTTTTATAAACGACGGCATTGAGCTGTTCATAAACCCAAGCGGCGCCAAAGGCGGCGAATATGAGGCGCATGACAAGCAACTGTTTATAGGGTTCACAAAAGGCGACACCAGCGCGTTGGTCGGCAATGGCGCGGGCGGCTATCTGTCCGGATTCAAATTCATTGACGGCGGTTATTCCTGCGAGTTTGCCATACCATGGAGCTCCATGGGGATCACGAGCCCCGCTCCAGGTCTTGAGATAGGCTTCGATCTTCAAAACGATGACAAGGAAAGCTTAGGTAGCGGCGCGGTTCATCGCGATTCGCAAATAGTATGGAATGGCACCGCTGACAACTGGCAGACTACCAAATTTTTTGGCTCGATCATCCTTGATGATCCTTCCTATTCCATTGATATAGGGAGCGAGACTGCCAGCGGCGCCGGATATGCCCGCACGGTCACTATTAACGGAGGGTTTTTGTCAGGGAAATGCCTTATTGTAAAAACGTCTGCCGGATCCGGGACGGACGCCAGGATAATAGTTTATAGCATTAACGCGGCGCCTTCAGTCGTGCTGTCATATTCAGAAGCGGGCGCTGCAACCTCGGTATGGCTGGCTGACGCGACACCAGGCTTGACAGCTGACGATCTAGGCGGCAAAGTCTACGCCTCCGCTTCATCCCAGTGATGCCGCGAGCGAGAAAGACGTCCATATTGGAGGATTTGTCATGAGATTAAGATTTGTTTCCGTGATGGTAGCTTTGGTTTTAATATCGCAATCCTTCGCCTTTGCCGTCAAGGCGGATGATGCTCCGCTGCTTTACAGCGAAGATTTTGAGTCATCGGCTTTGAACAGCAAATGGGATATAACTGTCGGAGGCGTGTTGGGCTCCGCGTCTTCTAACCCATACTCTCCTACTAGCGCTTCCGAATTCGGAGTAGTCTCTGTTGCGGCGAAAGACGGCCAAACAAATGCCTTCGCGTTCGCTAGCGGAGCGGCGGGTCCCAAGCCTAGAAGCCTTCAAAAAAGGTTTGGGCCTTATAAAAATGACTTTATCGAGCTGGACTTTGACTGGAACATCGGAGGCATGACCCAGCGAAGCGCTTGGATCAGCATAAAGGACAGCGAGTTTGAAAAGGACGCATCCAATAAAAAAGGGTTTAGGTACTTGTCTTTGAAGGTCTCGTTCGTTGATGCCGAAAACAGGAGAATATCATATGGATCCGGTGACCGGGACGCGCCTGAAAGCGGTGATGGCAACACCTACAACATTCCTCCAGACTCTCCCGTAATCCTTGCAAACGCCGCGCCTTACACATGGTACAACGTAAAAGTCAAATTGGATTTCACTACGAACAAGACCGCCTTTTCATTGACGGACATCGCGACCAATACTATCGTAATTGAAGCCGAGATTGATTTTCCCCAAGATCTCATAGCCGCCAACAACCTTGACTTTGGGGCCTTGTCGTTTGTCACTAATGGAGCGGCTGGAAACGGCGGCAATAACGACGCCGCGCCCGCCGATTACCAGTTTCGCCAGTATGTCGACAACTTCAAGATCTATGGATACGATCTATCAACTCCTGTGTCCTATAACGTAACAGTCAATGGCGGAACAGGCTCAGGCAGCTATAACCGCCAAGCTGAAGTGTCTGTCTCGGCAGAGCAACCTGACTCAGGAAAGCTGTTCAGGGGTTGGACCAAAAGCCCCGCAAGCCTGGCGATGACTCAAAGCGAAACAGATCCACTTGCCTGGACTTTCATCATGCCAGCTGGCAACGTCACGCTAACCCCGATTTACAAGGATGCCTTCGGTGTCACTGTCACCAATGGCTCAGGCGGAGGCTCTTTCGCTGAGGGAGACGTTGTGAGCGTAACAGCGGATCCTCCCGAAGAGGGCTATATAGTCAAAGGCTGGGTTGTCACGCCAGGCGACTTGAAGCTTGCAAAAGACAAAACGAATCCACTTGTTTGGACATTTGTGATGCCGGCAAGCAATGTCTCGCTGACGCCCGAATACAAGCTGGAGCATGAGCCAATTCTTCCCACTGATATTTCAATGGTTGACGAGTATTACTTCAAGTCAGACTTTTTTTCAGAAATCCCCACAGGCAACGCGCCTACCGCAGAATTCATTGTGAGTGGCACAACTCTCCCAATCACTTGGGCTTCTGACAATCCGCAAGTCGCAAGCGTCGATGGCAACGGCCTGGTAACCGCCGTGAATCCTGGCGTTGCGACCATAAGCGCTACAGTTAACGAAAAAACATATCTCTGCAAAGTGTACACCCCTATTGTTAGCGAAAGCTTCGAGAGCCAGCAAAGCAACCTTTGGGGGTTCTCCACCCCGTCCACTGCCACAAATGATCATTCTGCCGGCGCGAACTACACCGCTATCCCAGTATTCCGTGTAGTTGACATGGACGGCGCGGATGGCTCAAGCACTAAGGCCTTTGAGTTCGCGACTTGGAGGCAGGATCTGGCAAGAACTGGCCAGAAGAACTTCGACCTGACTCAGGATCCCGACATTGTAAAGCTTAAGTTTGATTGGAATATCGGGGTAATGGCTCAGCGATCCACTTGGATAAGCATCAAGGACACCAAATTTGAAAACGCCACTACAACAAAGGGCAACAGGTATTTCCTGCTTCAGGCCAGCTTCACAAACGCTGCGGAAAGCTCTGTCAGCTACGGTTCTGGCGGAGTGGACTGCACCAATGACGGAACGGACAGGTTTCAGATCCCCTCCAACATGAGCGACTTGTTCGGCAGAGCTGACATCCCGGTCAACACTTGGATTTCCGTGGACGCCACCCTTGACTTTGGCAAGAAGACTACAGTCCTTGTTGTAACCCGGAGGGACACAGACGTTTCAGAAACAGTGGTGATACCATTCCCCAACGACGTAAACGGCGAATTTGGGGCATTCACTTTCATGTCAGCTGGCGCCGGCAACAAGGGGAACCCCGGGCCTGGCGAAGACTTTTCCGTAGACCCCGCTGTTAAGGGCTACATTGACAACTTCAATATTTATGGAGAAGACTATCCTTCCTATGACCTAACCGTAACAGACGGAAGCGGCAGCGGCAAGTACAAAGCGGGCAAAACTGTGTCTGTCACAGGAAACGCGCAACCCGGCATGTCCGTTAGAAGCTGGACTTCCATCCCTGAAGGCATCGAGTTGACCCAGGACGAAGACTACCCAAACACTTGGACTTTTGTCATGCCAGCTCAGGATGTGACTCTTTCACCCACATTCGGTTTGGCGTACGAGATAATCATAGGAGCTGAGTCTGCCGGCGGCGCCGGAAAGGTTCGCGAGCTGACTCTTGTAGGCGTTTTGAAAAACAAGCTTTTGGCGATTGAATTGACTGATAATGGCAAAGCGTCGGCTGTGCTCCTGCCTGCCGAAAAGATCATAACGCTTTCGTATCAGAAAACGGGCACAAAGATATCAGCTCGGCTTGTCGACAGCGGCGAGTCGGGAGCAACAGTGTTTGCGAGCGCGGAAGTCAATTAGTGCATATCCCAAACTTCCGAAATGGTTCCGGAAAAGTCCTGGCGAATTTGCTCGGGCTTCTTCGAGCAAATTCCCGGACTTTTCTGGAACCTCGGATATAATTTTGGGATATGCTCCTAATATTTAAAAAATCTTTAATTCAAAAAGATCAGCCAAATTTTATTATAAGGACGAAACTCTATGAAAAAATTAGGTTTTCTTTTCGCTCTCGCGCTCATCTCCCTGCTTTGCATGCCCGTTTTCGCCTCAGACGCAAGCCTTGTCGCCACATACGATTCAGGTGTTGTAACAGTAACGGGAGACGGCTTCGACCTGTCCAAGAAATACCTTCTTCGCGTGGTGAACACTGAGGAAAGCTATGTTGTCACCTTGGAGAACGCCATCGGAAGCGTTTCGATGGACGTTAAGACTGGCGAGCTAGATGGAGCTGTTGAAGAAGATTACTGGGTTTACGCCAACTATTGGGAAGATGGAACCCTAGTTGCGAAATGCCCTATAACTATCGCGGAAATCAGTTCAGTCACAGTCAGTTTCGATACAAACGGGGGCAGCACATTAGATCCTTTGGTGACTCAGCCCGGGATCATCAGCTTGCCTGGCGATCCAACAAAATCAGGTTCCACCTTTGCAGGCTGGTACACTGATTCTGCGCTCAGCATCCAATTTAGCGCTCAAACGCCAGTGAATTCAGACATAACCCTGTACGCCAAGTGGAACGTTGAAGAAGTTTTCTTCAACATCCAGTCCACCCTTAGCGCAAACAACAAGCTGAAGAAAGGCAAAACTTTGCAAATCGTGCCTTTAACTAACCTGAAAACTCCAGTTCTTTACTTTAGCAGCAAGACCAGTGTGGCAACCGTTTCCGCAAGCGGAGTAGTCAAGGCGATTAACACCGGCTCGGTGACTATAACAGTTACTACGACTTATGAAGGCAAAGTGTATACCTACAAATTTAACGTAGCAGTTACCGCAACCTGATGCTGCGCCCCGCGCCGGGCTTTGCCCGGCGCGGACAGGAATGCCGCTAGCCATCGGGCGAAAAGATAGACTAATTAGGAGGTTTTGG
This sequence comes from Clostridiales bacterium, assembly GCA_031270945.1. GTDB lineage: Bacteria > Bacillota > Clostridia > Lachnospirales > WQUN01 > JAISWZ01. The sequence continues at coordinate 5,968 of JAISWZ010000384.1, read as the reverse complement.
CGTGAAGGCCTTGAAAAACAAGAAGACGCTATCAGTTCTCGCGCTTATAGTATTGCTTCTGCTAGGCGGAACTACCTACGCATGGTTTACTAGCAGGGGTGTAGTCTCAGGCGGCAACTTTGGGCTTGAGAAGGTGAAGATCGAAGTCAATGGCCTCTTGGAATGGAGAGCCGCCTATGTCCTGGATGACAGCGGCGAAAAAGCGCTAGAGGATCCAGAAAATCCAGAGAGTTTTTTGATCGAAGAGCAATGGGTGCCTTTGAACTCCCATACGGTCATTTTGGATGAAATCCTCTTTGCGCAGAAAGCGAGAGCCTTGCTTAAAAAGATAGACAACGGAGATGTTACCCCCATTCCGATTGCAGCGCCAGAAGAGCCAGAAGATCCGGACGCTCCCGAAGAGCCAGCTCCTGAAGAGCCAGCTCCCGAAGAGCCAGAGCCTGACGCCTATGAATTTTTCAACGGCGCTCCCGTAACCTACGATGAGCTAGTCGCCATAGCATCCAAAGGGCGCTACATGTTCACAGTGGAAAACTTGGGCGATCACGCCTATGTCTATGTGAATATAGGCGAAATGCTGGGAGTTGAGCTTGCGAACAACGCTTACCAAATCCCTCCTGGAGAGCAGGCGGATCTTGTGGGGTACAAGCCAGGTTACTATCAGGTAGGCATTTCAACAAGCGGCACGAAAACCGGATTGTACCCTGACGGAGTAAGCGGATACCCAGCTGTCGCGAGAACCCACATCTGGTTTGGCGATGTTGCCGACGAGCTGCATGTGGAGCTCGGGAATTCCGGCGTGGACAGCGACTATGACTTGATAGCCTCCGATGACGATAGGTACATAATTACATTCGATGATGTCCTTGATGCAATAGACGCCATTGAAGATGAGTTTGATCCAACGAATTCCGGATACGACCCAACGGGCACAGAATACGAAAAAGCTGCGGAAGCGTATTTCAATGCCCTGGCGGAATCAAAAAGGGATCCTTCCAACATGGATCTAGCCTTAGATGTCAACGAAAAGTTTATGGTTTATGACAATCTTAAGGGCGAAAATGATGTTAGCGTCAACGACCCAAGCAAAGCGGCGCTTGACTCGGCCATAAAAAAATACAATGACTATCTGCTTCTGAAAGACGCGATGATGAAGGCTGGCGCCGCTGTAGGCGAGACCGATGACGCTATTGGATCTAGCATTGTAATCAGAAACAGCTGGCTCAATGTCGCCACCGCCTTCGACACTGACGGGAACCCCACAAGCACCAGGCCTCTGACTCTTGACGAAGTGTCAGCCTTGCTTAAGGAAGAAAGCTCCTACGAAACCGGATCTGAGATCGACGAACTTATCGGTTCCAATGGAAACGATGAGTACACCCAAAGCGAGTACAAGGCGACAACCAGGAACATTGTCCTCACAACAGAAATCCAATACGGCGACACAGCGACGCAGGTAGCTACAGTAGGAGTCGAACGCCTTGAAGAAGAGTCTATAGTTGGAGGCCCTAAAGTCAACGCGATATACTCCGCTTCCATAAGCGATGATGGCAAGGCTGTTCTTATGGAGCTGGAGCATGGAGCGAAAGTCAACGTAGTGTTTACCGTGAATCTGCCTGTTGCGAACTTCAGCGGAAAAACGCTGCTTTCTGATTCTATTGAAAGCGAAGCCCCGGAACTCTCATCCGAGGACAATCTCTTCAACAGCGCCCTTCTTTCCATTGGCATGGGCGGATCGGATAGCGTTGTCGCCACCAACTATAGCGAAACGGCTTTGAGCGACATCGTCGGAGTATACATGACCGATGACTTGGAATATTACGAGCTAAAGGACAAAACGGGACCGGATAGCGATGATAACCGCACCATGTTCGACCTGTTGTCTGAAAAAGAGTATCTGCCCTCTTTGGGCTGGGTGAACCCTAATGCCTAAGGGCATTATACCCGCAAGCATCAACCCGCTTGCGTGAAAGTCGCAAGGCTTTGGCGATTGCAAAAATATGCGCTCACAAGCACACAGGGTGGTGGAAAAGTTGAAGATTTCGAATAGTCGCGCCTTTGGCTTTTACTTCCTCTTTCTCGCCGCCCTTCTGGCTTTTGTCATTTTTGCTGAGCGCTTGTCCATATACGCGGCAAATCGAGTCTCATTGACGGACAGCCTGACAGGCGCGGAACTCTTAAGCGTTGAGATAGACGGAGGAACAGGAAACCCCTTGAGCTCGGACTGGATCTTTGGGGCGTCCCATTTCTCCGATCCAGATAATCCGCCTGTCTACAGGCTTGGCGAGACGTACCAAGGAAACCATGTAACCGCCTCAAACGAATCCGAATACATGGTTAAGCTGACAGCGCGAGTGATAGCGGATTCAGATGAAGCATCCAAATCAGAAACTGACGGCGACCCGATTCCCCAGGACGAGATCCGGTATGATTGGTCCGACCCCCAGTCAGCGAGCGCTGGCTGGGATGAGGCTGCTGACGTCTTGAATCCTGACTGGTCCTTCTCAAATGACTACGAGCATGGCGGCGGCTACAGAACCAGCCGCTCAGTACTGGAGCGGACAACGACGAAAGTCACCAGAATCTATGACAGCTCTGTTGCCGAGATCAACAAAAGCCCCAGCCAGCAAGGCTTGATCCATGGAATGACGCTAGACCTGGGAGAGATCCAGCCTGGCGAAGAAGCGGTCTACGGCTTTGAAATGACCCTTGATGGCCGCAATTACTGGAACGCGTCCCAAGAGGCCAGGGCTGTGTTCTACCCGGAGTGTGACGCCATATATGTTTTGCCCGGGCCAAATGGGACGCCTACGCCATCGCCTACTCCTAAGCCATCGCCCGCTCCGCCATCAAGGCCGGAAGAGCCCATCGTTTCGACTTCGAATCCCGGCTTGCCTCTTGAAACGATCTCGCCTACGCCCAGCCCGACAGAATGGCCGCTCATTGAGCTTCACCAATCTGAGCCTCCAGGAGACCCAGCTGACATCCCAACAGAAGCTCCTGTTGAGACCGCTTCCCCCACTGACAATCCCAAAGATGATCCTGAAGGCTCGCTTTTGGTTCCTGCCAACGCTGAGAAGCCTAAAACCGGCGATTCCAGGATGCGCGTATCCCTTGTGCTGATAAACATCGCTTTGATAGCAGCCTTTATTCTGTTGCGGGACAAAAAGAGGAAAGGCAATGGCTCTTAAAGATTGGAGATTTCAAGATGGATAAGCAAAACAAAGGGCAGCAAGCGGAGGCTATGGGCCAATTGCTCTTCTTTCCTGAGAAGCCATTAGAAGACGCCGCGCCAACGCTGGCTTTTCCAGAGGAATCGGCTTCTCGCGGCAACTTTGAACCATTTGCCCAGCAACCCATGAAGAGCGGCAGCCATTTGCCTCCAGCAGATCCCGTGGCGACAAGCCAAAGCTCTGCTGAGCCAGTCAACAAGGCCTCTCAAAGCGATGGCTCGCCAGGGCAAAGCCAGCAAATCCAGTGGATTCCCCTAAACGCGCTACAGGGATTGCAACAGGGCGGCTTGCTGTATCTGCCTCAAGGGGTTTCCCCGCAGGCGCTTCCGATCCAAGCGACATCAAGCGCCCAATTCTTTATAGCTCCAAGCAATCCTGGGCAGGTTGTGTGCATTGTCCCAAGCGGTCAGTTGCCATTAGTGATCTCAGCTCTAAGCACCCAGCCTGCGCCCCAGGTCGATGTTCAGAGTAAAGCCTCAGTGGATAACCGCTCAGGGGTTGCTGCGAGTGAGCCTCAAAAGAGCAAGCCTTTGTCGTCAGCCTTGAACGCCATATCTACCGTTGTTACGGTCATCCTTGTGGCGCTTGCGGTTCTGGCCATATGCTCCACTGTTGCAGGCAAAAATGAATACGGGCTGGCGATAGGGCCATTCAGGCTTTTGAATGTGCTTACAGGAAGCATGGCACCAGAGATAGCCCAAGGGAGCCTGATTGTTGAAATCGAGCCAAAGGAGCATGAGCTGAACAAAGGCGACATCATAACCTTCACCATGCCTGAGGGAACCGGGGAGCTGGTGACTCACAGAATAACAAAGGTAGGCCCTGAGCCGCACATGTACCTCACCAAAGGGGACGCGAACCGAGTCACGGATCCTCCCATACCGTTTAAGAACATTGTAGGAAAGCATGTTTTTACGATACCTTTCCTGGGGCTTGTCCTGTCGTCCCTTTCGTCGCCTCTGAGCGCGGTTTGGCTGATAAGTGTCGCCATCCTCCTTATGCTTCTCGTGTGGATACTAAAAAAAATCTTCCAGGATCATCAGTAAAGGGGACACTGGAATGGCTATTGTGAAAAACGAGGGGACACTGGAATGGCTATTGTGAAAAACAAGGGGACACTGGAATGGCTATTGTGAAAAAGAAGTGGAAACTCATTGCTTTATGCTTGATTGTCGCATCCTTGGCAATAGGGACTACATACGCGTGGCAACTCAGCGTCGGCTATGTTGTTGGCGGGAGCTTTGGAGCAGAGGCTATAAAGATAAGCGTGAGCAAACTTAAGTACCGGCACGGGGAAAGCGGCTGGAGCGTCTTGTCGGACGGCCAGCCAGTGACTGTGCCAGCTTTGGATATAGCAGAAGCTAGGCTTGCCAGCGAAAGGCTGGAAGCGGCCGGAGGCGCGGACAAAAGCGATGAAGAGCTTTTGGCGTGGTATCTCGATCACGAACCTGATCGCACGCCAGCCTCTGACAGAGAAGTGTCCTTGGGCAGCCAATTCATGTTCTCAATTGAAAACCTGGGAGACGCGGCGGCTGTTTTTATAGACTTGACAGATGTCGCGAGCTTTGAGTTAGCGACAAACGGATTTATGCTTCCAACAGAAATCACGTGGTTTGCCGATGCAGTCTCAGAATCCGCCGCAGAGCTTGGCTCTGGAACTGTTGACCAAGAACGCGCAAGCCTTGCCTTAAGCGAACTAGACGCCAAACTGGCGCTGGCTTCCTCGCTCCTCGATCCGCTGTTAACCAGTTACTCCGCTTTGTCTGCAGACTATGAACAGAAGCTTCAGCTAGCGAAAGACGACGAAGGCAACGAAGAGCTGGCTAACGCCGTCTATGAAGCCAAAGCGATGCTGGATGCGTTCGACATGGAGGCTTTAATCGAAGCAAGAGAAGCTTGCGACAATGCCTTGGGCAGATGCCAGCGAATGCGGGCGGTTCAGGAAGCTCTTGAAAAAGCTTCGCTTGCCCTAGCACCCGCCTGGCATGCGGCAATCGTTGACGGATACCTTCGGGCTGAGAGCGAATCCGGAGAAACCCGCCCATTGCTCCTGAAAGAGCTGGAGGCAATCGCTCCAACGGCGTCAGGCAACTTAAAAATACAAACTTTTCTCCGCTACGGAGACATTGTCACTCAGCTGGGAGTCACAGCCATCAAAAGCGTTTACACCCGCTCTGACGGCCAGGCGTACTTGCTGGAGCTGGATAAAGGAGCTTCTGTTGACATTGTGTTTGGCGTGAAAATGGCATTCGGCTCATCTTCAGGCACCAACGGGGCCAGGTTTTGGCTTGGCGCAAGCAGCGCCCCTGTCATGGCAACCAACAGCTCCCCCATAGCGATCAAGGACATGATTGGCGTTGACATCTCAAACTCTGCGGATTACGAGCCCATGCCTCGCTCCAAAACGATAGTTATTAATGGAGAGCCCATTTCGATTTTCCCCTTGAACGACGCGTTGGGATACAAGCCATGAGGCAGTTCACTAAAAGGCCGGATTTCCGGCCTTTTTTTATTTTATTTGGCAAAGATCATATCTTGACTTATTTTATCTTATATTGTATGATTGTAAACGTAAAAGCATATCCAAAATTTTTGAGGTTGTACAGGGTTATTAGACTTGTCGAATAATGTTGCATTTAACGTCGAAGCTCGCCGCAAAATCGCATCCAGAAAGCCCGAAAAGGTTGCTTGCGCACATTCAGCGCTTCTTAGAGCGTCGCGAGAAGGCGTATTAC
>JAISWZ010000345.1 GCA_031270945.1 Clostridiales bacterium | reverse complement strand
AGAGCATATCCCAAAATTATATCCGAGGCGCCGAAAAAATCCGGGTGTTTGCTCGCAGAAGCCCGAGCAAACTAGTTGAAGCATTCGCCAGGATTTTTTCGGCGCCATTTCGGAATTTTGTGATATGCTCTAAATACATACAAATATTAATTTTCTTTATCGTCAGCACTGCATGATTGGTTGCATATTTCGCCAAATATTAGATCCCTGCAGGCAAAGGAGTGGCGCAGAGCGTGAAAATAGGCGTAGGCATTAGTGACTTCGCAAGGATTGTCAAAGATAAATATATTTATGTCGACAAAACAAGCTTTATCGAAAAGTTAGAGGACTATTTGTATTCTGCTTTTTTCAGGCCAAGAAGATTTGGAAAAAGCTTGCTTGTATCAACTTTGGCAAACTACTATGACGTTAAAAAGAAATCCGAATTCAGCAGCCTGTTCGCCAGGACCTATATCGGAGATAATCCTACGAAAAACAGGAACTCGTACTGCATATTGCATTTTGATTTTTCAAGCATCAGTTGGAGCGATAGCATTCCAGACGCTATACACAATGCTGTCTATGAAGAGGCTCAAAGATTCTTAGACGCTTATGATAATGGAATAAAAATGGATAACATGCTGAGTTCACCTCAAATGATAGATCGGATTTTTACTGTTCATAAAGGTGAGCCGATTTACGTTTTCATTGACGAGTATGACAAGTTTGCCAATACTGCTATTGGGGAAATTTTAGCCTCATTAAGAGAAATAATCAAAGCCGGCGGATATTTTCGCTGTTTTTTCGAAAAGCTGAAGTTCGGAACAAGACTTGGAAAAATACACAGGATATTTATAACTGGCATAAGCCCTTTGGTTATGGATAGCTTGACAAGCGGATTCAATATTTCAACAGATTTATCCAGAAGGATAATTTTCAATGAAATGGTGGGGTTCACTCACAGCGAGACAAAAAGCGCTCTTCTGAAGCTTGGCAAAAGCGAAAACGAAGTTGGAGCTTTGATGGCAACGTTGTCCCAAAAATGCAATGGATACCGCTTCAGCATAAGCGCTCCCGAAACCCTCTTCAACAGCGGGTTGCTTTTTGAGAATTTAGTTAATCAAAGCGGTGATGTCGATGTTGATTTTTCTAAAAATGCATTGAGCGATTTCGAAACTTTGAAACGGATTTTCTCATTAGTAAAGCCGGTTTCATCCTTAATAAAGCCGGTTTCATCCTTTGCACCCAGTGCGAACTCAAATGAGCGCGAAGAGCTCAGGAAGGTGATTGAAAGATTGCTAAACGGCCATCCAATAAAGATGCCTTTGAATCGCGTGTTTATGCTTCATGATTTTTCTTTTAGAGACTTATGCTCGTTGCTTTTCTACATGGGTTATTTGACTCCGAGCAAAGATGAATTTGGATTACCCCAGTTAACGATTCCAAATAGTGTGATAGAGAAAATATTAAGGTCATATTTTCCAATTCTATTCGCATAGCATTCTGGCAACGGATGTTGAGATATAATAACTAGAAAAGCATAAAGCGCTTTCGACTAAAGCTATCCACTTGCTTCCTCCTGCATGAGCCGATTCTTCAAGAAAAGGCTTGATATTGCGCCAATGCCAACAGCTCCAGCAATGCCAGCGGTGGGGGTTTTGGCCGTTGACAAAAAGACTATCAGGAAAGGAATGATTAATATGTCAAGCAACAGTTTCCAGGATTACTATAACGACGACCGGAACGTGTCCCCGGCGGTTCGCGCCAAAATTGAGTTTGAGGTTGAACTCATTGGTAAGTTGATCGCGGCGCGGGAAGCCAAAGGCATGACACAGGAGCAGTTGGCGGAAGCGGCGGGCGTCAAGCGATCAGCTGTGGCGCGGCTTGAGAGCCTGAAAGCCACTCCGCATATTGATAAGCTCATCAAAATACTTACGCCACTGGGCTACAAACTTACCATCGTTCCGTTTGACGACAATGCGCGATCTGGTTGATTCAATTCCGGCTGATAACCTTCTGGCAACGGAAAGCCAGCAAACCCCCGTCCGCTAACGCGGGCGGGGGTTACATCAATGCCTTATGCTGTCTGGGATTGATGGCTTGCCATCTTTTCGCTCCCTAATATAGGCCCACTCTATTTACAATCATTTGTCTGTATGCTTGTCAAGAAAATCTCCCCGCATAAATGTTGCACCTTCCGCATCCTTTGTCCTGTTCTTGTTCCTGTTCCTGTTCCTTTTCCTGTTCAGAAGATGGCCCTCCAACCAATTTATTGAATATTTCTGGCAAAAAGCCGGGATTGGCATGCGCATCCCTAGCTAGATTTCTATAGAAGTCCTGGACGCTTGTCGATCTCCCATCTTCAAGCTTCAAGCTAGCCTCATAAAGCTCTTCTAGCGCAACTGCCAAAAGATCGAAAGCTTCGCTCTGCAACTGAGTTGCCAAACTTATTATCCTTTCAAGGCTGGTACCCGAAACTTCATAATTGCTATCCATAACGATCAAATTTGACTGGCGAATGAAATCTTGAATAAGGCTAAGGGCTTGCGTGAGCGTTTCAGCCGCTTGAGGTTCAGAATAGTCTCTGCAAGCCGCTTTTGATTCTATTATGCATTTGTAAGCGGAAACCATGTGCTTGAACGCTTCATCGCACCAGTACGCATGAGCCGAGAGCCTTTCCCTCTTGGCGACTACTGTCTTGTAAAACGATGTCATAATATGAAAATATTTTATTCCCATGTAAAGCTTATCGCTCACTTCGTCGAAAGCTTGGTCGGAATCAAAAACCGTGTCATGCATTGGGGAACACTCCTCTTAATTCTACCTAAAATGCAAATGGCTTAAATACAAGGTTTTTCGGAATATTCAATCTAGAAGTCCCAACAAAAAACCCCCGCCTGCGTTAGCCGGTAGGGGTTATGCCAGTGGACGAAACAAGATTGGATATTTTAAGTCGACGCTTTCGCTCTATTACATGCTCTTATACCGCCTGGGATCGATGATCTGCCCTCTTTTCGCTCTCTATCATAGTTTCAAAAAGCTTGCCTATGAACTTATCTCCCGGCAAGGCGTTAGCCAAGCTCTTCCACTTCTCGCTTTCGGAGGCAAGGAACTCTGCCATTTTCATAAGTCCGTCAAGACAGCAACCCTTTGAAGACATGTGTCTCTCAAGCTCGGCAAA
>JAISWZ010000348.1 GCA_031270945.1 Clostridiales bacterium | reverse complement strand
CTTTTCGCGATTAGCGTTCGCGACTGGCTTAAATATGACATTCCAGAGCTCAAGGTCAAAAGCATCGCTGACTTCCCTGATGATTTCTCTTCATCCATAAAGGAAAGCCAGCAGTTCGCCAGCTTCTCAAAAGTGATAAACAAATACTCAGTTTACCATTGGGAGCCGCTAGGCCACGTGGATTATGACCTGCCGCTCAGAATGACGCGGCACATGTCCGACTTGTCTTGGTACTACGCAAGGCAAACTGGCCCTGACGTTGGCAAAGAGATATGTCTCTATCAAACAGCAGTGCTGTTTTCCCCGAGATTTGATTATACCAAATCACCTTATTATATATGGGACGATTTTATCTACAAAATCGTCAAGCTATGGGAAATCGACCCGCAGAAAATCATTGACGCCAAGCTGGTAGGGCTCTACCCTTTGATCCCGCTGATGGATAACAAGCAAAGCGCCAGCACCCCCGATTTGGTGCACCTTTCGGTTGACGCCATAGTAACCGTCAACAATGAGCGCTGGCAGAAAAAAATGCTCAAAATCATGAGCTTTATGACTGAAAACGTGAAAAATCTTAAAATCATCTGGGACTGAAATGGTGCGGACGAACAGGAAGAAATGCAAAGGATCGTTTCTTATTCCATTACGTCGTTTCCCATTCTCCGTTTCCCATTCAGTCCGGCTTGCGCATCCTTCTTAAATCAGTTATAATCTGATAGCCAGACGCGCCTAATGCGCGTCCTCATGCTATCCAGCCAATAATACGAAATATGATAAGATTTCTTCTTGTTACTTTTGTGTCAATCCGCATTCGATTTTGTTACGTTTAGGCCAGCGGCATGTTGCCAGGGTAAAACAGAAGCCCTCTTTCGCGAAAAGTTCGACTTGCTTTTCTTGTGAGCCAAACCGCACCCCTCGCCAAAAGCCGCGCCCAACCTGATTCCAATAAATGCAAGAAATGCGAATCATCAGCCTATATTCTGGCTATGATATACATGAAGGGGCACAAACAGGGCGCATCCGCCTTCGCGCAACAAAAAGAAAAAACTGTTTACAATCCAATCCTTCAGCTGTATAATACCATATAAACATGTGCGCAAGGGCTAGCCCTGCCCAGGCGCTATAAAACCATCCTAAACGTGTCGGCATGGACCTTTGGCCTGAATGCTCACAGAGAGCCGTTGAATTGGTGCGAAACGGCAGCTGACAAGCCACAAAAGCATCCCCGTGCCAGCGGGATCGATCCCGCAAGCGGCAGCCCGAACAGAAAGCTTCTTCGCGAGAGGCATTCTTAATAGACGCTGACGGCAGCCCGCCGTTTCCGGGCAGGAACTGCAGCATGGCGCAATGCGCCCTTGCGTTTCCGGATTAATTAATACAGGTGGCAGCGAAAAGCCCTTTCGTCCTGAAGACGGAAGGGCTTTGTTTATTTTCGGAAACGTTGGGGGTTGCTTTTCGCAAGAACAAAACCGTTTTCGCACTATAATAGGAGGAGACTGCATGTACCAGAAACTGACTGCCAACATGAACTTCGCTCAAAGAGAGCTTGAAGTGTTGGACTTCTGGAAAGAGAACCACATCTTTGAAAAGACGGCGGAACTGCGAAAGGATTGCCCGCCTTTCAGCTTTTACGACGGCCCGCCGACAGCAAACGGGATGCCCCACATCGGGCATGTGGAGACCAGGGCGATCAAGGATCTGATCCCCAGGCACAGAACCATGAAAGGCTATAACGTTCTCAGGAAGGCTGGCTGGGATACCCACGGGCTTCCGGTAGAGCTGGAAGTGGAAAAGAAGCTAGGGATCACAGGCAAGCCTGACATCGTAAAGTACGGGATCGAGCCTTTCATCAAGCAGTGCAAGGAAAGCGTATGGAAGTACAAGAGCGAATGGGAAGAGATGAGCGAGCGGGTTGGATATTGGGTTGACATGGAAGACCCGTATGTCACGTACACGAACGACTACATCGAGTCAGAATGGTGGGCATTGAAGCAGATCTGGGACAAAGGGCTGATCTACAAAGGGCACAAGGTAGTTCCCTACTGCCCGAGATGCGGAACCCCGCTATCCAGCCATGAAGTGGCCCAGGGATACGAAGAGGTAACTGAGACTTCGGTGTTCGTGAAGTTCAAAGTAAAAGAGAAGGACCAGTACATCCTGGCATGGACAACCACGCCCTGGACTCTTCCCTCAAACGTGGCGCTGGCTGTAAACGCAGTGAACGATTACGCCCTTGTTGAAAGCGAAGGGGAGCAATACATCCTAGCCAAGGCTTTGCTTGAGACTGCGCTGAAAGCGCCATACAAAGTTTTGGATACATTCCCCGGATCAAGCCTGGTTGGAGTCGAGTACGACAACCTGTTCGGCTTTTACGAGAGCGAGAAAAAGAGCTGCTACGTGGTAAGCGCGGACTTCGTATCGCTTGAAGACGGCACAGGCGTGGTTCACATCGCTCCCGCCTTTGGCGAAGACGACGCAGAAGTCGGTCGGATCTACGATCTGCCGTTTGTCCAGCTGATCGACGCTCAAGGAAACTTTACGCCAGAAGCGAAACCCTGGGCTGGGATCTTCGCAAAGGACGCCGATCCACTTATCATCCAGCACATGGCTGATAACAAGACTCTTTACAAGTCGCTGAAGTTCACTCACTCATACCCATTCTGCTGGAGGTGCCACACTCCGCTTTTGTACTACGCCAGAGAGACTTGGTTCATCAAAATGACAGCGGTAAGAGACGAGCTTGTTGCAAACAACAAAAGCGTCACTTGGCTGCCTGAAAACATCGGATCAAACAGGTTCGGAAAATTTATCGAAGACGTCAGAGACTGGAGCCTTAGCCGCGAGCGCTTCTGGGGCACCCCTCTTCCGGTTTGGGAATGCTCCTGCGGACACAAGGAACTTATCGGATCTATCGAAGAGCTCAAAAACAGGAGCGTAGAGCCCCTTGGAGACATCGAGCTTCACAAGCCCTACATCGATGAGGTAAAGATCAAGTGCCCCAAGTGCGGGCAGCTCATGAACCGGGTTCCTGAGGTCATCGACTGCTGGTTCGATTCAGGCTGCATGCCTTTCGCCCAGTGGCACTATCCCTTCGAAAACAAAGAAACCTTCGCCAAGTATTTCCCGGCTGACTTCATCTCGGAAGCCATCGATCAGACCAGGGGATGGTTCTACTCCCTTATCGCCATCTCCACTCTAGTCTTTGGCTGCTCCCCATACAAGGCCGTAATAGTGATGGGGCATGTGCTGGACAAAGACGGAAACAAAATGAGCAAGCACCTTGGAAACACAGTAGATCCTAAGACCGTTCTGTCAAACCAAGGCGCTGACGCGGCTCGCTGGCACTTCTACAACTCAAGCGCCCCCTGGCTTCCAAGCCGCTTCTATGACGATCCGGTCAATGACGCGCAGAGAAAGGTCATGGGAACCTTCTGGAACGCTTGCGCTTTCTACGTACTGTACGCTGAGATCGACCAGTTCAACCCGTTCGAAAGCAATGTCGATTTCAAGTCTTCAAGCGCTCTCACTGTCATGGATCGCTGGATCCTGTCCCGCTTGAACACCCTGATCGAGACAGTGGACACCAACCTGGACAAGTATGAGATCACCGACTCAACCAGAGCCTTCGCTCTCTTCATCGAAGATCTCAGCAACTGGTACATCAGGAGAGGCCGCGAGCGGTACTGGGTCAGCGGAATGCCAGAGGACAAAGCGGTAGCCTACCTGGTTCTCCACCACGTCCTGGTAGAGACTGCCAAACTCATGGCGCCGTTTACCCCGTTCCTTTCCGAGTCAGTGTACAGAGCCCTGGTAGCAACCATCGACCCCGAAGCTCCAGAGAGCGTCCACCTGTGCGATTACCCCAAGGCTGACAAGAGCTTTATCGATCCCGCCCTGGAAACCTCCATGGGGCAAGTGCTTTCTATAGTTGTCCTTGGAAGAGCCGCAAGAAACGAAGCCGCGATCAAGAATAGGCAGCCCCTGGCCAACATGTACGCCATCTCAAATGCCACCCCCCTTGATCCGGACTACGTTGAGATCATCAAAAATGAGCTGAACGTCAAGCAGATCTCCTTCGCCGCTGACGCAGAGGAGTTCTACTCCTATTCCTTCAAGCCCCAGCTTAGAGCCCTTGGCCCGAAGTTCGGAAAGCTTGTTCCAAAGATCGGGCAAGCGCTCCAGGCTTCGGACGGAAACCAGCTCATGAAGTCCCTGAAGCAAGACGGATCCATCCAGCTCCAAGTCGAAGGGCAGCAAATCAGCCTCACAGAGCCTGACGTCCTGATCTCCTCTTCCTGGAAAGAAGGCTTCGCCGCCGCCTCAGACAAAGGGCTGACTGTAGTCCTTGACACAACCCTGACTGATGCCCTTAAAGAAGAAGGTTTCGTCCGCGAGATCGTCAGCAAGATCCAGACCATGAGAAAAGAAGCAGGCTTCGAGGTGACAGACCGCATCACAGTCCTGTACCAGGCCTCTCCTGTCCTCACAAAAGTCTTCCAGAACAACTCAGCCGAGATCAGCTCAGATGTTCTGGCCCTCTCCATCTCTGAGTCAGAAGGGGATCTGCCAGGCTACTCCAAAGACTGGATCCTAAACGGCGAGTCCGCAAAGCTTTCGGTGCAGAAGAGCTAAATTAACCCTAATCCGCCTTCCCTAATCTTCTCATGTTTCCTAATATCGCCTTTTATGAGCGTAAAGCAAACCCAATTTGTGAACTTTTCTTGAAATGTCTAAATTGTAATCAGTCGAATTAATAAAACCTGCAAGATTGTCTTAACATTAGCACTGCGACTTTAATGCCATTTTCATACTTTTCTTGCCAGGGATAGCCTCCCTGGCAAGAGTTTTTTCCTCTCCCCGCTCCCGGCAAACCCCTTGTTTTGACTCTTTTCTCCCTGTAGCCTAGTCCAGCAAAAAAATCTCCGCTTTTAAAAATCCACTGGTTTCCCACTCTTCCAGCATAAAGCTGCAATCCACAGAACCCTCATTTTTGGCTCTTTTAGCTTAAAAACCCCCTATTACAGGTCTAAAGTTCAAGCATGCCCATGTCGATAATACAAGTGCAAAGAGTTCTTGCCTCTCTCCATTAACAATCTCCCAGCCAATGCGCAGCGCACGGCCTCGGACAGCCAGTGAGTTGCCGGAACGGTTCCCTCCGATCTCAATCGCTGCCTTGCTAGGGGAGAAGGGATACGGCTAAAAACCGTCTTGGAGAGCTGAGCGATGAATGCTAAATCTTCCAGGTTGCGGGTTATGACAGTTCAAGACACGCTCACGAATCAGCTGATAAAGCAAATCACACTCGTGATCAATCATCTAACGCATATTTGCTCAAGCACAAGAATTCTTTTACCGGCCTGCCAAGCAGGCCGCATATCTCAGCAGTGTCAGAAAAGGGCAAACCCCTCTAAAGAGGGGGACGCAAAACTTCAGGTCTAAGATCCTGGGAAACCCAGGATTATGACGGCTGAGTCGCCTGGTGGATCTATGGGTTATTCCGATTCCAAGGGCGAGCAAAGTCTGGCAGTGCTATTGCGTTATAAAATTTCGGACTTTTGCAAGCCCTGATTTCAGGTTTTGGAATACGCCCTGTACTTGCGAGCGGCAGCGGATTTATTTGCGCAAAAGGCCCGCCTAAGTGCATATCCCAAGATATGCACTAATAGACGGGCGAGACAGATAAATCCATGATTGAACGCTCGCCAGTGCAACGTGCTTTCCTGCGCGAGCCCCAGGGCTTTGTTTTTGTCTGCTTAGGAGGGCATAGTCGATGAAGAGGAACCCGAAGAAAACAACTAGGCAAAGAATCAAGAAAAACTTGCAGCAAATACTGATTGTCTTCCCGTCCATCTTCTCCATGCTTCTTCTGGCATTCGGCCTTATGCATGGCAAGGACGGCTTGTCTTCTGAATACTCCCTTGTAATGGATGAGCCTGTCCCTTACGGCGCCTCTCGCAGTCTCGATCCGATAGAGTCTAGGAGGGAGAGGATTAACAGCATAGACTACGTATTTGTCTACGAAAAAGACACTCAGCAGTATCTGGTTTACGACGGATTCGATTGCCTGGGGCGGATTTTGCTGGACTACACAGCCAGCATAAATGATTACGAGGGAACAGAACTTTTAGGCATGATGGAACCTCTCGACGAACACCAAGAACGCTAAAGCATATCCCCAAGAACACTAAAAACACGAGCTTTTCCTAACTCTGTAAGCCTCTAGGGGATGCGAGCCTAGCATTGCCCGAAATATGCGCGAAACGCTGCATTTCGCAGTTTCGGCTTGCCATTTGCAGAGCTGTGTTTGCGCTTAAAAAGGCAAGCACAGCCTGAAGCTTAAGCACCCCTCGCTCAAATCCGAAGATAGTTGCAGTTTGAAAGACCACCGATTCTAAAGAGCGAGGTCACGCTAACGAACGTTACTAAGCAACATTTGTTAACATCGCAAGCATTGCTTGCGAGCGTTGCGAGCGCTCGCAAGCATCTCTTAAATCTTGCACCACCCAAGCGCTAGCCCGTTTGGTCAAAGCTCTTGCCTATGCTCTAAACGCATATGCAGAAGCTTTGGCATTTAAAGAAGTTTTTAGGCTTGAAAATATCCGTAACCCTTTCGTTCGGAACTTAAAAACGTTATTACTAGGCCTTTTAGGGTTTCAAACCCCTACTTAGCCCTGGCCGGCGCAGCCGGCCAGGGCTTTTCTTGCCAAGCCCGCCATAGGCGGGCTTTTTTATGCTTTTGCCGTAACAACCAAATAAACTATTTTTATGCTTTTCATGACTCTTATAGAGTTCTTGCAACAGAATCTTTATGCTTTCCACTCCTTTCACTCCCTAAGCATTATCCTAAAGAGCAAAAAGAAATAAAAATTTTTTCTGACCGAATGCTGCTTAAAAAAGAAAACTTTAGACGAAATCCCAAAATTAATTTTATGGCTTGTGAATCAGCCCTTTACTGTTTGCGTCTGTCGGTCTTTTTTCAAGAGATAGGATACAATATTGGAATCGAGGGCGTAGATCATGAATCAAACCCTCGGTTCAGCTTCAACCGATAATTCCCATTTTCCAACTCTGCAAAGTCAGCGTCAGTCAAGCTATCCTCAGTGGCGTTAACACCGGCGATGAACTCTTGCACGGCTTTCTTCTGGCGTTTTTGGAAGGCGGCTCGCCGGGAGGCGTTGGTCAAATCAATCGGAAAGCCCTGCTCTTGAATGACCGCCCGCATGAAGACGTTAAACGCTGTGGACATATTCATTCCGATTTGCCCGCATACCTGCTCAAATTCCTGCTTAATCCCCTCTTCGGCCCTAAAGGTAATTGTAGTGTCGACCACATATATCACGCTCTTTCAATTATAATAACTGCGTATTTATATTGTAACACATTATAAGACCCGTTCCCTGTCAGTATTAAGAGCATATCCCAAAATTATATCCGAGGCACCGGAAAAATCCGGATGTTTGCTCGCAGAAGCCCGAGCAAACTAGTTGAAGCATTTGCCAGGATTTTTCCGGTGCCATGCACTAAGCGTTCCCTGCGAACCCAAGAGCAGCCAGCTCTTCGCAAGTCACGCGTAGAAGCTGCCGGAATTTTGGGATATGCTCTCAGTCGCATATCCCAAAATTAACGCCTTTTATTTTTCTGCGAGCTCATGCGCCCTGTTGCTTTCTCTTCCCCCATGCCCGTCCTTTTTTTGCCGATTTGCATCACGCCCCGCCCGGCGTCACCCCATTGCCAATGAAATCTTTTTATGGTATCATATCTGTGGATCTCTTGTTGCATTATCCACTGTCAAGTCGGTAATAAATTTTTGTAGATTCCAAATCTTTGCTGGTGAAATATCAAAGCTTTTGGATTAAACACGCAAATGCTAAGAGCATATCCCAAATTTATATCCGAGGCACCGGAAAAATCCGGCGTTGAAGCATTCGCCAGGATTTTGGCGATTTGCCCTTGAACATTGGGCAAACGCTATCCGGTGCCATTTCGGAATTTTGGGATATGCACTA
>JAISWZ010000346.1 GCA_031270945.1 Clostridiales bacterium | reverse complement strand
AATGACGAGCGGGCTTTGGCCATCTCTCATTTCTGGCAGAAATATGGCGCAGAGCTTGGCGAAGGCTTCTGGAGTCTGAGCTTTGACGGCCAAACCCCCTTGGAATACGCAAAGAGCGCGGCCATGGAAAAGATCAAGGCGTCAAAGGTTGAGCGAATACTGGCGCATAGCAGAAACATTGAGCCATACAAGACCTTCCAGGAGCTGGCCGCAATGATGCGGGCGGAAAACGAGTCCAGGCGCGAAAAAGATTTGGTGTACGGCCTACAGGAGTATGATCTGCGCCAGTACCTCAGCCAGCTCAGAGGAGATCTTTGGGCCAGCCTTTTGGACAGCCAGATTGAGCTTTCAGACGTGTCAAGCGAAGATCTGAGAAAGGCCTATGACGCAGACAGAAACGCGTTTTCCCTAGATCCAACCAGCGCCCTTTTGCTTTTGGATAACAGGGAAATCAAGATTTCAGCCCTTGACATTTCAAAAGAAGACGACAGCGCCAAGGCCCTATGGAGCGCCATCACAGCGGCAGACCTAAACGGGCGGGTCACCGGGGCGCTCAACGGCGAGGCCATTGACGGCATAGTCCTTTCTAAAGAAGGCCAAGGGATAGCGCCGTTTGAAACCGCAAAGGCAACGCTTGCGCAAAGCTTGGCCGAGGCGGAATTGAAGGGGATTCTGATTCAAAGGGCGCAGGAGGCTGTTGTAGAGATAGATGAAAGCAGACTGAGCGGGATAGGCTTTTAGGCTAAGAGCATATCCCAAAATTTTATCCGAGGCGCCGGAAAAATCCGGCGTAGAAGCATTCGCCAGGATTTTTCCGGCGCCATTTCGGAATTTTGGGATATGCTCTAAATAAAAATATAAAAAAGGCAAAACAAAAAGAGGCTTGAAAAGCCCCTTTTTGTTTTGGGATATTTGGGTTTGGGATCTTTGGGTTTAAGATCTTATGGTTGCAAAAGCTCTTTTAGCCTTAAACTTATTTTTTGTTTTTGATTTTAGTTTTTGATTTAATTTTTCCCTTAATTTTCTTTCCCGCGCTTCTTCAGGAAGTCATTTGTCATCTGGACTACCTGCCCGCTTAGCAGTGTTATGGCTATAAGGTTAGGAACAGCCATGAGCCCGTTGAAGGTGTCTGAAATGTCCCAAACCAGCGACAGTCCGGATGTGCAGCCAAAGAATATGACAGCTATGAAGATGACTTTGTAGATGGTGGTCGAGTTGTTTCCGAACAGGTAAGTCCAGGCTCTTTCTCCGTAATAGCTCCAGCCCAGGATTGTTGAGAACGCGAAGAGCAGGACGGCTATGGATACAAATGGGGCGCCGAATCCGCCGAACACTGTTGCGAACGCTTGCTGGGTGAGGCCAATGCCGGTCATGGAAGCTGGGATGTTTCCCTTTGCAACTGCCTCCAAATGCCCTTCAAGGCTGAACACTCCTGATGACAGGATGGCTAGCGCTGTGATGGAGCAAACGATGATGGTGTCGGCAAAAACTTCAAATACGCCCCACATGCCCTGCATGACGGGCTCTTTCACGTCAGAGGCGCTATGGACCATAACGCTGGAGCCAAGGCCGGCTTCGTTGGAGAAAACTCCGCGAGAGATTCCGCGGCGCATCGCGAGAGCTATGCCGTATCCTGTAACTCCGCCAGCGACAGACTGGCCCTTGAACGCCTCTCCGAAGATGAGGCCAAACGCTGCGCCAATGTTCCCGATGTTGGCGATGATTATTATAAGGCCGCCGATAAGGTAAAGGAGAACCATGAACGGCACTATCTTCTCGGTCACAGAGGCGATTCTCTTGATTCCTCCAATGATGACAAGGGCTACAAGAACCATGATAACAAGAGCTACAATGGCTTTTACGACTGTTACGCTTCCAAAGAGGTAAACTTCCGAAAATCCAGAGAAGAACGCGCCCTGGATGCCATCGGCAATGGAGTTTCCTTGAGACATGTTTCCAATTCCAAAAGACGCCAGCATGCAGAAAATCGAGAAGACAACGGCAAGCCATTTCAGCTTCAAGCCGCGCTCGATGTAATGCATTGCGCCGCCAACCCATTCGCCCTTCTCATTCTTGAAGCGGTACTTGATGCCCAGAGTGTTTTCAGCGTAGTTTGTCATCATTCCCAAGAACGCTGACAGCCACATCCAAAAGACAGATCCAGGGCCGCCCAGCGCTATGGCTGTCGCGACGCCAACGATGTTTCCTGTTCCAACTGTCGCGGCAAGCGCTGTGCAGAGGGACTGGAACTGGCTTATCGCATGCGCGTCATCAGTCTTCCTAATATGCTTGTGCTTGAATATCGCCAAGAATGTGGAGTCCATCCACAGCTTGAACTTCGTGACCTGGAAAAAGCCTGTGCGAACTGTGAACAAAAGCCCTACAACCAAGAACAGGACCAGCATGACCGGCCCCCAGACAAACCCGTTTATCGCGCCATTAATCGATTCGATTCTTTCTAACACATCATCCGCCTCCGCTATTTGGCATATCCCGATTGGTTTCGGCTTCGCTAAATGTTCTGGATGAACATTTTGTATGAAAGCATTGGGGCATACACCTTAGAATCAATATCACGCCAGGGAAACCGAAAATATAAACCCGAGTATATGTTTGCGCCTTATGTGCCGTTCACAGCTATGTAACTCGTATATCCTCTTATGTATCTTTCAAAGGGGGCATCCCGTTTTGCGCTGGGGCTTGCTGGGCGCGATATCCATGGCAAATGTTTTATGCTGCCTAAAGCCAGCCCAATCAACCGCTTTGCTGGGATTTCCTCATAATGGCCTGCTGTGCAGAGTTCTTTTCGCGTTGCCGGAATTCACCTCCTTTAAAATAAACTGACGAACGCTCAAATGTGAATTTTCTTATCTTTGCCCGCCTCAGAAGCCAGTCAAGCCGTTCCTGCTAAGAAAATTCAAACCATGCCATTCGCCAGTATAAACCGCTCTCTCCATGATTGCGTTTGTAGCCTTTTTGCCCGAAAAAACCCCTAAAAAGAGAGGGCAAGAGCATGCTAAAGGTGAGCGGAAAAATCTTAATCAGATTATAATACTTTTTCAAGGGTATGTAAAGTTCTTCATAGATCGTGGACTAATACACAAAGGCTGCCCATGAAAAAGATAAATCTGCCCTTTTGTCGTGCCAGACACACATGCAATTTAAACTTGTGTCGTATTTTTACAATA
>JAISWZ010000284.1 GCA_031270945.1 Clostridiales bacterium | reverse complement strand
TCATGTGGCGGCCTGGCACAGGGGAGCCTTGGCGGCGATTGAGGCGGCCAGTTGAGCAGTAGGGGCACATGCCATTGCAGGAGCCAGAAATATCTATAGCCATTCTGGTGTATGAGCGCACGTCTGCATGACTGCTCATTGATGCACCTCCAGCATCAAATGATAAGAAGGCAAAATTAAAGTAATCGTACAAAGCTAGAAAATTGTGCCATGACAATGCATTTACAAATCCAGTGACGCAACGCGCATGTTATGGTTATATGTATTCAGGAATCGCGAGGCCGGTTGCGCATCAAGAAGAAGTTACCGCAACTTAAAATACAAGTTGCATGACAACATGTTATTGTCATCAAAGCAAAGAGCTAAACCAGCAAAAACTAGCTCCTGGCGGTTTGAAATCCATGAGGCAACTAAATTTATGTGATCTGCGCAATCAATATTCCGAGTCGTGCGCAAAGCGTCCGACATTAAAAACAGAATGGTTGCATCGCTGTTTTTAATGTATATCTTGTACTTGCAATGTCCATTTATGTGATAATCAGCGCCAGCCATCCAAAGGTGACCGTCTGATTCGTCCAATATAGATGATATTACAGGAACTAGAGCCGAAAAGGATGAAATCCCCGAGTTGGATAAAAAGGAAAGAAAATATTCATCATCAAAGGTTATATTCCTATTGATTCGCTCTGGATCCGGGCACTTGCGCATGAGATAATGAAACTTCAACACAGATATTTGCCTGTTCTTTTCGGTGAATCCGAAAAAGTAAAGTGAAGACAGGGTGTAAAAAGGGTCATCGCAGAGTTTCATTCTGGCAAGCATCAGTGCTTCGCTTCTCTGGCCAGCTGTCATTGCCGATCTTAGCGTCAATAACCGGACAAGCTGTTCCATGTGGTCGTTGTCTCTGTTCTTTAGGGCAAGCTCGAACCGGCACTCACCTGAATTGCTTTGATCTATTACAACAAACTTTGCCAGCAATAACCCAAGCGAGTCCAGTTCATCAACAAGGGAAGAGTGTATGCCGACGCAGTCGCCGTTGTAGTAGGCCTTGAAGGAGGGAGCCAGTTCCGGGCTTTCAATGCTGAAGTTAAATCCAAAATAATCAACGTTTTGTGGTGCAAGCGGGCATGGAGCTCGCGATATGAATGCCTGATAAGAGCGCTCAATTGCGGAAATCACAGGCATTCCTCCATTTGCAACATCTCTTGTGCCTCCTCAGCTATCAGTGGAGGAAGCAAGCTCTTGTTGAATCGGCATTGAATAGAGCTCATTTTAAATGGATCCCCATTTTCACGGTAATTCATTCCCATGCAGCTGGCGCATAAATTTTTGTAGCAGCAAGAGCCGCAAGTCTGATCTCTTGTATTTCCAGCATTTGCAAAATCAGAGCTTAGGCGGTGAAACTGCTCAGAAGGAAACATGGCATCATGAACATTCCCCATGCAAAACGCTTTCTCATCCATAAACATGTAGCATGGATACACATCGCCATTGGCAGAGACAGCAAGCCAATCTGACCCTGCATGGCAAATCTTGCTCCCGGCTGGCAAGCCTAGCTTTAGGCGGCGTACATAAGCGTTGATCTTTTGGGAAGAATAGCACCCATTTCCAAGATTCTGCTCCCGTATGCCATCAGTGACAGAAAGGCTGAAGCTGGATACGAGGTCGTTAAGGTTGAAAGGAGAACCTTTTTCTGCGATCACTGGGGAAATGTTCACTTTTTCAGGATTGACGCGAAATGTCTCGGACAAGTACTTAACTGTCTCATGAACGGAAATGGGGGCTCGCTCGTGCTCCGCTGTATATGTTGCCTCTATTCCGCAGGGCTGGGAACCATTGGTGGATTCGCGAAGGCGATTGGCCGTTTTCAGGATATCATTGAAAGTGCCGAAGCTTGAACCTTTATAGACACGGCATGCGTCATGCACTTTTTCAGGTCCGTCAACGCTTAAAACCACATCAATGCCGTAATCTCGCACAGCCTTTAACCCAGAGTCAGGCAATATTGTGCCATTGGTAATCACCTTGTATCGAGGCACCCTGGAGATTTCATTGCGCACTTTCTTGGCGGCGATATACCTGCAGGCTTCGGCTATGACATCAGTGTTCATAAAGGGTTCCCCGCCAAAAAACTTTACTTCGCGTATTTCGCTGTATTGGTCGAAAAACGCATCAATAGCCTTGCGGACTGTGGCAACGTCCATGACGCTAGCCTTTGAGCGGTAGCTGCCGCCATGTGCGTAACAATATGCGCATGCCAAGTTGCAAGTGTTTGACACATGCAAAATTAGTGATGAAAGGGAGTTGTCGTTAGGATGTTCAGGTTCTGGGCCAGGATTGGCAATGCTAAGCAATTGGTTGTAGCGCTCCGTTGAAATGGCAAATGAGCCGCAGACATCCTCCTTGGCGCGTCCAGCCATAATCGCCTTTAAAATGGATTTCGTGCCATAATCCGCAAGCCACGCTTTAAGCGTTTGGCTCTGGAAAACGACACATTTATCGTTTTTCTCAAAAAAGTAAATGCTCATGCTTAAATCCTCAATTTGGCTAGGAGGTGTCAGTGACTTGGAGCAAACCCCGTATGAAGCGACGGCCTGAAACCAACAAGCAATTATTTGAGCCCAGAAGACGACATAAATGTAGTTGAGAATTCGACGCGCGCCTATTTTGGCTTTTTGGGGTATGCCATTGGACAAATCCCTAGCCTGGACTTAAAGATACAATACCATTGACCAGATTAATTGTCAAGAGTTTTTTGAATCTTTTTGGGTGAATATTGCCTGACCTATAAATGAGATGATTACGAGACGAGCTTGAAGAATCACCAACCACGCCTAAAGGCGTCAAGCTTTGGCAGTCGAACTAAAGGGCAAGAGCCTAGCCAAGCCACCTGTCCCTTTTGTCCTTCTTCCTGCACCTTTACGCAGTTCTTAATTTTCTGCTCATCCTTGCCCACTGTTGAAAAGCAATGCTCTGGAGCCCAGAATGTCCTGCCAAGCTTTTTGGCCAACTCGGGGCGCGTGTCGAAGATCACCAGCGCCGCTCTCCCCTTGAAGGCAGCTCATGAAACCTGGCGCTGACATTTTCGGCGGGATCGACAGGTACAGGTGCGCGTGGCCATGCACACGGCTCCCTCCATGATTGTCACGCCCTTGAAAACGCAGAGATTTTCCAGGATTCCCCTGATGCCAATCCTAAGTTCTCCAAACATTACCTTTCTAATTAGAGTCTTCTCTAATTACTGTCACTTCTCGGCTAATCCTGTCGTTTGTAATACTAGCCTCCGCGCCGCTTGATTTGCATCATTCTCTCCGTAAAACAAAAAGGTGCCTCTCGATTCGCGATACGCGCCTTTGCACGGGTTAATTAAAGTCCTCTCTAATAATCGTCACTTCTTGGCTAATCGTGTCGTTAGTAAAACTGGCCTCCGCACTGCTTGATTTGCAACACGCAAGTCAATTAGAGTCCTCTCTAATAAGAGCATATCCCAAAATTATATCCGAGGCGCCGAAAAAATCCGGCGTTGAAGCGTTCGCCAGGATTTTTCCGGTGCCATTTCGGAATTTTGGGATATGCTCTAATTGTCACTTCATGGCTAATCGTGCCGCTTAAAGCCCTGCCTCGCCTTATCGATTTATCGCCCGCTAAACCCCTATTCCTCTCTGTGCTTAAACATTCCGCCTTCCTCCGCCTTGTCCAGCATCTTCACCAGGTACTCCCAAATCTCCGGAGTTGCCTTCTTTACCAAAGCCAACCTTCGCTCAACCTGCTCCCTTTTCACCTTTCCAGTTCTCCAAGTATGCCAGTCTGTCAGGCTGTTCGCCAAGAATGGCTGTATCCTGTCAACCGCCACCGCGTATAGCCCTTCGGGAGTCTCCGCGCGCTCAAATTCCTCCCATAGGTCCATGAACTCTTTACCCTGGCTCTCAGGCAGGACAGCAAACAGCTTCCTTGCAGCTTCCCTCTCCCTTTCCTCTTTGCCGACATTTCCCTTTTCGTCGTAAGCGAAAGTGTCTCCTGCGTACACTTCTACCAGGTCATGAACCAGCGCCAGCCTTACCGCCTTGTTCACATCCGGCTTTCCTATTGCGTACTCTTCCAAAACCATTGCCATTACCGCTATGTGCCAAGAATGCTCAGCATCATTTTCTTGCCTGGACTTGTCCAAAATCAGTGTCTGCCTGTTAACGTTCTTCATCTTGTCAATAATAGCCAAAAACTCAAGCTGCGACAAAAGCTTATTGTTATCTATATTTGCCATGCTGTTATCCTCCTTGAGCATATCCCAAAAATTCCGGGATATGCTCTTCTATCAATCTTGGCGCGTCACTCTTACTCCGCTTCCGGAAAGCCCGGCAGCCGGGTGAACACATTTCCGAATACCGCCAGCATCCTGGCGTCGTCCTCTCCGGGATTGTGAACTGAGTGCTTGGTGTTCTTTTTCAGGAATAGGCTGTCCCCTTCGCTTAAGACGTATGATCCGGCGTCAGTCAAATATTCCACGCTGCCTTTGAGCGCTATGCATAGCTCGCTGTATCCGTGCTCCACAAACGTAGGGCTGTCGTATACCCCTGGGGCCAGATCTGCTATCACAGCTGAAAGATCCGGAGTTCTTCCCTCCGCCGTTATAAATGGCATAAGCAGCTGAAACTTGGCGTTTCCTCCTGGTATCGTCACAATCGGCCTGGTCTCCGGGTATGTGATGTAAGTCTGCGTTGGCGCTTCTCCCGCAAACAGCAAAACAAGCTCCACCCCAAGGGCTTTTGCTATGCTTCTCAAAACCGGCAAAGACGGCTCCGCCAGGTTGTTTTCTATCTGTGAGACATGCGCGGCGCTTACCCCTGTCATCTTCGCCAGAGCGTTCAGCCCCAGTCCCTGCCTTTTCCTCAGCTCCTTTATCTTCTCGCCAATAAGCCTAAGCCTGGATCCATCCGGGGTGCCTGGAACTGCGCTGTTTGCCCTATTAGCCCTGGCGCCAACAGGCCCCCTCTTGGCAAGCCAAACAAACGATGCGTCTTCTCCAGACACGTTTTCCAGGTGAAATGGAGTCCTTCTTGGCATGTAGACCCCTGCGCCAGAAAAAAGCTCAGTCTTTTCCCCTCCGTCTTCATACTCCATCTTTCCCTCAAGCATGTACAGGCACAAGTCAGCGCCTGAAGACAGATCTTCAGCCCCTGCCCTAAATCCAGGCGAAGCGTGCACCTGTATCGCGTCCGTGTCCGGATAGTCAGCCACGTTCCAAAGGGCTGGAGTGGCCATCTCGCACACGCCTGGTATGTTCTTGAACCTTATCATTGCCCTCTCGCTCTTTTTTACTACAATGGCGCCCTCCGTCTCGTCCCGGAACAAGAGGTACGCGGGTATGTCCAATATTTCGGCAAGCTTTCTCAGCATCGAAAGCGATGGCTCAGCCCTACCCTTCTCCAGGTTGGAAACATAGCCGGGCGTGACTCCAGCCAGCCCAGCCACCCCAGACAGGGTAAGCCTTTTGCCCTCCCTGGCTTCCTTGAGGATGTCGCCGATCAAAGCCTCGCCCCCTCTGGCATTTTGCTCCCAGTATATTTATTGGGATTGTTATAATTATATTTAAATTTTCCTTGACAATAAATCAGGCTGATGCTATTCTTATGTCAGCGCATCAAGAGCATATCCCCAAATATTAATTCTAGGGCTCGCAAAAGTCCACGCTAAAGACTTCGCAGGATTTTTATTGCAACTTAAGGAATTTTGGGTTATGCGCTTATTTCCAGCGCTTAAGCAATTTCCTCTATCAAGCATACTCCCAAGCGCTGAAATCCGCAAGACAGAAAAGGAGGCGAGGCCTTGGCCAGGCATGCCCTCAATCGGACACTTTTGTTGATACCGTCATTGTTCCTGGTTATCTTTTTAATCTTTGCCATATTAAACCTCATCCCTGGAGATCCTGGCCGCATGCACCTGGGAATAGAAGCCACCCAGGAAGCAGTGGACATGTTCAACCGCCAGTTCGGCTTGGACAAGCCGTTTCTCACCCGTTTCACAACCTACGTGACAGGGATCGCAACCCGCTTTGACTTTGGCCTGTCCTACAGAACCAGGGAGGCAGTCATGCCAGCGGTTCTATCCAGGGTTCCCCCGACTTTCGCCATAGCCCTGTTTGGCGTGTCAGGAGCGGTGCTCTTTGGGGTTCCGCTTGGAGTCCTTGCCGCAATCAAGCGTTCCACCCTCACAGACACCAATGTCACAGCGCTGGCCCTCCTGCTTTCAGCCATCCCGAACTTTTGGCTGGGGCTCATGCTCTTGCAGCTGTTTTCCGTTGTGTTAAGCATATTGCCGACTTACGGCGCCTCCAGCTGGAAGAGCTTCATCCTTCCCTCAGTGGCGCTTGCGCTCCCGGGATCCTCCGGCTTCATAAGGCTTGCGAGAGCGACAATGCTTGACGTTGTCCATCAAGAGTACATAACTACAGCAAGGGCGAAAGGCGCTCCTGAATATTCCGTCATCTGGCGCCACGCCTTTAGAAACGCCGCCCTTCCCCTAATCAACGGAGCTGGCCTGATGTTCGCTGGCCTCCTTGGAGGCGCTGTGATCATTGAAGCCGTCTTCTCCCTCCCAGGCCTTGGAAGGCTTATGGTCACAGCCATACAGCAAAGGGATATCCCAATAGTCATGGGTTGCGCGATATTTCTCTCCTTTGTCTTCATGGCGATAATACTCATAATCGATCTGATATATGCCGCCCTTGATCCCAGGATCAAGCTCAGGTACCAGAAGGGAGGCAAGTGATGCCTCTCGATTCAAGCAAAAACAAAAGCAAAAACAAAAAAATTATAAATATAAACAATAAAACAAAATTTCTCGAAGCCTGGCGGGCCTTCAAGTCCAACCGCCTTGCCCTGATAGGCCTGGCGGCCTCATTGGCTCTTTTCGCCCTGGCTTTTGGCGGAAGCCTTGCCATTCCCTTTGACAACGCCATCAAGCAGAATATTAGCCAGCGTTTCACTCCTCCATGCCTGGAGCATCCCCTGGGAACCGATGGACTAGGCCGGGACATGCTGGCCCGCATGCTCCATGGCGCCAAAGTTTCGCTAACTATGGGTTTCATTCCCATGGCAGCTTCCATGCTCGCAGGGATGTTCTTTGGCGGCATCGCCGTTCTTCTTGGCGGCTGGGTTGAAAACCTGATCATGCGCGTCTGCGACATAATGACCTGCATTCCAGCCATCCTTCTAGCCCTTGCCATGGTAGCCGCCCTAGGCCCGGGGCTTGGAAACGTCCTGGTGGCCATAACCATAGCAAGCGTTCCAGACCTGACCCGCTACGTTCGCTCAGTCATACTGGGCATAGCCGGCCTTGAGTACATCGAGGCGGCCAGAGCCTGCGGTGCCAGCGGCGGCGCGATAATAGTCCGCCACATCCTTCCAAACGCCATGGGCCCGCTTCTCCTTGGCGCTGTCTCAAACATTTCCGGCATGATAATGGCCGGCGCCGGGCTCAGCTACCTGGGCCTTGGCATCCAGCTCCCAAACCCCGAATGGGGCGCCATGCTAGCCGAAAGCCAAAGCTATTTCCTCAGAGCCCCCTATCTTATGGTGGCCCCCGGGATTGCCATACTGGTTTCCGTCTTCGCGTTCAACTTGGCCGGGGATGGCCTGAGGGACGCGCTGGATGCGAAGCTTAGATAAAGATATAAAGTTTAGCTCATGTCCCCAAAATCAGGGGCGGATTTGCAAGGCTTTTTATTTTATTTTTTTTATTTTATTTTATTTTATTTTTATTTTATTTTATTTTTATTTTATTTTTATTTTATTAAAAAAACTCTCCCCTCATGAAAGGAGAAAGCAAAAGCCATGTCCCATTTCAAAAGACTTTTAGCCTTTTTTGCAATGCTAGCGCTTCTGGCCGCGTGCTCGCCAAAAGACGCTGCAGGAACAGCAGGAGCAACAGGATCCGAGACAAAAAAGACAGTGCTGAGGCTTCCCGCGACTACAACCTTTGCCACAACTGACCCCCACTACACCGCCCAGAATTCCGATTACCTGCTTAACGACCTGCTCTATGAATCCTTCTATTACATTGACAACAGGGGAAACGCTGATCCCAGGCTTGCCACAAGCTATGAGGTAAGCGAGGACGGAACTGTGTACACCTATCACTTGAAAGAGGGAGTGAAGTGGCAAACAGGAGGCACACTCACGTCGGATGATGTCATCTATTCAATAAACAGGGCGCTGGAGTCTCCTTACACCTCAAGCTACCTGGCCGGGATGGAAGAGGTCACCGCTCCTGACAGCAATACCGTAGTCTTCAAGCTTTCCGGAATGAGCCCGACTTTCCACATCAACCTTTGCCGTGTCTACATTCTAAGCAAAGCCGCGACAGAAGGGCTGGATACTGGCTTCGCCAACGCCTATCCCGGAGGCACCGGCCCATTTTCCATCAAGGAATGGCTGCCTGACCAGAAGGTCACAGTTGTTCGCAACAATGATTACCATGGCAAACCTGGATCAGTTGAGGAAATGTCATTCCCAGTCCTAGCTGACACCATAGCCTCCCTCAGGGCTTTCGAAGCCGGAGAAATCGACTTGACCCAAGTGCTTGCCAATGACTGGGAGAGAATCAAGTCCAACGACAAGTATAAGACCTCTCTTCAAGAGTCCACCTCTGTGGTCTTTGTGACAATGAACAACCAGCAGGCGCCGTTTGACAACGCCCTTGTCAGGCAAGCGGTCAATTACGCCATAGACAAGCAGGATATGCTGGACGCCGCCGTCAACGGAAACGGCAGGCCCCAGAGCACCATCGGCAATTATGAGATGGTCTTTGGCATCCCCAAGCCCGGGGAAATATTCGAGTATTCCTTCGACCTGGAGAAAGCCAAGTCTCTCCTGGCGCAAGCGGGATACCCCGATGGCTTGACTCTTGACACCCCCATCTATACCCTGGCAAGCGATGAGTTCGCGATTCCCGCCCAGGTTCTCCAGTCACAGCTGGCCAACGCCGGCATCAAAGCCGAGATCCAGACAGTGGAGCAGTCCGCCCTCATTTCCGACTATATCACAGGCAACTATGGCATAGGCATCATAGCCCTTTCCATGGATCTAGACGCCTCCATCTTTGCTGTCCCATATAGCACAGACGGGATTGACGGGCTGAACATAGCCAGGTACTCCAATTCAATCGTAGACGAGAGCTTTATCAAGGCCGGGCAAACCTTGGACGAAAACGAACGCAAGGAATTCTTCAAGACAGCCTTTGACCAAGCCTCCAGGGATGCCGCGTACGCACCATTGTACTCCATGCAGATCCCGCTAGCCATGGACAAAGGCCTCTACGCTGACATCGACAAGTCCTATTACTACTGGGGCTGGAACTAGCCCCGCTTGGAGCCCCGCATGGATAGCCTTCTAGAAGCCAGAAACCTGCAAGTGCATTTCAGGGGCCCCAACAAGGAAATCCTGAAAGCCGCCGAAGGCGTCTCTTTTGAGGCAAGAAAGGGCGAAACCCTGGGCATTGTTGGCGAAAGCGGCTGCGGCAAATCCGTGTGCTGCATGTCAATACTGAAGCTTCTCCCCTCACCCCCCGCCATCTACGCTGGCGGAGAGATGATCTTCGACGGCAGGTTCGATATCCTAAAGCTTAATAAAAAAAGCCTCCAAGAGCTCAGAGGCGGGCGCATCGGCATGATATTCCAGGAACCCATGGCAGCGCTTAATCCAGCCTATACCATCGGGCAGCAGATGAGAGAGGCGATCCAGCTTCACCTCCCTGCGACAAAAGCCGAAGCCAGGGAAATGTCCTGCGATCTCCTGGCCAAAGCCCGCGTCCCTGACGTATCCAGGGTTCTTGACAGCTATTCCTTCTCACTCTCTGGCGGAATGCGCCAGAGAGTGATGATCGCAATGGCCCTCTCGTGCCAGCCTGACCTCCTGGTGGCGGATGAGCCAACCACCGCTCTGGATGCCACAATCCAAAGCCAGATCATAGACCTAATTTCTTCTATACAAGAAGAGACAGGCATGTCAGTCATCCTTGTTACCCACGATCTCTCCCTTGTATCAGAAACTGCCGATAGCATGCTTGTCATGTACGCAGGCTTCGCCTGCGAGAGCGCCCCAGCAAACGAGATCTCCGAGCACCCTCTTCATCCCTATACAAAAGGGCTGGTAGAGTCCAGACCCTCCAGCCGTGTCACCGCTTCAAGGCTTCCCGTTATTCCCGGCAGCGTCCCCTCCCTGGCCTCAAAGCCGCCAGGGTGCCCTTTCCATCCCAGATGCGCCTACGCCAAAGCAATCTGCGCCAGCCAGTTTCCTCCCGAAACAGCCTATGGCAATAGGAAGGTCTCTTGCTGGCTCTATGCAGGGGAGGGCAGCTCATGACAAACTTTTTCAAAAGGCTTGAGGAAAAGCTGGAGAACTTCGGGCAAGGGCTGGAAAGCGGAGCGAAAAAGCTGGAGGATAAGCTCAAAGGCGTCGAGGCTAGACTGGACGGCTTCTCCAAAAACTTGGATAAGCGGCTGAATGGGCTGGATAAGCCAGATGCCCATATAAATTCTTCACAAGCAAATCCAGCGCCTCAGGAGAATTTGTCTCAGCCAGCCCCAGAATCCCGAGACAATTTAACTCCGCCGATTCCGCCTGTTCCTCCGATTCCACCCGTTCCACCGATTCCACCAAAACCGCCGGTTCCACCAAAGCCGCCCAAACCCGACATCCCCCATTTTTTTATTCCAGACCCGCAGATCCCGCCCACTCCACCGAAGCCAGCCATCCCCGACCTTTTTATACCGGACAGTCCATTTCCGGCCACGCATCAAGCCGCTCCAACGGATCGGCAAGCCGCTCCAAAAAATCATCAAGCCGCTCCAGACAACCAGCAAGCCCCTGTCTTGCTGGAATGCAAAGGGCTGAAAAAGTATTTCCAGGCCCCTCGCAGACGCGGGAGCGCCATAGAGATGATACGAGCTGTTGACGGAGTGGACTTGTCAGCCAAGAAAGGCGAAACGCTTGGGATAGTCGGAGAAAGCGGATGCGGCAAATCCACGCTGGCTAGACTTGCGGCAGGGCTGGCAAGGCCTACCGCAGGGAAAGTGGTGTTTGGCGGAGAAGACCTGATAACTCCCTCTGGAGCTGTCCCTAGGGAAAAGCGAAGAAAGATCGGGTTTGTCTTCCAAGATCCTTACGGATCAATGGATCCCCGCATGAGGGCTGCCGACATAATAGGGGAGCCCATCCTCTCCCACAAGCTGGCGGATAGCGCTTCGGCAAGGCTCGAAATGGCGGCTGAAGCCGCTGAGGCCTGCGGGATCAGCTCAAGCGAGCTTTTCAAGTTTCCGCACCAGTTCTCTGGAGGGCAGAGACAGAGGATCTGCATAGCCAGAGCATTGTCAGCCAACCCGGATCTGGTTGTCTGCGACGAGGCGGTTTCAGCCTTGGACGTGTCAATCCAGGCGCAGATCATAAACCTGCTTTGCGATCTCAGGGATGAAAGAGGATTGACCTATGTCTTCATCTCCCATGACCTGGAGGTGGTCCGCTTCATATCAGATCGGGCCGCTGTCATGTACCTGGGGAAAGTGATGGAGACAGGGCCGAAGGAAGAGCTATTTGAGAATCCAAGGCACCCGTATACTCTGGCGCTGATGGAGTCGGCGCCTGTCTTTGGCGCGAAGGGGCGAAAGCGGATCATAAGCACAGGAGAGCCTCCCTCAGCCATGAACCTGCCTCCAGGGTGCAGGTTTCAGTCCAGATGCCCATATGCCAAGCCGCTGTGCGGAGAGGTTGAGCCGCCACTGAAGGAGTTTGCGGCGGGGAGAAGCGTGAGCTGCCACTTTCCATTGGAATAAAGATAAAAAAATAAATAAAAAACAAAAAACAAAAAACAAAAAACCAAACCCAAAAACCAGTGATTCAAAGGAGCATGCGATGGAAGACTTTAATAAGTTTATACAAAGCCAAAAGCAAGCCTTGGAAAAGGCGGGGCAGGCCGGGATGGCCATATGCGCTGTCAAAGACGGGGAAGTTGTTATCGAGTCATGCCTGGGGTTTCGGGATGTTGACAGAAAGCTTCCGCCTACGCCAAACACCCTTTTTCCCATCGGTTCAAACACGAAGGCGTTTACTGCGGCTGCGCTGATGATCCTGGCGGATCGAGGGAAGGTCAAGCTGGACGCGCCGATACAGGATATACTGCCAGAGCTTGTGTTTGCTGATGACAGCGCGAACACGGCTACGCCCCGGGATCTGCTGTGCCATAGGACAGGGCTTTCGCGGAGCGACCTGCTCTGGATAATGCGGCCTTATATAGTAAGGAAAGAGCTGCCTTTAATAATAAAAGGCCTGGATCAGGCATTCCCGTTCCGATCCACCTACCTCTACAACAACATCATGTACGCCTGCCTAGGGCGGCTTGTGGAAGTGGCTGACGGCAGGAAATGGGAGCAGTTTGTCAAAGAAGAGATCTTTGAGCCGCTTGGAATGAAGACAGCCAGTTTTGACATAGACTCAAGCGTTTCATCCGGAGATTTTTCTCTAGCTTATGAGAAGAGCGGACAGAACGGATCCCTTGAAAGCGTGTCGTTTAGCAGGCTTCACGGGATGGCCCCGGCTGGGGCCATCAACGCCAACATTCGGGAAATCTCCAACTGGATCCGCTTGCATCTCCAGAAGGGGCTCTTTGACGGGAAGCAGATCATATCCGAGTCTGGGATCCGCGATCTGACAAATCCCCAGATCCCTGTCAACGACAACCTGGTCGAAGGCTCTGAAGTGAAGTCGCTGGGATACGCGCTTGGCTGGTCTGCCGCTTGCCAGAGGGGCGAGATTGTTGTGTCCCACGGAGGAAACGTGAACGGATCAACTTCAGAGATCGGGTTTATGCCAAGCCGGAACGCTGGCATAGCTATCTTTGTTAACTCCGGCTCAAGCGTTCTGCCCATGGCGGCCATGCATTCAT
The DNA here is from genome assembly GCA_031270945.1 of Clostridiales bacterium. GTDB lineage: Bacteria > Bacillota > Clostridia > Lachnospirales > WQUN01 > JAISWZ01. Next base: position 12,162 of record JAISWZ010000284.1, on the reverse strand, counting down.
ACTTTGACTTGCTGCTTGGAGCTTCAGAGAAAGACTGGGTTATGGAAGCGGAGAAGGGCCTTTCCGCTTTGATGGAGCAGGCTATGCCAAAGGCGGAAACTCCGGCTCAGGGAAACATGAGCCATGATCTGGAGGAGTATGCAGGCAGTTACAGCCACGACGCATACGGCCTGATCTCTGTCAAGCCAAGCGGAGACGGCCTCGCAATCCGGTTCGCGGAGCGGGACTTGGCTCTGACGCACACCGCCTTTGAAACTTTCAGCTTCGCCTGGGAAGGCATCCCGGCTTCTGTCGCTTTTGAGACAGGAACTTCAGGAAAGGTTGAAGCGGCTCTTTTGAGCTTCATGGGAAGCCCGATCAGGTTCAAGAAATAATATTATTTTTTGTTTTTTGTTTTATTTATTTTTATTTTTTATTTTATTTTAATTTTTTTATTATTTATTTTTTATTTGCCTGCCTAGGCAGGAAAGGAGAACGCTTATGACTGAAGAACGCATCTCCCAGATACGGGATGCCGCAAACGCGGCTATCAAGGCTTTTGGCGCTGAGGGGCTTGCACTTGCTGTGGTTTCAGAAGGAAGCATAGTCTTGACCGAAGGCTTCGGCTTTTCCGACAAGGCCGCAAACGAGCCTATGACAGAGAACCTGCTCTTTCCCATAGCGTCAACCTCGAAGGCGTTCACCGCCGCATGCGCTGTCATGCTTTCGGAAGACGGGAAGCTGAACCTGGACAAGCCGGTGAACACCTACATGCCCCAGTTCAAGCTGTTCGATCCGATAGCTTCGAAAGAGACGACAACCCGTGACATGCTCAGCCACCGCACCGGGCTTCCAAGGCATGACCTGCTCTGGATTACCATGGACGAGGCGGCTGACAGGGAGGATCTGGTTTTCAACAGGCTTCCGAACCTGAAGCCAAGCCAGCCTTTCCGTTACCTTTGGCAATACCAGAACCTGATCTACGCCTCGGTTGGGGTTTTGGTAGAGAAGCTTTCAGGCAAGCCCTGGGAGCAATTTGTTTCAGAGCGGATATTTAAGCCGCTGGGCATGGATACCGCGATCTTTGACTCCAGCACTCCTGGGGCCAGCTACGCCAAGCTCTACAAGACCGGCGACGACGGGTCAAACGTGGAGGCCTTTCCTGAGAAAACCGGAGCGATAGGCCCTGCGGGGAGCATCCGGGCGAGCGTTTCTGACATGTCGAAATGGCTTTTGTTTAACATAGAAAAAGGGAAAGTCGGAGATGCCCAGCTCATCGGCCCGGCTTACGCCGAGATTTCCAAGCCCAACATACCGTATCAGCTGATGCCCTTCGAAGTGCCTGGATCTGTTCGCGTAGGCTATGGGCTGGGTTGGTTCATTGACTTGTACAAAGGCGAGACAGTTGTAAGCCACGGCGGAAATTTGACCGGATCCTCGACCCTGGTATCCATGATTCCAGAGCGGAAAGACGGGCTTGTCATACTTGCCAGCCAAGACTCAACGCTTATGCCATACGCCTTGGCCAACGCCATATACGACATTATGCTTGAAAAGGGCGGGCAGGACTGGAACGCTTTCTACCTGGAGCAGGAGAAAGCGATGAAGGCGCAGCCGGAGCAGATGAAGAGCTCGCTTCTTGCAACCCAGGTGAAAGACAAGCCTCTTACCCACGACGTGGAAGCGTACGTTGGCGAATACGAGCATCCCGGATACGGCAAAGTGACGATAAAAGCGGAAAACGGAGAGCTGTCCTGCGTTGTGAACTCCCTTGAGCTCAAGTTCACCCATTTCCATTACGACATCTTCCTGGCTGAGATCGTTGGAATGCCTATACTGGCCTCGTTCCAGACCGGGTTGAAAGGCGAGATCGCCTCTGTTTCACTTCAGCTGGAGTTCACCCTTCCGGATCTGATCGAGTTCAAGAGGATCCCCAAGGAGGCCAATGCATGAAGATAGCAGGCATTGAAGCCAAGAAGGTTGTTTTGCCGCTTGCAAAGGAATTCAGGATTTCTCTGGGCGCGGTAGCCAACTTCGAGGCGGTGTTTGTAAAGGTCATTACAGACGAGGGATTGTTTGGATACGGAGAGGCGTCGCCTTTCGCATACGTGACAGGCGAGACCTGCGAGACAGTGATTGACGCCATTTCATACATCTCAAAAGCCCTGACTGGCCTTGATCCGTTCTCCATCGAAGCGATACACAGAACCATGGACAGGGTCACTGCCAGAAACGGAAGCGCCAAAGCCGCGATAGACATCGCTCTCTACGACATCATGAGCAAGGCCGCTGGGGTTCCGCTATACAAGTTTTTGGGCGGAAGCCAATCAAACGTCGAGACCGACATGACGATAAGCATAGACGATCCCCAGATCATGGGACAGGAAGCGAAAGACCTTTCTAATTCAGGATTTCGGATGCTCAAGATCAAGGCTGGCGGAAACAGGGAAGCTGACCTTGAAGCAATAGATCTAATTAGAAAGAACGCGCCAAACGCGCACCTAAAGATAGACGCGAACCAAGGGTGGAAACCCGCGCAGGCGCTAGAAATGGCCAGAGCTTACGAGAAATATGGAGTCCAATCCATAGAGCAGCCTGTTCCCGCTTGGGATCTAGACGGCTTGGCTTACGTAAGGCGCCACTCCCCTATTCCCATAATGGCTGACGAAAGCTGTTTCACCCCCCAAGACGCGTTCAAGATAGCCAAGCTTGAAGCGGCTGACATCATTAACATAAAGCTCATGAAGTGCGGCGGGATTTACCGCGCCCTTCAAATCTGCTCCGTAGCCGAGTCAGCCGGAATCCCCTGCATGGTAGGCTGCATGATGGAAAGCAGAATTGCCATTGCCGCAGGCGCCGCTTTGGTCGCCTCCCACCCCAACATAATACTGGCTGACTTGGACAGCTTCGTTGAGCTGGAAAACAAGAACCTGGCAACCGGCGGGTTCGAATTCGACACTCCCGTGATCAAGCTAGGGGATGCAAGCGGGCTTGGAGTTGAAACCAGGCTGTTTGAATAGGGCGATGCGCCTCCATGCGCTCCGCTGGCAGAAGTTTTTTAAAAAGAATTTGACAGCTAAAAGCCGCAGACGCGTGTCTGCGGCTTTTTGCGCGTCTTTGTGATGCGCGATAAGAAAATTGCACATGCAAGCGTTATTCAGTCGCTTTTTCTATATTTTAGAACGCGCATTTAGTGCATATCCCAAAATTCCGAAATGGCACCGGATAGCGTTTGCCCAATGTTCATGGGCAAATCGCCAAAATCCTGGCGAACGCTTTAACTAGTTTGCTCGGATTTTTCCGGCACCTCGGATATAATTTTGGGATATGCATTTAGCTTTAAAAGATTGACTTTCATTTGAATTTTCATTTATGGTGTGATATTATACGACGAGCAGCGCGAGGAGAGTTATCCAGATATGGTGCCAGCAACTCGCGCCGATAAAGCATTGCCCTATTGAAACGGCGATTTTATTTAATTCCAATCAATCCCAATCAACACTTGCTTTAGAAAAAAAGCCTCAGCCAGAAGACAAAAGATCGCCATCGCATTGGCGCACAAATCATATATTTATTTGAGGCAAGCTCGGCAAGTACAGCAAGCGCCTCACTTTTTGGGGGACAGGAAATGGTTTTCTCGTCAAATGAATTTCTTTTCATGTTCATGCCAGCGGTTTTGTTTTGCTATTACGCGCTTCTCAAGAAGAGCAGAAAATTGCAAAACATATTTCTGACATTTGCCAGCCTTGGGTTTTACGCATGGGGAGAGCCTCTGTTTGTTCTTGTCATGCTGGGCTCGATCCTGGCCAACTGGCTTTTGGGGCTTCTGGTTGGGCGAAGCTCAGGCACATTAAAGACGGCTCTCGCGGCTGCGGATGTCTGCATAAACATTGGCATCCTGTTTGTCTTCAAGTACTTGTCGTTTTTCGCAAACGCCATCGCGGGCTCCGAGGTCCTGAGTATCTCTTTGCCCATAGGCATCTCTTTCTTCACCTTCCAGGCTATGTCATACGTCCTGGATGTAGCGCGGGGGCGAGGGCTGGCTCGAAAGAACCCGTTAGATGTCGCGCTGTACATATCATTTTTCCCCCAGCTGATAGCAGGGCCAATCGTCCGCTATGAAACCGTGTCTGAGCAGATCAATGGGCGGACGGAAACCCTGGCTGGCTTCACTGAAGGCGTCGAGCGCTTCATGGTTGGGTTCATAAAAAAGTCCCTGTTTGCCAACAACCTCGCGATCTTGGCGGATCTGGCCTTTGACCATGGAGTTCCCTCTGTCTTGTTTGCCTGGTTAGGAATTTTCGCTTACTCTTTGCAGATTTACTTTGACTTTTCCGGGTACAGCGACATGGCGATAGGGCTTGGCAAGATGTTCGGGTTTCACTTTCTCGAAAACTTCGACCATCCCTACGCGGCCAGATCCATCACGGAATTCTGGAAGCGGTGGCACATATCGCTTGGGCAATGGCTTAGGGACTACGTGTACTTTCCCCTTGGCGGATCCAGGGTTTCAAAGGGGCGGCTTGTCTTCAACCTATTTGTTGTCTGGCTTGTCACCGGCGCTTGGCATGGCGCCAACTGGACGTTCTTTTTGTGGGGCCTCTGGTTCTTTGTTTTGATAACCCTTGAGAAGCTGACAGGCTTCGCGAAGAGGCTGGGGGTTTTTGGGCATGCCTACGCCATGCTCTTTGTCATGCTGGGCTGGGTGCTGTTTAGATCCCCGGATCTTCCGTCAGCGCTTGCGTACGTCAAGTCGATGCTTGGCCTGGCGGGATCTGGCCTTGCCACTGCGGCGGATCTGTTCTGGCTGAGAAACCACGCCTTCTTTTTGGCCGCAGGCATTCTCTTCTCGGTTCCAGTATTCAAGAAAGTCCCTCGGATCGCCCAAGTGGCGGGGATCGCTTTTGCTTACGTTATTGCCTTGTCCTATATGATCAAGGGCACTTACAACCCGTTTGTTTATTTTAATTTTTAGTTGGAGTTAGCGCGCTAGGCGAGCGCGAGCGCTTGGGCTTAAAGGCGGACTAGGTTAAAAGGCGGACTAGCGCTGGCTTGGGCGAAAGGCGTTTTCATAACGACAAGAGCATGTCCCAAATCTGAACATCGTTAGCATGTTTCGAGGTGAAATAGCGAGTGAAAAACATAAAAAAGTCCGGGGCTTTTCTTGCCCTCATATACCTGGTGTCCCTCTGCTTGGGGGTAAAGGGTTACCGCACCATTGTCTTCAAGGCGTTTGACGCATTGACTGGCAAAAGCGCCATAGGGATCAGCGATGACGCCGCGACTGGCGACGCTCCGTCAAACAGCGAGGCTTTCATCAAAGAGAAGAGCGTTCCAAAGGCCCAGCTGAGCTTAAGCCAAGCCACGCCGCTGCAGGTGATGAAGACAGCCACGCAACTAGGCAAAACCTACTTCTTGGACATTCCCGCGCGGGCCAAGAACTTTTTGATCACGATAAACGGCGGATTCCAGCGAGTTGTTGGCCGAAACGCGACCTTTGAGAACACCCTGGGGCAAGAGCTCATACGGCTTGACAATGGCTGGCTGGTTAAGCTTCAAGTTCCAAGCGATGCGACCAGGGCTATCTACCGCATGCGGTATGAGGACATCATAAAGCTGGACGAGCAGCTATCGCCAAAGGGCATTCCCTTGGTATTCGGCATGGTTCCGTACAAAGTCGAAGCCGCTGACTTGCCGGTTGAAAACATGGCGCAAGACAACTTTTCTTTGCTAAGCGGGCCGTTGATGGAAAGCGGCGTGGATGTCATAGACATCAAGTCCGAGTTCGCAAAATCCGGAAGGGATCTGATAACCTCCTACTTCAAGACCGACCATCACTGGACGCCAGAGGCGGGGCTATGGTTCGCTGGCGTTCTCGCGGAGAAGTTCGAGAAGAGCTACGGCTTCAGCTATGACAAGAGCCTTTTGGATCCCGGAAACTACACCTACGAGATCCTGCCCAGCTGGTTCCTTGGCTCGCAAGGGCGGAGAATTGGGCCACTTTTCACTGACGTTGACGACTTTTCCATCATCCATCCCAATTTTGAGACAAGCGTGGAATCAGTGACCCTGTCAACCAGAAACATATGGGAGCGCAAGGAGGGGACATTCGAGGAAGCCTTTTATTGGCCGAAGCTCGCGGAGAAGAAGGGCTATTTCGATGGCAACGTTTGGGGAATGTACGCCAGAGGGGACAACCCTCTTCAATTCTTGAGGAACAACAACGCCCCAAACGACAAGAAGATCGTTGTAATCAAGCACAGCTTCGCTTGCGTTGTCACCCCGTTTTTGTCGCTGGCTTGCAAGGAGCTTTGCGTTATAGACTTGCGGGCCGCTGGAAGGCCCGAAAACCTATACAAGTATATGGAGGATTATGATCCGGACTTGGTTTTGATTTTGTGGTAGGGAATGGGATTTGGGAGGGCTCGAAAAGAGAATGAGAATGGCTTAAAATCAAAGAGAAAGGCAAGTCAAAAACCCAAACCCAAATTCAAAAACCAAAAATCCGCCGGGGCGCAAAGCGCCCCAGCGGATTTTTTACGCCTCAACCGTTGTATAGTGCTGGGCCTGGGCATTCCAGAGATCGCTGTACTTTCCCGGGACATTGACAAGCTCGTCATGGGTGCCCCACTGGGCTATTCTTCCTTCGTGGATGACAGCTATCACATCGCAAAACCGGCAGGACGAGAGCCTATGGCTGATGAATACCGTAGTCTTGTCCCCTACTATCTCATTGAACTTTGTGTAGATCTCGTACTCTGAAAGCGGATCCAGGGCGGCGGTGGGCTCATCCAGGATCACAATCGGGGCGTCTTTGTATATTGCCCTGGCAATGGCCAGCTTTTGCTCTTCTCCGCCTGACAGGCTTATTCCATTTTCTTCATAGTCATGGTAGAGAGCTGTCTCAACGCCATACTTTGATCCCAGCCCCGCCGCTTTAAGGCATTCTTCAACTCTGTTCTTGTCGTAGGTCGTTGAGGCCGCTACGTTTTGGGCTATTGAGAATGAGAGCAGGCGGAAATCCTGGAACACCACGGAGAAAAGGGCCATGTACTTCTCGCGCTTGTACGAGGCGATTGGCTCGCTGTTTAGCGTGACACTGCCTTTTGTCGTCTCGTAGAGGCCGCACAAAAGCTTGATTAGGGTAGTCTTTCCAGATCCGTTCATGCCTACTATGGCCAGCTTTTTGCCTGTTGGAAGCACCAGGGAAACGTCTTTTAGCGCGTATTCTTCAGACCAGGGGTAATGGAAGCTTACATTGCTGAAGCGGATCTCCGGGGTTTTGCTTAAATCCGGGGTCAGCTCTCCCAGATCTTTTTGGCTGGGGAGATCGATGTACTCGAAGTAGAGCTTCAGATGCTCATTGTTGTTTCTTAGATCAGTAAATATCATGGACAGGTCGGAAACCGCGTGTATGAACATGGTCACTGCGCCATAGGCCATAACGACCATGCCTGCTCCAACTGTCCCTGAAAGGGCCTTGAGTCCGATAAGGAGATAGACCGCGCCTCCCGCCAGGGCGCTGAGCAGGAGCTTCACCCCGTTATACTTGTTTGACGCCTTTTTTTCACGCTTGTCGCCTTCGCAAAAGGGGACATAGCATCGGTTTTGCGTTTCCCTTACGATCAAGTCTTCCTGGGCGTAAATGCGCACGTCCTTTGCCGACTTGTCGTCTGAGAGATAGTCATGCATGTAGAAGTTGGCGTAGCGATTATACTTGGCGCCATCTTTGAAGACGTCAAATGACACGTCAAACATTTTGCTGGTGAGTCTTGATGAAAGCAAGGCGCTGGGCACCGCAAGCGCAGCCAGAAGCAGAATGGCCCAGGGAGAGTTGACAAAGGCAAAGATGCCAGTGAAGCTTTGGGTTGCGCCGCCTCTGAAGACATCAGCGCAAAGAGCTACGGCTATAGTCGCGGAGCAAAAGCTTTTTACCAAGATTTCGAGATCCCAGTACAAGCTGGCCATTCCCGCTCCGGAAACGTGGATGCTTCCCGAAACTTGATCGCTCAGCTCGCGTATGCGGACGTCCTCCAGGTTGGCGTAAGGCAGGTTGTGGGCCTTTTCGTTTAGGACGATGTCATGGGAGGAAAAGAGCTGGCTATAGCCAACGTCAATCTTTGCTTTCAAGCGCCCGGAAAGCATGGCTAGCCCCAACGCCAAGCCTATTGCTGTCAAGACATAGGCCAGCAAGAAACTTAGCCGCATTTCACCCGCCAATTCGTTTATGACGCGGGCGGAAGCTACCATGGCTATGCTAGGCGAAAGGGACAGGATAACGGATCTCAGCGCCACAAGCTTCATCTGTCCTGGCAAAATGGCATCGAATTCGTGAATGCCTCGCAGGATCATTTGGAGGTCGTCTTTTAAAGCTCTTCTTTTGCCCACAAGGCGCCTCCATCTTTGTTTTTAATATCTTTGTTTTTAATATAATACTGGCTCTGGACGTCAAACAGGGCCGCGTACTTCCCTTTTTTCGCCATCAGCTCATCATGGGTTCCCACTTCTTCGATGCCCTTTTCGCCCAGCAGAATAATCCGATCACAAAACCTGGTAGAAGAGAGCCTATGCGAGATAAAGAGAGAGGTCTTGTTTTGCGTGAGCTCATTGTACTTCAGGTAGATCTCTTGTTCAGCGATAGGGTCAAGCGCCGCAGTAGGCTCATCCAGTATTATGATCGGGGCTTTCTTGTAGAGGGCGCGGGCCAGCAGGAGCTTTTGCTTCTCCCCGCCAGAGAGCTCGGTGCCGTTTTCCGAGATATGCTTGACCAGGTTGGTGCTTAAGCCTTGGGGCAAAGATTTCACTTTATTCCAGAGGCCGGAAAGCTCAAGGCACTTTTGTATCAAGGTCTCGTCTACCTTTTCGTTCATGGCGATATTGTCAGCTATGCTCACTGGCAGAACGTCTGAATCTTGAAACACAGCGGTAAACGCCTGATAATACTCGTCCCTGGAAAACTGGGCAATGTCAACGCCATTCAGGAAAATCTGGCCTTCGTCGGCTGGCAAAAGCCCGCATATGAGCTTTACAAGCGTTGTCTTTCCTGCGCCGTTAGCTCCCACAATAGCCAGCTTTTCGCCAGCTTCGATATGGAGAAAGACTTTGTCCAGCACGTTGCCTTTCTCTTTGTCATATGCGAAGGAAACGCCTTTCAACTCTATGGATGCTGGCGCATCCGGGCCTGGGGCTGGCGCTTTCGCATGCCTGTTCATAGTATCCGGAATGTCCATAAAGCCGCGAAAATCAGAAACAGAGTTGTTGGCCTCTGTAAACTCCCCAATATTGCTGGTGACCTGGGCAAGCCATTCGCCTAGCTCCGCTATCGCCGCGAAGTACAAGACGAATTCTCCAAGAGTCAATTTTCCACTTAGCGCTTGATATATGAGGAATGCGTACGCCACGCCGTCACGGACAAAAACCAAAATCGCCTGCGTTATTGACAGCTTGAACTGCTCTCTGGCGATCTTCTGGTCAACGATCCGCTTCTCGCCTTTGGCAAGCTCCGCCATCGCACGTAGCCACCCAGCCATGGAGTAGACGCGGATATCCTTTCCTATCTGCAAGCCTCTGGTCTTGTAAGCCACATACCCCAATTTGCGATCAACCCTGGCGATCTCGTCTTTGCGCTCCTGCTTTTTCTTCTCTAGCCGGAAAGTGAAGAAAAGGCTTATGGCATAGCATAGGGCAAGCAAAAGCACAGCCAATGGATGCAGCATCGCTATTACAGCCGTGCAGGAAAGAAAGCCCAATAAACAAGTCAGAAGCGTGACAAGCCTGGGAAAGTAGGATCCAAGCCCCCATCTTCCTGTGCCCTCCAAGGATACTCTGGCCTTTTCCGCCTGTTGCTTCCCGTATTCCGTAGTGTAGGCGCTGTAGTCCATGCCGGTCGCCTTCCTCACCCATTTGCTGTTCATATGGGTTAGGATGAATGAGTTGGCGCAATGCTCCATGGCATTGCGCGAAAAAAGATCCAGCAGCGACGTAGCCGCCAGGACAAGCGTCACAATGCCTATTGTTCCAGCGAAACGCTGGGGCGAAGCGGATGCGTCTATGGCGTCAAGCACAATTTTAGGCACAAAGATGGCCGTGAGGGCAACCAGAACCTTAGCCGGGATTCCGGCAAAGGAAAACAATACGCCTCCCGGCCTGAAACGCCACATTTCACCCAACAGGTATTTCATGTTGTCCGCTATTGCATAACCTTTGCCGCTTTTCACATTAGCACATCCAAGTTTAAGAGTTTAGCCAAGCCCGGGCTGTCTAAGCAAAGAGAACACCCGTCTTATGTATGTTGGAACATAATAAGTGCATATCCCAAAATTCCGAAATGGCGCCGAAAAAATCCTGGCGAAAGCTTCAACTAGTTTGCTCGGGCTTCTGCGAGCAAACACCCGGATTTTTTCGGCGCCTCGGATATAATTTTGGGATATGCACTAACTCGCCCGCATGCGAAAACCATGTTTTCACTTGCGAGCGAGCCTTGAGTTGGAGCGAACCTCTATTTCAAAGCTTCCTCAATCGACTTCAGATAAGCCTTTGACGTAATGGTAGCGCCAGACACAGTGTCAACCTTCGTGCTCTGCGCACTGATCACCCTTGAAAATACCTCATCTGTGACATCTGTCACTTTATCGGCAAACACGGGCTCAGTTGCCTCGATGCTGGTGATAGCATGATCTTTCACCTGAACCGTCACAGTGTTTGTCCACCTCTTGAACTCATGGCTTCCCGTATATGCGCCATCCGCCACGTTTGAAAGATCTATTCCGGCCAGGGTTTCATTTGCGCCTACTGACAATCCGTTTGAAAGCAAGACAACCGCAACTATCACAACAGCAATGAAAAGCACCAAGATTGGCAAAGCCACTTTCTTCATTTAAATCATCCTCTCATAATATCCTCTCATAATTCATCCTCTCATTGCGCCTTCAAAGACAAAGCCCTCTTTCGAATGGACCTGATTCGTACCACAAAATTCCGCAAGTGGCGCAATGAAAGTCCTCGCGATGCTTTTGCGCGTGACTTTGGCAAGCTAAATTTAAATTCGGGATATTAACTTGGTGAGATATTGACTTCCTGCCAGCGAAGTCGACCTATTTGCCATGCAAGTCATATGATTCTTGTTGTATTTCAACTTTAGTTTACTTGTTGCTCATCGACTTTGCAATCATTATAACTCATTCCAAGCGTTATGTCAAGTAAAACCTTTTGGCTCCTGCAGGTTTTCATAAAGGAAAAGCCGAAGGTTCGCGTTTCGCGAGCCTTCGGCCATATTGATTTTTCACGTTCCCGAAAGTGCGGTTTTTTTCAAGCAGTAAAATGTTCAATATAATTGCGCGAGCCTTTCGGACTTACGACTCAGTATTAATGAGTATCAATGGCACTTCGGATTCGGATAGCCTTCTTGACTTCGGATATCACTCTTTCCAAAATCCATGAGCTGGGGTTCAGATAGATCCAGTCAACAAGCGGCGGCGCAATGCCGATATATACAGCAGCGATCCCCTGTCAGATGAAAAACCTTGCTTATGCACCATTTCTCCTGGGTTGTCTTGTGAAAAAGCTTTTTCATTGGTTTTTTAACCGAGTGAAGCCGTTGCCTATCAATTTGCATATTTAGGAACTGACTATATTAAGCAATTATCAATTTACATATTTGGGAGCTAAACATGTTAAGCTATAACAGCGAATTAACATGGCGATCCAAAGACAGTTCACGACGTATATGGAACTGTGGTTTTTAACGAATTAACGGATACATTAGTCCGGGCAATAGTAAAAGAACTAACGCTAGCCAGTTTTGAAGACACACGTCTGACGCAAATGTGTTCTAGGTTCTTGGGAAGATTTTGATAAGGAAGATGTAATTCATATTTCAGGTGCTTTACGGCTTATGTAACGAAACATACTGCTTTTTTCTCAATTCCATCAGATTCGTACATAGAATATAAAGCAATCAAATCAAATGTCGAGGAATTAAACGATTTACCAACTGGAAATCGGATGGGAGAATGATATTCTAGGCATTTTCTCATTCACTCGCGAGGTATATTATTGATACAATTTACTATTCAGCAACTTAATAATCTGCTCATTGGTAATCCAATGGCTATGGAACTTCGTTCAGATAATCCTCACCACAGAAAATATATTTGCATTTGTCCATATTTAGATGATGGTGAA
>JAISWZ010000263.1 GCA_031270945.1 Clostridiales bacterium | reverse complement strand
AGGCGCGAAGCAATATTGAAACAGAATAAGGGGTCTAACATCGAATTCTTGCCCCTATGAGAGAAGTTGAATTCAAAGTTCGCATTGCTCTTTCGAGAAGTGGCGGAAACAAGGGGTTTAGGTGCGATGAAAAGAAGACCAAGTTGACTGATTTGAGCGAAGGGTGTATCAGGCATTTCTGAAACATGGACAGGCTTGGCTGGTTGCATATGCTTAGATGTAGCCGAGGGAAAAGTCCACGCCAGCTGGCCGAGGGGGAAAGAGAAAGCGGACTTCAAGTCATTAGTTGCTTGCAGGAAATGGCGGAAACAAGGGATTTAGGCGCGAAGCAATATTGAAACGGAATATTGGGGTCTAACATCGAATTCTTGCCCCTTTGGGAGACGTTGAATTCAAAGTTCGCATTGCTCTTTCGAGAAGTGGCGGAAACAAGGGGTTTAGGTGCGATGAAAAGAAGACCAAGTTGACTGTTTTGAGCGGATGGCATATCAGGTATTTCTAAACCATGGGGCAGGCTTGGCTGGTTGCATATGCTTAGGTGTAGCCGAGAGAAAAGTCCACGCCAGCTGGCCGAGCGAGGATGGAGAAAGCGGACATCAAAGCGTTAGCTGATTGCGGGAAATGGCGGAAACAAGGGATTTAGGCGCGAAGCAATATTGAAGCAGAATAAGGGGGTCTAATATCGAATTCTTGCCCTTATCAGAGAAGTTGAATTCAAAGTTAGCATAGCTCTTTCGAGAAATGGCGGAAATAAGGGATTTTAGCGCGATGAAAAAAGACAAAGTTGACTGATTTGAGCGAATGGCATATCAGGCGTTTTCTGAAGCATGGGTAGGGTGGGCTGGATGCCTATGCTTAGGAATAGCCATGAGAAAAGTCCACGCCAGCTGGCCGAGCGGGGATGGAGGAAGCGGACATCAAAGCATTAGTTGCTTGTAGGAAATGGCGGAAACAAGGGATTTAGGCGCGAAGCAATATTGAAACAGAATCAGGGGTCTAACATCGAATTCTTGCCCCTATGAGAGAAGTTGAATTCAAAGTTCGCATTGCTCTTTCGAAAAATGGCGGAAACAAGGGATTTTAGCGCGATGAAAAGAAGACCAAGTTGACGATTTCGAGCGAATGGCGTATCAAGGATTTCTGAAACATGAGCGGCCTTGGCTGACTACCTATGCTGAGGTATAGCCGAGAGAAAAGTTTACGCCAGCTGGCCGGGCGGGGATGGAGAAATCAGGCATCAAAGCATTAGTTGCTCGCTATAAATGGCGGAAACAAGGGATTTAGGCGCGAAGCAATATTGAAACAGAATAAGGGGTCTAACATCGAATTCTTGCCCTATGAGAGAAGTTGAATTCAAAGTTTGTATTGCTCTTTCGAGAAATGGCGGAAACAAGGGATTTTAGCGTGATGAAAAGAAGAGCAAGTAGACTGATTTGAGCGAATAGCATATCAGGCCATTTCTGAATCATGGGCTTGGCTGGCTGCCTATGCGAAGGTATAGCCGAGAGAGAAGTTCACGTCAGCTGGCCGAGCGGGGGATGGAGACATCAGACATCAAAGCGTTAGCTGGTCACGGGACATGGCGGAAACAAGGGATTTAGGCGCGAAGCAATATTGAAATAGAATTAAGGGGTCTAACATCGAATTCTTGCCCCTATGAGAGAAGTTGAACTCAAAGTTCGCATTGCTCTTTCGAGAAGTGCCGGGAACAAGGGATTTGTGCGCGATGAAAAGAAGACCACGTTGACGGTTTCGAGCGAATGGCGTATCAAAGATTTCTGAACCATAGGCGGGCATGGTTGGTTGCATATGCTTAGGTATAGCTGAGAGAAAAGTCCACGTCAGCTGGCCGAGCGGGGATATGGAGACATCAGACATCAAACCATTAGTTGCTCGCAGGAAATGGCGGAAACAAGGGCTCTAGGCGCGAAGCAATATTGAAGCAGAATAAGGGGTCTAACATCGAATTCTTGCCCCTATGAGAGAAGTTGAATTCAAAGTTGGCATTGCTTTTTTGAGAAGTGGCGGAAACAAGGGATTTAGGCGCGATGAAAAGAAGAATAAGTTGACTGTTTTGAGCGAATGCGTATCAGGCATTTCTGGACCATGGGCGGGCTTGACTGGCTGCCTATGCGTAGGTATAGCTGTGAGAAAAGTCCACGCCAGCTGGCCGAGCGGGGATAGAATACGGACATCAAAGCGTTAGTTGCTCGCAGGAAATGGCGGAAATAAGGGATCTAGGTGCGAAGCAATATTGAAACAGAATAAGGGGTCTAACATCGAATTCTTGCCCCTATAAGAGAAGTTGAATTCAAAGTTAGCAATGATCTTTCGAGAAATGGCGGAAACAAGGAATTTAGGCGCGATGAAAAGAAGACCAAGTAGACTGATTTGAGCGAATGGCATATCAAGCGTTTCTGAAGCATGGGTAGGATGGGCTGGTTGCGTATGCTTAGGTATAGCAATGAGAAAAGTCCACGCCAGCTGGCCGCATGGGGATGGAGAAAGCGGACATCAAAGCATTAGTTGCTCGCAGGAAATGGCGGAAACAAGGGATCTAGGCGCGAAGCAATATTGATACAGAATAAGGGGTTTAACAGCGAATTCTTGCTCTTTTGAGAGAAGTTGAATTGAAAGTTAGCATAGCTCTTTCGAGAAATGGCGGAAACAAGGGTTTTTAGCGCGATAAAAAGAAGACCAAGTTGACTGTTTTGAGCGAATGGCAAATCAGGCGTTTTCTGAACCATAACAAAAAGATCTAGAGAGGCGCTAACGCGATCAAGGATAAATTCGTCATATCACATAGAATGCTAAGCTTACAGAGAACTGAATCGAGCAACGCACTTTTTCCAACATGCCCTGCGGGTTCATTGGATATTTGCGCATTCAGCTTTAAAACTTGCGATGGAAGTGCAGACCTGGCCGACAAGCGCAATGTCTGGCTCATGCAGGAGTTCTTTGCCGTTGCGTCTATCGTAGTCAAGGATAGGCGTTTCCACAAAAAAAGATCAGCAGGGAATTTCCCTGCTGATCTAATTAATTGCTTATAGGATGTTGGATTCCATATTTTGCGAACAACGCATCATATGGTTATGACATTGCGTCGCAGACTCAGAACCTTTTTTAGTAGGGAATATAGCAATTCACCGGCCCGAAATTTGGAAGGTAGGCTCCGCTTTGGTCAATGAGATGCGAAAATGAGTACAGGACAAATCTAGGATCTATTTGATAACTTGTTGTTATATCGTTGCCTTGACTTTGCTTTTCTTTAAGCTTTGCAGCCACTCGGGAGCCAAGCCGCAAGAGTATTTCGGATTCACTAACAATTACGGTCTCGCGTAAAAGAAGCCGCTCATCGCCTGCCTTAAGAATGAAGTTGCAAGGAGGAATGTTAAACTGGCCCAAATTTAAGTTAGACGATGTTAAAGCAATGGTGCTACCGTAAGGACCGTTGGAGATGTTGAAACTCGCGTGAATGTTGTCTGTTATAACTGGAGGAATGACAGTTGATGGTTTGTCTGTTACCACTATCGTACGGTAGTTTAAGAAATTTAAACCGCTATTAACATCAAGCTTAAACTGGTCGCCTGAGTAGGTTCCTGACGGAAGCGGATTGAACGTAAAGAAAACTTCTGTTGAACGTGTTGACCACATGCCGGAGGCATATTTAAACCCTGAAATGGCAGAGTTGTTATATTTCAGCGTTACCAGGGATGAGAGCTCGCTGCCTTTATTATCCATCCAATAATGAAGTCCAGGATTAAAGGTTACATTTGCTGTGCCTGCTGAAGGATTGACATAAGCCATTGCGGTTGGCGCAGTGGTGTTTATGGGCACCCATATTTTGCTGGTTACAGGGTTTGTCGCTTCGTCAGCCAGTTTCAAAGATCCAGGAGTATATGCCAAATATGGTGATGATGACGCGTCTGGCAAGGCTCCGCTGAGCGCAAGCGTCACGAGTCCTGGCACAAGTCCGTATTCAAACGGGCCATTTTCGATAACAACGTTTGTAATGCTTACTGGGAGAGCTGAGCCTGATGAATCTTCTATTGTCCAGTCAGCTGGATCTGTCTTGTTTGCGGCGCTAAGAGATAGTTTCTCTTCAAAATAAACATAAAGCTTTGTTTTGTCCTCGCTCAAGAATGGATACATGTAGGATGGAGCCTGCATATCCACGATGTTGGCCTGTTCAGCTGTTAACGATATAACTGTGCCTGTCGCCTGAGGATCGCTAATGTTGTCGTTCTTAAGCAAGACTATGCCGAGCTTGTAAACCTCTGAACCGTTGCTCCATGCTCTGTCAGCTTTAAATGCAACCTCTTCATTGCCTGTTATTTCGACCTCGCCTACCTCGGATAACTGCCAAATGCGGCGCTTTCCATTTTCATCGGAATTGCTGGATGTGTAACCGTAAAGGATGGAGTCCTTGTCAAGCGAGTAAGAAAAATCTGTGTATCCATCGAAAGCCAAGTAAGCGATTACTGGCTCTTCAGGTGTCGCAACGCCTGGATCCAGCTTCATTCTGATAGTTGCCTTATTGTCTTTGTCAAAGCTGACAACTGGGTATCCTGAAGCAAAACGGGCGTCGCTTCCAGTAACCTCGATATTGTCTAGATCACGGTATCGAACTGTCAAGGCGAAGTTCTTAACTTCCGTTTTGCCATCAAGCGATAAGGTGGCCTTGAGGGTTACGAGTTTGTCCTCGTCCTCTGGTCGCGTTACAACGCCAGAATTGGATATGAAGTCCTCAGAGTCGGAAGACCATTCGATAGTGACGCCTGGGTAAGCCGATAGGGTTGCTGGCAGCGCAAGGTTCGTGCTGACGTTATGCTCGCTGTCGTTACCGCCCTTTATGATGTCAAAGGTCAGAGAGTCTTTAGCCATCATAAGGGTGTCCGCGAACTTCGCGTACAGGGTCAGGCTTGCT
This sequence comes from Clostridiales bacterium, assembly GCA_031270945.1. Classification (GTDB taxonomy): domain Bacteria; phylum Bacillota; class Clostridia; order Lachnospirales; family WQUN01; genus JAISWZ01. The sequence goes on along the minus strand of JAISWZ010000263.1, from coordinate 5,960 downwards.
GTTACTGGCTCGCTCCAGGTGTAGAGCGTTTCTAGGGCTGAGTCAATATACCAGCCAGCGAAGAAGAGTTCGGGCAGCGATGGGTCGGCGGGTTTGACAGCCAGGGCGCCGTGAGATACCAACAACGGATCTGGCAACTCTATAGAGCTCGCAGCGTTTCCTTTGTCAAATGTGACAGTGTAGGTCTTTCCTTTCCATATGGCATACAAGGTGACGTCTTCTGTTACCGCGTCAGCAAAGTTCCATGCGGTTCCACTTCCATCAGCGCTTGTGTTCCAGCCAAGAAAATCGTGAGACGCGGATGTTGGATCTGTAGGCTTTGATGCCGGATATCCGTACTCAATCGTTTGAGTGGCAATGGCGGCGCCAGTTTGGCCGTTCAGGTTGAAGACAACCTTTTGCTTTGCCCCTGAAACGGTTGCGCTGATCTCTGTTTCAAGAGGCACGTCATTTTCGTTTAAAACGCCTTCAGGAAGCGAGACTGTGCCGCTTACAACAAAGTTCTGGTGCGTCTTCAAAGATGGATCGTAAGGGGTTGAATCAACATCCCATGTAACATTAGCAAGAGTCTTGCTGTCATCTTCAAGCGTGATTTCAACTCTTGGAGGCAAGCCAAGGCCTTCAGCTGTTTTGCCTGAGCCGTTAGCAATTGTAAGCGCCCCTGGCGTTGTAATCGACGCAAGTGTTCCGTTGGCGGCATTGTATGAGGTTACAGAGAATGTTTGCGTTTTTCCGTTGATGTCAACAGTTACGATCTGATCTCCGACAAGAGTCTTGTCATAGCCTGATACGTTGCTTTCAGATACGTTAAGGATCTGCTCCGAGCCGTCCGAATATGTTCCGTTGACAACAAGGCCGGTGAGATCAAGGTCTTCGCCTAGCAGATACAAAGTCTTGGCTGGCAGCTGCCAGATTTGGATAGAATCCAGAACTGGTTCCACTGTCAGTGTTAGCTTGGCCTTTATCGAGTCAGGGTTGGCGTAGCCAGAGACCATTTCCAGGGTGCCCTCAAATTCAAATGTGCCGCAAACGCTGGTGTCAGCTGTTGCTGGGCTCCAGGAAACGTTGAACTCCATTGTGCTGCCGTTTGAAAGGGTTGCGGTTGCAGTTGATGGCAGGGAGAATTGGGACTTATGGGAAACTGTGTATGAAGCCGCGTCAACTGCAGAAACGTTATAGGTTGTAGTTGTGCCACCAGAGTCGCCACCTGAGTTGCCGCCAGAGTCTCCGCCTGAGCCGCCGCTGGGGCCTCCGCCATAGTAGTAGCTGCCGTCGTTTGAACTGTTCGAGGTGCTTGAAGGCAGCTTAACGTCGCTTTTTCCAGCGCCTGTAATGCTGGTTGGAGTTGTCGAAAAGCTCGTGCCTTTGCCAGCCTCCGCGCTTACTTCCGCTTTGGTGATTTTTCCGTTCCCTTTGACTGTCGCTGACTTGTTCAGCGTTAGGGTGTTGACGCTTCCGGTTAAGCTGATGTCTGACTTCTCGCCATTGTTTACGATATGGTCAAAGCTTCCAATGAATTCAAACTTGGAGCCAGCAAGATAGTCAGAAGGGATCTCAACCTTGATTTTTGTGCCGTCAGCAAGTTGCTGGGTGACAATAATAGCGCCAGTTTCAAGCACAATAGCGTCAAAATTGCTGGCGCCAGAGACAACTATGCGAACATTGTTCTCGCCCTCGTACTTGCGGACAATCAAGCTGCCCTCAACGCGAAAGTCTGCGACGTACAGCGAGCTGATGCCGCCGCCATAGACAATGGTATTGCCTTTTACCAGGACGTTGTCCAGATGGACTTCACCCTCGCCAACGCCTTGGCCGATGATGAGATCTCCGTTTATCGTGGCGTCTTTGAGAGTTACTCCTGACTTGCGGATGATCGCTGTTCCGTTGAAGCTCTTGCCGGAAACGTCCTTGTCAATGATGGCTGAAGAGCTTTTGCCTAGAGCGCTGTAAATTGTTTGCATTATAGCTTCGCGGGTGAATGTGTTTTTCGGAAAGTAGCGCGAATTCGCCGCGTCAAAGCTGTCGCCGACTTGGTAGCCCGCTTCTTTCAAGGCATATACCCAGCCTTTGTATTCGGCGCTGATTGACGCGTCATCTAGGTACTTGAAAGCGGGCTTCTGCACTTCGCTGAGTCCTAGCGCGGTGGCTATTGACTTGGATGCCTGCTCACGGGTCAATACCTTTGAATCGACCCAGCGAGGAGCTTTTTTCCCTGTTAGCCGCGCTAGGGATATGTCTAGATCAACAGACTTGATGCTGTCTTTCGGCCCAAATGTTTTTGCCTCATAGCCTTCGACAACCCCGCTTGCGGTAAGCGCGAGTATTGCCTCTTTCGCGTAGCTTGTTTCGATGTCGCCATAGCCAGGCTCAGCCGCGTATGTCAGCGGCTGCACTCCTAGAACCATTGCGAGCGCAAGAACTATAGCGATAACTCTTTTGGTCAAATTGAAACGCCTCCTGGAAGGATTCTGACGCAGCAACAGCAATCATTTTAAAGAGCCTGAGCCAGGGAGCGCTAGCTTGATCGATTGTCGTTGCGGCAGAATCCTGGAATGAATTGTGGATTGCGATTTATATTATTGCATGATGGCTAAAACAATATGCAAGCGGGATATCAATGTCAAAAAGCCAAAGATGGGGATTCATCGGGCATTTTAGAGCGTTGCCAGACAAAAAATTTCTACCCTAAAGTCACTTGGCTGAAGATAAGCGTCTCAAGGCTCTAGCTTCTGGCATCCTGAGAAAGATGGCGCGATAGAACAAGCAAAAGAGCTCGAGCCCATGAAAGCGGCGTTTCTCGATACGCGACATGAGAGCCATAAGGATACAGAACCGATTCTTGCGAGGGAGGTTAATCTCGGATGCTTGGAGCCAAGAAAGCCATTTTCTGTACTCGAGCTTGGTTGCATAAGACCAAACCCAAATATTGCCTATAGTTGAGGGGAGGTGCTCTTTTTCATGATATGATTCTGCCGCAAGAACTCCATCAAGGTCCTAAAATCAAGGCTTTGACTAAAGGCTGTTGTGGTAAGCAAACCTTGCGTTTAAGCCATTAACGTTTGTTCGTCCGATGGTTGTTACGGCAGAATCATGATATGCAATCTTTTTTTGCTGCGGCAACAAAAAGAGCGCACAAGGCGAGATCAAACGAGATTCCGCAAACGCCAGCGCCAGCTTTACCGCCCCAATAAAAAAAAGCCCTGGCGGGCTATTTTCTTTAAAGGGCAAAAACTAGGCCTTCCTGCGTTTGGAGATCAAGTCAAAGGTAACAGCGCCAAGCAAAACCAGGCCTTTAACGACTTTTTGAAGATCAGTGGACCAGCCAATCAGGGACATGCCATTGTTAAGGATGCCCATGACAAAAGCCCCTACAACAGCGCCGATGATGGTGCCAACGCCTCCGGCGGTAGCGGCGCCTCCTATATAGCAAGCGGCGATGGCATCCATTTCGAAGCCGTCACCGGCTTTAGGAGTCGCGGATGCGTTTCGGGCAGAGAGAATTATTCCAGCTATGCCGCACAGCAAGCCCATGTTGGCATATACCCAAAAGTAGACTTTCTTCGTGTTGATGCCAGAGAGCCTTGCCGCTTTTTCGTTACCTCCTAGCGCGTAGATCTGGCGGCCAGCGACTGTCTTGGAAGTAATGAAATGATAAATGCCTATCAAGGCGGCGATTAGCACTAAAACTATGGGAATGCCGCGATAGGTAGCCAGGCGGTACATGAAGAACCAGACAAGCGTGATAATGACGCCAAGCTTCAAAATGACTTGCCACGTGGGGTTGGTGGCGAACCCGTACTTTTGCTTTGAGCGGACGCTTCTAAGCTCTGCCAGAATAATCAGGGCGGTTGCGGCGACGGCAACTATGACGCAAAGCAAGTCAAAGGCGAAATTGCCGATCTGAATCGTGAGGGTTGGCAAATATCCAGCGCCTATGGCGTTGTATGTATCAGGGAGCGGGCCTTTTGTTTGCGCTTTCAAAGCGACATATGTAAGGCCCCGCCCTATCAGCATTGTCGCCAGAGTGACGATGAAAGGCGGTATGCCAAGCATGGCGATGAACAAGCCTTCAAAAACGCCTATGGCAAGGCCTACCGCAAGCGCGACAAGGAAGGCGACCCAGAGGGGTGCGCCGTTGTCAACGACAAAAATCGCGGACATTGCGCCAGTGAGCGCCACAGTGGAGCCTACGCCAAGATCGACATTTCCAGTGAGAACGCACAACAGCATGCCTACAGCCAAGACTACCACATAGCCGTTCTGCATTACCAGGTTGTTGATGTTCATGGGAGTTGCGTTCTTGCCGCCTGACAAAATGTAGAAAACAGCAAAAATCGCGATCAAGGCAATGATCATCCCGTATTGCTTGATATCCAGATTGGCTTTTTTAGCGTTCATGACTGATTTTCCTTTCCATCGTGCGAGACAATGCACTTCATTATGTTTTCAGGAGTCAAATCGCCTTTGGCCAGCTCTCCGGCAATGCAACCCTCATTAATGACATAAGCCCTGTCGCAAGTGCCGATTATTTCCGGCATTTCCGAGGAGATGAGAATGATGGCCTTGCCCTGTTGCGCCAGCTGGTTGATGATTCCGTAGATTTCATACTTGGCGCCTACATCGATTCCCCGAGTTGGCTCATCCAGAATCAGAACGTCAGGGTCAGTGAGTATCCATTTAGCCAAAACCACTTTCTGCTGGTTGCCGCCAGAGAGGGAGCCAACGATCTGCTCTATAGAACTCGCCTTTATGTTCATCTTTTCCTTGTAGTTTTCCGCAGCGGTTATCTCCTTGTGCTTCACAACCACGCCCTTGTTTGAAAAGTAGGATTTCAAGGCCGCCATTGACATGTTTCGCTTCAGGTCGTCAATGAGCACCAACCCGTAAGTCTTGCGATCCTCGGAGACATAAGCCATTTTGCTGCGTATGGCCTCCTGTACCGATTTCAGTTCGACAGCCTTGCCCCTGAGCTTGATCACGCCGCTTATCTTCTGCCCATAGGCCTTGCCGAAAACGCTCATTGCAAGCTCTGTGCGCCCAGCACCCATCAGGCCGGCGAATCCTACGACCTCGCCAGCGCGAACGTGAAAGCTCGCGTTCTTAATGATCTGCCGATCAGCGTCCTCCGGAGAGTAAACCTGCCAGTTTTCAACTTCCAGAACTGTTTCCTTTATCTCGCATTCGCGCACTGGATAGCGGTTGGTAAGCTCCCGGCCAACCATGCTCTTGATTATGCGATCCTCGGTGAACAAATCCTTGCCCTTTTCCAAAGTCTCGATGGTCTTGCCGTCTCGGATAACAGTGATGGAATCCGCCACAAAGCTGAGCTCGTTTAGTTTGTGGGAGATCATGATGCAGGTGATGCCTTGCGCTTTCAGCTGAAGCATTATTTGAAGGAGGTGAGAGCTCTCTTCGTCATTGAGGGCGGCAGTCGGCTCATCCAATATGAGAAGGTCAACGTCCTTTGCCAGCGCCTTTGCGATTTCAATCAGTTGCTGCTTGCCTACTCCAAGGGTGTTTACAGGCAAGTTTACGTTCTCGTTTCCAAGCCCGACTTTCTCCAGCATGTCTTGGGCGCGTTTCTGGGTTTTTGTCCAGTTGATCACGCCAGGGATATCCGTGACCTCGTTGCCGATAAACACATTTTCCGCGATGGACAGGTAAGGGCTTAGCGCCAGCTCCTGATGGATTATAACGATCTTCTGGTGCTCGCTGTCCTTGATGCCGCTGAACTTGCACAGCTCTCCCTTGTATAAAATCTCGCCCGCATAGGTTCCAAACGGATACACGCCAGAGAGCACATTCATCAGCGTGGACTTCCCAGCGCCGTTTTCGCCGCAGAGAGCGTGGATTTCGCCTTTTTTGACTTGCAAGTTGACATCGTCCAAAGCTTTCACGCCTGAAAATTGCTTGGTTATATGTTTCATTTCCAGAATAAGTTCAGCCAATCGCTCATCTCC
>JAISWZ010000242.1 GCA_031270945.1 Clostridiales bacterium | reverse complement strand
ATTCAGAATCGTTTCCAGCCTTTCTTTTAAGGTTTCTTGCATCACTGACTCCTGCCAGTATTACTGACTGAAACACTGTCTCATTGTAATTCAAGTACCCATCCCTCAGAGCGGAAAGGAAGGAAATGAATGCGTCGCTGTCGCAAGCTTGGTCAATCTCGTCAATGCCTAAAATAATCCGCTTTTCGTTTTTCTCGTTCATCGCACCAATGGCATCCATGAACGTAGTTGACGTCATTTCTATTCCATTGCGATAGTCACTCACGATCATAGCCAAATTTTCTAGAGCCTCACTGGAAACACCAGTATTCCTTTTCCTGATGTCAAATAAGATGTGCACTGCAAGCTCATAGAAAAAAGAGCTTTCTTCTTGCATTATTGTTGGCGAGATAGATTCAAGACTTATCCTTATATATGCATAATCAGGCATCAATACGCCTCTTAACAGTTGCAAAGTAGTCGTCTTTCCGTATTGCCGCGGTCTATTGATAACAAAATAGCAATTGTCATCAACCAACTTCTTAATCTTATGCAACTTGTCAGATGTATCTACCATGTAATGCTTTTGGGGGTTGCACGAACCGGCAACATTAAACTTTTTCATAACACCACGTCCTAAGAAAGGTTTCTGATAAAACGTTAAATTTCATTGCTCCTGGCACTTCATTTAAGGCAAAAGCCATTCGAAGGCCAAGAGCTCCGTATTCTTCATTCAAGAGAATAGCTGGAGAAAAAGAGTATTCATTTCTCTCGTATATAGTTCTATTGTATCATATCCTCGCAAAAAAGGCAAACTAGTTACTCGCAGTTTCGCTGTAGTCAACGCCATCCAGCTTTGGGCAACTGATTATGGTCACCTTTCCCCGCATGAACTTTGAATGGAAGCCAGCGCATGCGTAGGCCGCGCAATCAGCGGCAACAAGGAGCGCCGCGCCGTCAAAGCAGGTCTTGTTATATCAGTTGGATTTGTAGCGGATGTGAAAAAATGCTATGCTTGAAGAGAAAATAGAACACCTTGCAAAGAAGAGAAAAGCTTCTGTCATGACTCTCCAGCCAGTCGCGCCCGACAACCAGCCGTTTATCGCGAAAGCTCCGCTTTGTTGATATTCCTAGCTGACTGCAGGCGTTGGCTGGACGGCTATGAGCTGGCTGGATTGCGGGCTCCAGCGCCTCGCGAGGCGGATTTGCTCTTGGCTTGCGTCGACGCCATAATCGCCGCTCAAAACGCCGCTGACTCCTTTGGAGTAGGCTCATGCTATATAGGTGACATCAGGGAGCAGAGAGAACTGTTCGCTTCACGCGGCAGCGGCCTGGATACAGACATAGCCCCCTTTGGCAAGCGCAAGTACATGTCAGACTTCTCTTATGAGATGCGCAGAAGCGTAGCGGAATACTTGAAGGAGTTCGGGGAGAAAGGGCAGTGATTGGCTATCTGTTTAATTCTGGCCAATGCCCATTCCAAGCCGCGCAAGAAAGGCGTTGAATCATGGGACCGAAAATCAAGCGTACCTTGGCGCTTCTTGCTTGCGTGATAGTGCCACTCATGATTGCCGCCAATGTGTCTACTTACATGGCAATACAGAAAAATGCGACTGACGCTCGCCAAAATTTGCTGCAGCTAATCGCCAACCAAATATCCAAAGATCTTTCAAGCGAGACTTCGGCAATCGACGAATTGACTATCGCGTGCTTGGACAAAGTGAATGATCTGTCTTCGCAAAACGAATTGCAAAGGTACCTGGCAACCATCAGCCTCTTGAATCTGATAGCGCAGAAAATAGCCAACGCGCCCATAGCTGAGTGCTATTTCGTGACTATGCCGGATCAAGGCGTTTGCTTGACCCGCTTCAGCGCTAACGCGAAGCATAAGTTTGAAATGGAGCAGTTCTTGAAAGGCGCACCTGGCTTCAAGAACGCCTCGGTAACAGGCGAATGGGAGATCATTAATGTAAACGGATACTGGTGCCTGTTCAAGGTTTTCAAGCTTTTGCAAATCGAGATAGGCGCTGTGGTCAGGCTGGAAAGGATTTTGGAGAATCCGGATGTCAGCCTCTTTTGCGAAACTGACAGCGGCGTTTCTATTGGCGACCTTCCCCAGGGTCGATATGCCTTGGAAAAGACGCAAATCGGAAAAACCTCACTCCTGCTTGCAGGGGCCTGGAATGAGAGCGGATTCTCTCTTCCCCCGTCTATAGCCATAATAACGTGCTTGGGGTTTCTGGCTCTTTCCATCATAGCTATCGGTGCCATAAGCATACGCCATTCCATCAAAGCGAAAGAATATGAAGAGCTGCTTGAAAGGCAGAAAGACGAGACCCGCTGGCTGGCGGCGCAGATCAAGCCCCATTTTTACCTAAACGCCATATCAACGATCTCAAGCCTGGCCTACCTGGACAGAAACAGCGACATCCAGGCGTACATCAAGGCTTTGTCAGAATACCTAAGGTACCTGTTGGCTGACTGGAGATCCATGTCAACCGTGGCGGATGAGATCAAGCATGCCGCTGACTTCATCAAGCTTCAGCAAATCAGGTATCCCGGGAACATTTCTTGCGCAGTGGACATCGATCCAGAAGCGGCGGGTGTTGCCATGCCTCGTCTTGTCCTTCAAACCTTCACGGAAAATGTGTTCAAGCACGCCTTTCGTTACGGAAGGCCATTGACCGTCCAGATCACCGCTAAAATGGCTTCCGGCTATGTCAGGATTTTTGTGGATGATGACGGAGACGGTTTCGGAGAATACCTGAAAAGCCCTGAGAAGCCTGAGCAGAAAGGGATCTCCAACATTCGCAGGACGCTTGAGCTCATGTACGGCCAGAAAGGCTTGCTAAAGCTCAGCGATCTACCCGGCGGAGGCGCCAGGGCAGAACTGCGAATCCCATGCCTGGATCTTTGTGAGGTGCAAAATGCCAAAAGCTCTCGTAATAGACGATGACGTTCCAACAACAGAGGTTTTGAAAGCAAAGGTCAACTGGGGCGCATTAGGCGTCTCAGAGGTCTTTTGCGCTTACAACATGCATGACGCGTGGGAGATTTTCAATGTTTTCTCCCCAAAGCTGCTTCTTTGCGACATCGAAATGCCGCAAGGCTCCGGCCTTGATCTGATACGGCGAGTTCGAGAATCGGGCTCAAGCGCAAAGTTCATCTTCATAACATGCCACGCCGATTTCAGCTATGCCACGCAAGCGCTGGATTATGAAGCTTCCGCCTACATCACAAAGCCCTTGGACATTCCAAGAATAGAAGAGGCCATATCAAAGGCCATGAGGGCAATAGGCAAAATGCCAGAAGCGCAAACGCCAGAAGCGCTCAAAGATCCGCTTGCGCTAAAAATCGAGGAATACATTGGCGAGCACTATATGGAAGATGTCACGCGGGGCGCATTGGCGGCATACCTGTTCATGTCGCCAAACCATCTGTCAAAGGTGTTCAAGGAAAAAATGGGCAGCGGCATCGCCGACTACCTGTCAGAGGTTAGGATAGAAAAGTCAAAGGCTCTGCTTTCATCCCCGTTTATGAGCGTATCCGAGGTCGCCGCAAAGGTTGGGATTGGCAATGTTGCCTACTTTTCAACCCTGTTTCGCAAGATAACCGGGGAATCCCCAACTGACTTTCGTCGCAATGCCACAAAGAGCGTACAAATTTGAAAGTCTTTCATACATTTTTCATAGACTGTTGAATCCTCTTTCGTTATACTCGTTATACGATAAAAGCGGAAAGAGTTGCGCTTGCGCAATGGCGGCTTATCGGATTTTCAAGAGAAACGGGGAGGATTAACATGAAAAAGCTATTGGCTCTCACCTTGGCTTTACTCGTGGTTGGGTGCGCCAAAGGTGAAAGCGCAGAGGATCCATTAAGCAAGCCAACAAGTAATCTTGAAGAAATAGTGTTTTACTGCCTGACCTTCACCAACATTCCAGACAATTACGACCAGATAAACAACGCGATAAATGAGCATATTGCCTCAAAGTATCCGGATATTAACGCAAAGCTGAAGCTTCAGCTGTTCGCGCCAGCCGAGTACGAAGAGAAAATTCGGCTTGCCATGCAAAGCGGCATGCCCATCGACTTGTTCACGCCTTTGAATCTTGCGAGCTATGTTGGCCAAAACCAGATCCTTCCTATAGAAGATCTGCTTAAGGAGCACGGGCAGGGCATCATTGACATCCTGACAGAGGACATCGGGCCTGACGCGTTCAAGACCTATGAAATCAATGGCCATACATACGGAGTGCCCATCAACAAAGGGATGGTCGTCACGCCCACGCTCATCTACAACAAGGATATCTTGGAGGCGACAGGGTTCTCGATTGACGACATCAAAAGCTTCCGGGATCTTCCCCAGGTATTTGACAAGGTCAAGGAGCTGTATCCAGACGTGATACCCTATGCGAACACAAACCAGGGCGATACGTTTATCATTCCCATCCTTGGGGGAGAAAACGATGTGGACGTCATGATGGACAGGGTAACATACATGGGCGTGGTCTTCGGGGACAGCGGCAAAGTCGTGAACCTTTACGAATCTGACGAGTTCGCCCAGTACACAGGAATCATGCGCCAGTGGCAGGAATCAGGGTATATGCCAAAAGACATGGCCACCTCTCCGTCCACGGCGACCGAGTACTTCAGCGCGGGACGCTTGTTCTGCACAATGGCGGGCTATGGCGGAAACGAGATCGGAACCCTTGTGTCAATGACTACGGGCCAGAACATAGGAAGCAAGTGGATCGCCCCCTATTATTTCGACTCATCAACAGCAAGCCTGGCAACCGCTTTGTCCAGCACTTCAAAGCACCCTGCGGAAGCGATGCAAATCACGAACATTATCTATACTGACGAGTTTGTCATCAACACCATCCTGTACGGCATCGAGGGAACTGACTACATCAAGGTGGATGAGCACCATTGGGCTTTTCCTGAGGGCAAGGACGCAAATACGGTCTCTTATACAGCAGCTTACAGCACTGGCATCGTAGGATCAGAGAAGCTCCAGCTGCAATCACTGGGGGTTAGCTATGATGACGTCCTGCTGAAGCTCCGCCAAAACGTGGAGTGCAAGCGCTCTCCATACTACGGCTTCACTTTCGACCCTTCAAAGGTCATAAACGAGATGACTGCACTAAGCAACGTTTACAGCCAGTACATTCCGGGATTGATATGCGGAAGCCTGGATCCGGCTCAAGCCTTGCCGGAGCTTAACAAGGCTCTCAAGGAAGCGGGAATAGACTCCCTGATCGCTGAAAAGCAGGCTCAGCTGGACAAGTGGATCGCGGCGAACAAGTAATGGCGAGAAAATCAAAGATTAAAGCCATCAGATCCCAAATCCCGTTTTTTCTCCTGGCCATGCCTGGGCTTATCTATCTCGCCATAAACAACTACATCCCCATGTTTGGCATATTCATAGCCTTCAAGAAGCTGGACTACGCGATAGGCTTGTTCAAGAGTCCATGGAGCGGATTTGACAACTTCAAGTTCTTGTTCCAGACGAGCGACGCCTTTGTAATCATAAGGAACACTGTTTTATACAACGCGGCCTTTATCGTTCTTGGAACCGTCTGCGCGGTCTTTGTCGCCATCCTTTTGGCTGAAGTCTCAAAGATGGCCATAGCCAAGGCATTCCAGGCTGGGCTTTTGCTGCCCGGCTTGGTCTCCATGGTCATAGTCGCATACTTGGTGTACGCCTTGCTCTCGCCTGAGCGCGGGCTGTTGAACCACATGTTGCCGCTTCTGGGGATGGCGCCTGTCAATTGGTACTCAGAGCCTAAGCGCTGGCCTTTTATTCTGACCATAACGCAAATCTGGAAGACTGCGGGCTACACTTCCATTGTTTACGCGGCCAGCATCGCAGGGATAGACCCAGAGATAAACGAGTCAGCAAGGATTGACGGAGCGGGAAAGCTTCAGCAGATATTCCGGATCACCCTTCCGTTGCTTGCGCCGACTGTATCGATGATGGTCTTGATGTCTGTCGGAAGAATCTTCGCGTCCGATTTCGGATTGTTCTACCAAGTGCCCATGGATTCTGGAGCTCTCTACAACGTTACCCAGACGATAGACACCTATGTGTACAGGGGCTTGATGCGCTACGGAAATGTCGGCATGTCGTCAGCCGCAGGGCTTTTCCAGTCAGCGGCTGGATTCGCGCTTGTTTTGTGCGCCAACTGGGCGGCCAGGAAAACGAATCCTGACGGCTCGCTTTTCTGAGAGCTTTTTGCATAGAAACGTAGGCCGAATCGGGGTGATTTTATGCATTTAAACTTGTCGCGAGGCGAGCGGGCCTTTCGGATCCTTGCTGTCGCCGGGCTGTCTTTTGCCTCCCTTGCGGCATTTCTCCCTTTTATCCTAATTCTCGTGTCGTCTCTTTCCAGTGAGCAGTCGCTCATAAAGAACGGCTACAGCTTCTGGCCAGCGGAGTGGAGCTTTTATGCCTACACCTACATGGCCAGCCAGGCCAAGACAATACTTCGCGCCTATGCGGTGTCTATCGGCGTAACGGCAGCGGGAACTGGGGCTGGAGTCCTTATGGCGGCGATGCTGGCTTACCCCATGGCAAGCAGCAGGTTCATCTTCCGCAACCAGCTCTCGTTTCTGGTTTTCTTTACAATGATCTTTTCAGGCGGCATTGTGCCGTCGTACATGATGTACGCCAGGATCCTTCACATCAACAACACCTATCTGGCGCTTGTCGTTCCAAACTACCTAATGGGCGCTTTCAATGTCCTGCTCGTTCGCAATTACTATGCCCACAATATACCGCAAGCCTGCATAGAAGCCGCCAGAATGGACGGCGCAAGCGAAGCCAGGATCTGCTTTCGCATGGCCATTCCTCTCTCAGTGCCAGTTCTTGCGACCATAGGCACCTTCAGTGGGCTCGCTTACTGGAATGATTGGATAAACGCGTTCTACTACGTTGACAAGCCGCAATTCTACGGCATACAAAACCTCTTGATCAGGATGATGAACAACATTCAATTTCTCACTTCTTCAGCGAATTCGGCGATCACTGGAGGAATCACTCTTCAGTTGCCCAGCAACGGCATACGCATGTCCATGGCGGTCATAGGCATACTCCCAATAGTCCTGGTCTACCCGTTTTTGCAAAAGTACCTGATGCGCGGCGTGATTATGGGCGCTGTGAAAGGATGATTTTGTGACTGTTCAAGAAGTGGCGGACAAACTTGTTGAACGGGCCAACCTCCCGTTCAAGCTCGCGAATACGTGCGACATTCTCGCGTTTGGCAATTCTGGCCAAGAAGTGAAAGGCATTGTCACCTCTTTTATGGCCACTGCAGATGTAGTCAGAAAAGCCGCAAATCTGGGTGCAAACATGATTGTCACCCATGAGCCGACCTGGTTTTCAGGAGCTGATGACATCGGCTGGCTGGAAAACGATCCGGTATACTTGGAAAAAACAAGCCTTCTCAAAAGCTATGGCATCTCGGTCTGGCGATACCATGACCACATGCACTTCTCCAAGCCTGACGAGATTTACGAAGGCATAACACATGAGCTTGGCTGGGAAGAGTTTCGAGCCAAGAGAATCCCGATGTCTGAAGACTTCGCCTTGTCATTTCGAGACTACTATGACTTGCCGGAAACCACAGTTTGCCAGCTCGCCAATCATGTAAAGGAAAAACTCCACATGGCTCATGTCCGCATTGTTGGGAAACCAGACATGGCTTGCTCCAGGGTAGGCATACTGGTGGGCGGAGGCTCTTTGGGGCTAGGAGACGAAAAAATGCCCATGCGGACTATGGAAGCTCATGGCATCCACGTCATGATTTGCGGAGATGTCATAGAATGGACTCTTCCAGCCTACGTCAATGACGCGTCCCAGCTTGGCCAAAAGCGGGCTTTGATTGTCATAGGCCACGAGCGAAGCGAGGAATGGGGCATGAAAAGCATGGCCAGCTGGCTCCCGGAACTTGCAGGAGTGCCAGTCACATTCGTTGACGCGCAAGAGCCCTACAAGTATCTATGAAAATATATCCTATAAATTCAGATCCCCCCAAAGGAGGCTAACATGGCCATACTCCAGATAGAGGCATACTCAAAAGCCTTGTCTCGCAAGACCCAAATCTCTGCGGTCATTTCGATTGATGCGCCGCCAGATCTGTTCCCGAACCTGCCTGGCGTTTTCAAGCCAGTCTACCTGTTGCACGGATTTTCGGAAAACCACACAGCCTTCATGTACAGCGCCCCTCTTCAAGAGCTGTCAGCAAAGCACGGCGTGGCTTTTATCATGCCATGCGGCGAAAACAGCTTTTTCTTGAATGACGTCACCCGCAACGCCCTGTACGAGGATTATATCTGTCTTGAGCTGCCAGAGCTGGCCTCCAAGTTCCTCCCCTTGTCTAAATCCCGGGAGGACGCTGCCATCGCTGGCATCTCCATGGGAGGATTTGGGGCGATTCATGGAGGGCTTGCGCATCCGGATCACTTTGGCAACATCCTCAGTCTCTCTGCGGCCCTGATAACAGACGGCATAGCAAACCTCAAAGAGGGAGAAGGAAACCCCGTAGCGCCTTACGAGTACTATCGGCACACCTTCGGAGACCTGAAAGCTCTTTCTGGCAGCCGAAACGATCCCAAAGCGCTCGCCGCCGCACTAAAGCCCGAAGAAGCCCCTGGCATATTCATGTGCTGCGGAGAAGAGGATTTTCTGGCTAATGAAAACCGAGACTTTCACAACGCCCTGAGCCGCTTGGGGATTGCTCATGCTTACGTTGAAGGGCACGGAACCCATGACTGGGCATACTGGAACACCATGTTGCCAAGAGCTTTGGAATGGCTTGAACGTTAGACGATAAAAAGGCCTTGATTCAAGGCCTTTTTTGTTGCACTCACACGCCACAGCTTTGGCAGACTTGATTTTCTGGCCTTATAGATCAAAACGGCTGATTTATTTCTTCAAATATCATCAATATTTCGACATTTATAGAGGCCCACGCTCAGCTATAAAAAACAAAGTGAAGTTCGCTCAAAGCTTGATTTGCTGGCTTTATCCGCTCAAAAAAGGCAGATTTATATTTCTTCAAATATCATCAATATTTCGACATTTATAGCGCCCCCCACTCCCCTGCTCCCTGATCGCGGAACGCCTTTCAATAAAAGCCTTTGCATTTTCTTGTTCTAACACCAGAACCGCAAGCATACAATATCGTGATAACCTCGCCAGGGCGGGTTTTCGCCCTGGCCTTTGACTTTGCTTTTGGTTTTGCCTTTGCCTTTGGCTTTGGCTTTCGCATATCCGATCCGAGACAAGCCCAATTGCCACCCATATGTCAACTCATGCCGCGCCGAGCCGCCCCCGACTTGACCCATCTATTTCTCTTCACTCAGTCGCAGTTCCCCGAGCCGCCTTCATCACCCTTCTAACAATGTTCATCCTCTGCGAAAACAGATATTCCCTAAAATGCTCCAACTCAAACTTATGGTTTATGTAGCCAAAAAGCAAGGTTTCGTATGCGTTCCCAACAACCAAGAGCGCGGCTTCCTTTTTCGTCATTCCCCGCAGATCGCCAAAAGCTTCAAGCTGGCGCTTGAAATCGGATTCCAGCGCCCTCAGGTTGGCGTAAACGCTTTCAAATACAGGCTCGTAGTTATTGAAAATGGAACGAAAGTCATCATCGGTGCCGGCGATAATCATGTCAAGCGCTTCAGCCTCTCCAAACCTGCCATGCATGAACGCTGTGTGCATCTCAACATACGACTCGGTTTTGACCTTAAGCCTGTTCCAGTTCTTGTCTACAAGCACAAAGCCTTCGTGATCTGCTCCCAGCTCTTTGACAGCCTGGATGGCCTCCCTGGAATCAGCGAACCTGTACTCCCTTGGCTTCTTGACCCCGATATCCGCGTCCAGCTCATCGCCTGTGGCCAAGTCTCTGGTGCCTGTATGATAGATGCTTGTTTCTGGGTATTCAATGACAATCCTGGCTATAGGCGAAACCAGCTCAAACATGTAGGTGCAGTTTTTGCTAAGCCTTGGGTAAAGGTCAAAGCCCAGGGATCCCACTGCTTCATCGAACAGGTCTCCGTAAGTTAGAAAGCATTCCTGGAACGAATTGTACAGGGATACCTCATGAGCCCAAATCCCCTTGTTTGTTGACACAACCCATCTGTTTTCCTTCCAGCAAAACCAGGCCTTGATTATGCTTCCGTCCATCTTCTCCTGAACCCTGGCCGATCCCCAATCCAAGGTGGCCGCGTTAGGATCATAAATGTTGAAGAACTTGTTGAAAGGCCAGCATGCAACAGTCTTGCTTTTCACGTCCAGTATGATCCCCCTGGCCTCCTGGACTATTGGAAGCGACAGGTCTGATGCAAATGACTTGTAATTGAAAATGGCAAAATCGTCTCTGCGCCTTATTTCCAGGCAATAGGGCTCGGCTTGAAGCTTCTGCTCCCAGTCTTCGGCGCATGAGACAACTTCTTGGATTAGGCTTTTCATGGTTGGATTCTCCTTTCCGGCGGGTGCGCAAGGCAAAGCTGGCGCAAGGCTAATTGGGTTTAGGGTTAAAAGCGCCGATTAAAGGCATCAATCAAAGAATCATAGGCACGCTTGCAAAATGACTTGATTGAGCAGACCAAAAAACTAAAAGCGCTGGATGGCGAGTAAACAACGCGCAAAGCCCTATCACAAACAACCCAAGAACCCCAAAGACGGGCAAGGAAACATTGCCCGTCTTTCGCGCTCTCGATTTAAATTTCTGAAGGCTTAACAAATCATAAAATGATCTTGCTGCAATCAAAATATATCCTACGCTTGGAACGCCAGAAGCTCATCCACTTTCCCTTGAATAAATTTCTGCGCTTCGGCGCCGAACAGGCTGTATTTCGAGCCCTGCATGGATTGGACAGTCACAATCCCCATTTCAACTCCTACGGCTGTAGGAAGCTTTGTGTTCTCCGCCTCCACAAGGAAGCCTTCCCTGATCAGCCACTTGTTTATCTTGGCCCCGCTGATCTTCTTCAGCCCTCTTTGAATCAGCATAGTGTTTATCCTGTCTGCGATAACGCTTATGGAAACCGGCTCATCTGTGATCTCCGGCGGCGCTTCCTCTGGCTCGGGAATGGCGGCAAGCTCGCCTCGCCTTGCTATCGCGTCAAGGAACATTTCTCCGTAGCGATCCATCTTTGCATGCCCTACTCCAGAAACGGCCAGCATCTGAGCATTGTTCTCAGGAAGCTTCAAGCACATGTCCATCAAAGTGCTGTCCGTGAACACAGCATAAGCCGGGACGCCAGCCTCTGACGAGATCTTCTTTCTGAGTTCCTTCAGGCTCTGCAAAAGCCTTCTGTCAACAGGCTCCGCTTCCATCTCTTTGATCGGCTTTGCTGGCGCCGCCCTAACCGCTATGGGCTCGTCTTTCGCTATTAGCGCCAGGATCGCTTCTCCGTGCCGCTTGACAACAGGCGGCTCAACGCCCTTTATGGCTAGAAGCTCTCCTTCCGTGGCTGGGCGCTTGACGCTGAGCTCAAGCATTGAGTCATTTGACAGTATCGCTGCCGGCTCCACTCCTTCAGTGAAAGCCAGCTTGAACCTAAGCGCCTTCAGCTTGTCGTAAAGCATCCTTTCTTGCGGCACAAAGCCCTGGGTCTTAGGCATTTTGATCTCAAGCCTGACCCCTCGCTCAAGGATGTCAACGCATTTGTCCTCCAGCCTCAAAGTGCGGTACTTGTCGCAGGAAGCGGAAATGTACTGCTGCTCTTCCAGGCTTGTCAGCACTTCCTCCAGCAATTCCTCAGAAGCGTTGCTTGCGCCGAAGGTTGATATCGAGCTGAGGTTTCCGGTTTTCTCGTTTTTGACGCCTTTCAGGACATCAACTATCATTTTGCCTCCATAGCGCTGCCCGCTCTTGTAGATGCAGCTGATGGCCAGGGCGGCTTCCCTGGTGGCGTCGAATGTCACCATCTCCGTCAAGCAGTTCCCGCAATTTCCGCAGTCATCGATATGCTCGTTGAAGTAGCGCAGTATGTACTGCCGCAGGCATCCTCTGGTCTTGCAGTACCTCACCATCTGCCCAAGCTTGAACCATTCCCGCTCATGCAAGGTTCTCTGGGCTTGCGCGTCAGCATTGAACCTGGTTGACGACTCTATCAGCATCTGGCTGGTGATGAGATCCCCTGCGCTGTAAAGAAGGACGCAATCCGCCGGGCTTCCGTCTCGCCCCGCCCTTCCCGCTTCCTGGTAGTAGGCTTCCATGCTCAAGGGCATGTTGTAGTGCACCACAAAGCTGACATTAGACTTGTCTATTCCCATGCCAAAGGCGTTGGTCGCAACCATCACCAAATCCTTGTCGTATATGAACCTGTCCTGCATTTCCTTTCTCTCTGAATCAGGAAGCCCTGCGTGGTACTTGGCCGTCTTCAGCCCGCACTTGCTAAGCTTGTCGTGAACCATGTCCACATTCTTTCTTGTGGAGCAGTACACTATTCCAGCTAAACCTTTCTTCTTTCCCAGGAACGTCACAAGCCATTCAAACTTCTTTTTCGGCTTCTCAACAAAGAAGCGCAGGTTCTGGCGGTCAAAGCCTGTAACTATCTCCAGCGGGTGCCTTAGCTCAAGCATATGGACTATGTCTTTTCTGACCTCAACTGTCGCTGTTGCCGTAAAGGCGCAAACTACCGGCCTTTTCTTGAGGGTTGAAACGAATCCTGAAATCTTCAGGTAGCTGGTCCTGAAGTCCTGCCCCCATTGGGACACGCAGTGCGCCTCGTCAACGGCAACCATCGATATGTCCCCGGTCTGCGCAAACTCGCGGAATTCCCACGTGTCCAGCCTTTCAGGGGCCACATAGATTATCTTGTAAACGCCTTTCTTGGCGTTTGCCAAAGCCCTTGCTATCTGCGCCTCCGTAAGGGTGCTGTTGATGTAGGCGGCCCTTACCCCCAGCTGAACCAAAGCCATGACTTGATCTTTCATCAAAGAAACCAGCGGCGAAATCACAATGCTGACACCTGTGAACATCAGGGCGGGCACCTGGTAGCACAAGGACTTTCCCGCGCCTGTCGGCATAACGCAAAAGCAGTCGTTTCCCGAAAGTATGCTGTCTACAACTTTTTCCTGGGAATCCCTGAACTCGTCATACCCATATATACTCTTTAGCATATCCATCTTGTCCATCATAAAATAGCACCCCAAAAATGATCTTGTCCCTCCAGTCAAGTATAGAGCATTTTGGGTCGCATTTCAATGAGCGCATATCCCAAATGCATGTTAAATATTCCGGAAATGTCCCGGCGATGCTTTTAATCCGGGTTTTTCCTGGGCTGAATTAAATTTTGGAAGCATTAAAGACGTAAAAGATCTGGCGATTGCGCAAATTTTGTCTTGAGCTTGGCTTCGGCTTTGCGCCAGGATTTGGATTCAAAAAAGGTTTACTGCTACGGCGCAACATCATAACCGGGTTGTTCGCAATATAAAGAATCCAGCATCCTGCAAGAAAATCCCCTGATAAAGCCTAACCCAGCCGCCTCTCGCAAAAAGCTTGCCTGAATGCAACCCTTAGGGTTATAATATAAGCGCCCAGAATTCAGGGCCAACCAACAGCAAAGAAGGGAACGTATGGAAGACTCTGTAATCCGTGGGGTAATAGGAAACAACGCATTTCGATTCTTTATAGCCTGCTCCAAGGACGCTGTAGAGAAAGCCCGCCAGATCCATGACACCACGCCTACTGCCACCGCCGCTTTGGGGCGCCTTTTGACGGCTTCAGCGATGATGGGGGCAATGCTTAAGAACGAGTCCGATCTTCTCACCCTTATAATCAAAGGGGACGGCCCGATCAGCCAGATCGTTGCGACCGCAGACAGCCATTCCAGGATCAAGGGATATGTAGGGAACGCCGGCGTCGATCTCCCGCTCAAGGATAACGGGAAGCTGAACATCTCAGGCGCAGTTGGCGCTGGAACCATAACTGTGGTCAAGGACACCGGCGTAAAAGAGCCCTACTCCAGCCAAGTCCCATTGGTTTCAGGAGAGATAGCCGAAGATCTAGCCAACTACTACACTGTCTCCGAGCAGATCCCATCCGCCGTAGGCCTGGGCGTCCTTGTGGGAAGAGACCGCGCTGTAAGGCAGGCTGGCGGCTTCATCGTTCAAGCCCTCCCCTTTGCCAGCGACGAAGCGCTGACGAAGATTGAGGACAACATAAACGCCATGGCTTACATCACAAACCTGCTTGATGAAGGCCTGTCCCAAGAGGACATCCTGGGGCTTATAGCCGGGGATCTGGGCTTTACGATACATGACAGGCAAGAGATCACCTATTATTGCAACTGCAGCAAGGAGCGCTTCGAAAA
>JAISWZ010000239.1 GCA_031270945.1 Clostridiales bacterium | reverse complement strand
ACAAAAATTCGGTCACAAGGACGTCAATGATCTATAGCATTCAAAGGAAACGGCTCAATCAAGGGATTTATCATGATCGTGATGACATCCAGAGCCATGCCCCAGAGTCTTCACAGTTGATATGCCTATTGTGTTTTGGCATCAGGACACGCAAACAGTCAATGTTCTAGAAATGGCAGTATCATGGGATCAGTCGCAATCGAGCCACTGAATGCGAGTAGCTTGGCTATAGGCAACATGACGTTAGTCATAAGTCGAAAAGCACATGTTTTCGGGGTTTGTTCCAGGGTTCGCTGGAGTGAACCTTACAAAGCGAGTTTTAAGGGCTTCTAATGCAAGAATCCAGTCACAAGGATGTCAATGATTTATAGCGTTCAAAGGAAAAGGCTCAATCAAGGGATTTATCATAATCGTGATGACATCCAGAGCCATGCCCCAGAGTCTTCACAGTTGCTATGCCTATTGAGCCTGGGCGTCTGGCCACATAAACGGCCAATTTTCTAGAAATGCCTGTATCATGGGATCAGTCGCAATCGAGCCACTGAATGTGAGTAGCCAGGCTATAGGCAACACGACGTTAGTCATATGTCGAAAAGCTCATGTTTTAGGGGTTTGTTCCGGGGTTCGCTGGAGTGAACCTTACATCGCGAGTTTTAGGGCTTATATCGCAAGAAACCGGTCACAAGGACGTCAATGATTTATAGCGTTCAAAGGAAAAGGCTCAATCAAGGGATTTATCATGATCGTGATGACATCCAGAGCCATGCCCCAGAGTCTTCACAGTTGCCATGCCTATTGAGCCTAGGCGTCTGGCCACGCAAATGACCAATTATCTAGAAATGTCGGTATCATGGGATCTATCGCAATCGAGCCACTGAATGCGAGTAGCTTGGCTATAGGCAACACGACGTTAGTCATAAGTCGAAAAGCTCATGTTTTCGGGGTTTGTTCCGGATTTCGCGACAGTGAACCTTACATCGCAAGTTTTAAGGGCTTCTATGCAAAAATTCGGTCACAAAGACGTCAATGATTTATCGCGTTCAAAGGAAAAGGCTTAGTCAAGGGATTTATCATGATCGTGATGACATCCAGAGCCATGCCCCAGAGTCTTCACAGGTGCCATGCCTATTGAGCCTGGGCGTCTGGCCACGCAAACGTCCAATTTTATAGAAGTGGCGGTATCATGGGACCATTTGTAATCGAGCCACTGAATGCGAGTAGCCAGGCAATAGGCATCACAACGTTAGTTATGAGCCGAAAAGCTCATGTTTAAGGGATTTGCTGGAGTTAACCTTACATCGCGCGTTTTAAGGGCTTCTATTTCATGTATCCGGACAGAAGGACGTGAATGATCCATAGCGTTCAAAGGAAACGCTCAATCAAGGGATTTATCATAATCGAGATGACCTCCAGAGCCATGCCCCAGAGTCTTCACAGTTGCTATGTCTATTGAGCCTGGGCGGCTGGCCACGAAACGGACAATTATCTAGAAATGTCGGTATCATGGGATTTTTCGCAATCAAGCCACTAAATGCGAGTAGCTTGGCTATAGGCAACTCGACGTTAGTCATATGTCGAAAAGCTCATGTTTTCGGGGTTTGTATCAGGGTTCGCTGGAGTGAACCTTACATCGTGAGTTTTTAGGGCTTCTATTGCAAGAATCCGGTCACAAGGACGTCTGATTTATAGCGTTCAAAGGAAAAGGCTCAATCAAGGGATTTATCATAATGCAAAGCCATGCCCCAGCGCCTTCAGTTACTATGCCTATTGAGCCTGGGCGTCTGCTACGCAAACGGCTGATTTTCTAGAAGTGGCGGTATCATGGGAACATTCGCAATCGAGCCACTGAATGCGAGTGGCCGGGCTATAAGCGACACGACATTAGTTATATACATAAAAGCTCATGTTTTCGGGGTTTGTTCCAGTTACATTGCGAGTTTAAAGGGGTTCTAATGCAAGAATCCAGTCACAAAGACGTCAATGATTTATTGCGTTCAAAGGAAATGGCTCAATCATGGAATTTATCATAATCGAGATGACATCCAGAGCCATGACCAAGAGTCTTCACAGTTGCTATGCCTTTTGAGCCTTGGCATCCGGCTACGCAAATGTCCAATTTTCTAGAAGTGGCGGTATCATGGGATCAGTCGCAATCGAGCCACTGAATGCGAGTAGCCAGGCTACAGGCAACACGACGTTAGTCATATGTCGAAAAGCTCATGTTTTCAGGGTTTGTTCCAGGGTTAGCTGGAGTGAACCTTACATCGCAAGTTTTAAGGGCTTCTATTGCTTGAATCCGGTCACAAGGACGTCAATGATTATAGCATTCAAAGGAAAAGGTTTAATCAAGGAATTTATCATAATCGTGATGACATCCAGAGTCTTGACATCCGGCCTTTGACTGCTATTGTCGCTTCTTAAGTTTACTAATATATTCGCGATAAAATTCTTAACTGGGTAGCGTTATCGGCCAAAAGCCCTTGCAAATCGCAAGGGCTTTTTTGTTGCATAAATCGTCAAAATATGCTATAACAAGACCAGTAGATTTTTATGACAGAATAGGCTGGCCGAAAAGCGCAGTTCTTTTCCCATGCCGATATAGAGGTGCCTCAAGTGAGACTGGATGACGTTTTAAGCATCCTGGTAAATTACGGGGCTGATCCGATGATTGTGCGCCCCGCTACCAGTAAAGACATATACTTGTGCAACGAGGACTTGGCTGAGTGCGAAATGAACCATAAACTGCCCGATGGATACGCGGCCTTTTTGAGGGAGCTTAACGGCTTCGCTTGGAACGGTATCGAGTTTTTCAGCACATACCAAGTCACTGACCCCGAAACTGACTATATGTTAAATGACATTGTTTCTGCAAATGAAGATTTTAGAAGCTATTCTGATGATGAGGATGACGAGTGTTTTCTTCTAGGGCGAGCAGACGAAGACCTGTATGTATATAATCCAAAGAACAGGCGATACGAGGTTCTCGATTTGACAGGCCGAGATGTAATGGAAAAGTTTGATACCTTTGAAGAAATGTTCGTGAGAGTTGTCTGCTCTAGGATTTCATCGCGTGATGATTGTTGCCGTAAATTCTCTCTGTAAGATATTCCTCGATATTCACAAAGTCGATGCCATCTTCATTGACATGTGATGCGCCGAGATATAAAACATGTTTGCCGACTATCTTGCCATACGAGATTTTTATCGTATTTGTGATATCGTCATCTAATAAAAACCTGTATTGTTCTCTATCGGTTTTAGCGTTATGCCGCACCGAATAAATATCGCAACAGGCCTCTTCCTTTTTGCTGACAACCATGAAGTGCTCGTCTTCTCCAACGAACAGCCTGAAGACCCTGAACTTTTCATCTGAGGATTTCATAGTTTCAAATAGCGCAATATCGGCCATCATTTGCTGATTGATAGTCTCGCGGATAAAGCTCTTTTCATTCTCGCCAAGATCCAGCAAGAATGAGGGCAGCAATGTTTCCGTCTGAAGATATCGAATGCCAGGCTGGGAAAACAGGTAGTAAACGTCTAGATCCATCCCAGGAACTATGATTTCAGTTGGGCAAACAGTAAAAACATCAATGCATCCCAAGTAATATATTGCGTAACCCTTATGCAGTTCGCTTATTGTTAAATAACACTTTTTATAATTGTTGATGTATTCAAGCCATTTATCGATAGTGGCATCGGAAATGCTGATGTCGCTGTTCGAAGTATTGTCATGAATCCAAATCACGCTTGACAATACAAAGCATAGGAATTGAAGGTTCAGTTGCTCAATGACTAGATTTATGGCCTTTGCTAACATTTCTTCTGTTAGTTCTAGCAAGCGAAGTGAGACTGAGGTATAATCGCAACGCATTAGGGAGTACTGTATATCAAGCGCCATCGCTACAGCAATATAGCGCCTAAGGGCTTCTATGTCTGTGAAAATCTCTGGTACCCAGTTCTCTTCTGAAGTTCCTGTTTTGGATAGAGAGCCTCCATGCCGCATATACCAATCGAAGCTGCAAGCCCCAAGCAATCTGTTGTGCTCGCGGAAAGGGATAAAGGTCGTATGAATATCAACGCACACCTCGCTTAGCTCGTACTTCTTGGCAAAAAACATGCTCAGCGAGTCATCGCCCGTCAATACTACTTTCATGCCTGATTCTGCGTAGTCAATTGAAAACATCACTGACTGGAGAATAAAATCGCGCATCGTTGTGACATCATCAATAAAAACGTACTTGTAGCCAAACTCTAACAACTTATCCATATCAGGGCTAAAGTGCCAGCTGTAAATCTTGTCGTTTGGCCTGACGAATGCGGCTCTCTCCAATTTATCCGGCTCAAGGCTGGCTATGGCCTGCCGCATTAGCGTGGTTTTTCCGGTGCCGACAAGGCCCGAAATCAAGCAAACCTTGTCAGAATCTCCTCCGTTGAGATAGTCCATGAGCGTATTGTAAGAGTCTCGTTTCTCGAAGTTTTGAGCGCCCTCAACGAAAGCGAGAAGTTCAGCGCCAGTCAAGACTTTGGAATAGAAGCCTTGATTATTCTGGCATGGCAAGTCTAACTCAGTATACATGGGCATCTATTCTCCATTCATGTGCTGATGAGATGAGACATTGGGTAAAAGAATGACAGTGTCATATTTAACAGGGTTTGGCGAGTATCTGCCGCAACAAATGCGCTCCCCACATTTGAGAAGTCAAGCATAGGCTTGACTTCTCAGTTAGCGGGAGCGGCCCGCTCAGTTTATCATGACTTTTGTTTCTTGGATGGCTTGTACTTCGACTCAAAGAACTTCCAGGCTGTTTCGAAGTCTTTTACGCGATCACAGCGGTCAAAGGGAGCTACATACTCGATAATACGTTCTACGGGCCCGCCCGGCATAGTGTCGTCTTTTATTTTTCGGGTAAATGTGCCAGATGAGGCGTTCTGCATTTTTTCCCATTCTGATCTTTGAAATCCAACGCCAGTAAGACCACGGTTGATGGTGAAGACGATTCTACCGTTTTGGTCATACCATGTGTCAGTCTCATAGTTTTGCATAACGGGGAACTGGATTCGGTAAATGGTTTTCAGTTGATCCAGCGTCATGCCGAGGGCCATGGCGCTAAGGACGTCGAGCTCAACAAGCGCTTGATACCGCTCGAAGTCTGAGCGTAGGGGCGTATGCCATGTCCAGTCTGGCGTGAGTGAAGAAAACTTGCCTTGGCTAAGGCGTGGATCTGTTTTTGACCATTGGTAAGTAGTGAAAGATTCACTCCATTCTGATTTCCATAAGTCTGAGTAATATTTTGTTAGACAGTTAAGTAGCAAGGATCTGGCTACAATTTCGTTTCTTGTTATTGACTCAAGAGGAAGAGGTAACTTAGAGAGGGTATCAAAGACTACATCTGATTTTCCAGTTAATCTTATGAAAAAATCATAAGGAATAGATGCCATTAACCCTGAGACATATCCAATTAGGTTGCGAATGCTGATCGATAAAACAGTGTGAATATGGCAGGTTCCGGGAGGTATTATTGCAGAAAATAAGCAGCGTTCGGCATATGAGTTAACCATCCTTCGCTGGGCGATTCTGTATTCATTTGTATATTTTGAACTCCAAGAAGTCACAGGAACCAGTTTAATATAGTCATCTATTGAAATACCGGGTTGATAATTGAATCTTTGTAAATAGCCATCTGAAATAGTGGAAAGATCAACGCAGTCATAGTCGCTGTTTAATTCGCACTTGGAACGTGAACATTTGAAAATCGGGTTTGCCACTGCAATATGAGGCCCAGAGTAAATTGCGTTGTTTATTGAATCAGGGAAGCTTACATTGCGTGATATTATATTGCTGTTTTGATCCCTGGTTTCTTCCCACATAATAGAACAAAAAGCTTCTATTTTCGGGCTACCGATGTATGTTTGTTGAATTGAAAATAAATTTAATACGTCTATTAATGCATTTGCATGTACTGCAGGCAAACGTGCTTCTTGCCAAACGTTGCTTCCATCGAGAAGTTTGGAAAACGCAAGAAGCTCTTTTCTTGTAACATGATTAACTCGGCTTGGATGCCCTTTTGCATTCCAATCGTTGTTTTCGTCTTTAATGCCAGGAACATCTCCTGAGACAGATGAGTCATAGCATTGTTCTATAGTTGAAGGTTCGAAAAGATTGCTGATTGAATCAAAAAACAGTCCTTGTTCTGCGCTATAAATATTGATGCTAAACTTCATGTGATGGCCAACTTCAAGAAACAATTTCTTCTCGTTAATGAACTGAAAGTGAAATCTCAAATTGTTGTAAACCTTTATTCGTAGCGAACCACCACCGGGATCGTCGTATATGCCTTCAGGATGCAAGAATGCGCTAACCCCTTTCGGGTTATCGAAACTCCATGCTTGTGGTAAGAAACATTTGTATAGATTAGGCTTTTGCCCCTTTAATTCATTATAGTTCTGCTGAGAACCAAGAAAGTTCTGGAATCCGAGCATTGATTCGTACTCAAGAAAATAAAGTTCTTCCATTGCCGTATCTTTCAATGATTCTGCCCTTTGAAGAGAAGTCAGAGTTGCCGTCAAATCTTTTACGGAGAACATAGGATTCTTGTCAGAAAGTACGGCCTGCTCGTTCCAGCTCAGCTTAACCCAAGGGGGATTCCCCAGTATCAAATCAAACCCGCCCTTGTCAGCGAATATATCTGCGAACTCCAGCTCCCAGTGAAAGAAGTGTTGCTGTTGCGCTATCTGCCGAGACATAGCAAGTCTTGGGTTCAACCTGCACATGTCATCTATGTTTACTTTCCCAATGTCGTTCCAAGCGTAACCAGAATAGGTGTCCCGTATCTCATCCGCCATTAGGTCTAACTCGGTCACCTCAAACATGGTCATCTGAGCGGAGCTTACCGACTCTACCGTTCCTTCGAGGATCAAGTCCATGTCGAAGAAAAACTCGCTTCTTGATGGAAGGAGCTCAGCGTCTCTGATCGGCCAAAACCAAAGGGCGCACCAATAGTCCATCGCAAATTTCAATCTCGCGTACGGGGAGGCGTTATCGCCGCCTACCGTTCTGTAGAGTTGATCAAAGATATCGTCCTTTTCTCGTATCGTGGTAGATGCTTCTGTAACATCTTCAGTACGTCCATATATCGAGAGCGCGTCAGTTGTTCTTCCTCGGACGCTTCGAAGATGGTTGATCTGCTTTCGCCAGAGCTTGTCAATGACGCCTGTGATTCGGGTAAGGGTTTCGACTTCACAGGTTGTGTAAGGCTTGTTGAAGTCCTTGTTCCAGGCTTTCAGCTCTTTGATCTCGTCAGGCGCAAGCCCCTTAATTACTTTGTCAGGGTAGCTGGCCATGCCAGGGTCGCCAGTCAGAAAGTGATAAACATGATTTTTTGGCGCGGCGGCTTTTCCCGGTTTCACGCGAACTGGAGCGTTTTCCCACCATCTGTCAGTTTTGGCCGCTTTCAGTTGCTCAATGGGATAGACTTGCCTACGAGCGCCAATCAGTGAGTTGCCGTTAAAGAGTTGCGCCCTAAACCAGGGAACGAATGCTCCTTTGTAAATCGTGTTAAGCCAGAGAGAGACCTCTGCCAATTCTACGGCAACTGGGTTCAGGTCAATCCCGTAAACGCACCTGTCAGCTAGGAACATCTTAACCTTTTGCAGTTCCTGCGGTCGATCCTCATGGGATACAAGGATGCCAGACTCTTTTTGCTTGAGCTCGATATAGGCTTCGGCCAGCTGGTTCACCGCTTCATTCAAGAAAGCGGCGCTGCCCATGGCGGGCTCGCAAATGGCAAGTTTAAGGAGGTCATCAGAGGTCTTGTCTTTCAAAAGCTCTTTGAGAGCGTACTTGACCAGGCACTGCGTCAATACTTCAGGGGTGTAGTAGGAAGCTGACTTTTCGCGCTCTCTTCCCGCCAGCCGAT
>JAISWZ010000220.1 GCA_031270945.1 Clostridiales bacterium | reverse complement strand
CAAGAAACCGGGCTATTGTTCAGCAATTAATTAATATTTATGCTGTTATTGCCATAGCCCCAAACATAAAACATAGAAAAATCAAGACAATGCAACTACATAAGAGCTTTTCCTCGATCAGAGCCATGCGGCGCGCCGCATGGCTCTGGAGGTTTTTAGGTTTTTTTCTTTTCATCTTTTCATCTTTTTATCTTTTCATCCCTTCATCCCTTCATCCCGTCATCCCCTAATCACGTCATCCCCTAATCCCCCCTTCTATCTTCATTCTTCCGTCAATCCGCATATATTTCCTTTTTAATTATTTTCGCCCTATCCGCCTTACCCCTTGCAAACCCTCCCAAAACTCCACCACTCCTCACAACAAGCAACCTCCCTGTCATTTGCAAAAGCTTCTCTCGTGTGTTAAACTAGCCTCAAAGATGTGGATGGCATATGGGCATATTTCGCATAAAGCTTAAGAATCAGGGATTTTTATCGAATCTAATATCTGCCCTTAGGCTTAAGCTTAAGCTTGTCTTTCAATCTGCCCGTGTGAATCCGCGTCAATCAAGCTCAAGGGGGTAGTGTTTTTGGTCAAGCTTTACCCGAACGGCGTTTTCCTGCGAAACGGCAGGGAAGTTATTGAAGATGGCTCAGGCTTCTCAAAGGATGAGGCCAGAAAGGGCACCATTTCCTCCAAAATCCTGGACTCCCATGGCAAGCTCGAAAACGGGAAGCTCCGCATCAAATTTGACTGCCTTGCCTCGCATGACATTACATACGTGAACATCATCCAGACAGCCAGAGCAAGCGGCTTGGAAAGCTTTCCCGTACCGTATGTCCTGACCAACTGCCACAACAGCCTATGCGCCGTAGGGGGCACAATAAACGAGGATGACCACGTCTTCGGGCTTACTGCCGCGCAAAAGCTTGGCGGGATATTCGTGCCCGCCCATATGGCCGTGATCCATCAATACATGAGGGAAGCCAAGAGCGGCTGCGGACGCATGATCCTTGGATCTGACAGCCATACGAGATATGGCGCCCTTGGAACCATGGCCATAGGAGAAGGCGGAGGGGAGCTTGTAAAGCAGCTTCTTTCAAGAACCTACGATCTGACGCCTCCGGAGATAGCAGGGGTATATCTGAAAGGGACGCCTCCAAAAGGGACCGGCCCACAGGACGTGGCTCTATCTGTCATTAAAGAGGTATTCGCTTCGGGGTTCGCCAAGAACAAAATTATGGAGTTTGTTGGAGACGGGATCAGCGGCCTTTCCATCGACTTTCGCAACGGCGTAGACGTAATGACAACAGAGACGGCATGCTTGTCCTCCATTTGGGAAACAGACGAAAAGGTGCAGGAGTACTACCAAATCCATGGCAGGCCTGAGGAATACAAAAAGCTCTCGCCTGATAGCCTGGCGTACTACGACTGCTTCATCGAAGTTGACCTGTCTTCTGTAGAGCCTATGATAGCCTTGCCTGTTCACCCTAGCAACGTCTATAGCATCCGAGAGCTTAACGAGAACCTGGAGGACATCATAAACGCTTGCGAAAAGGAATGCAGGGTTCAAATGGGAACCCCAAGCTTCTCTCTGAGCAGCAAAATCAGAGACGGAAAGCTATGGTCTGAGCAGGGAGTCATCGCCGGCTGCGCTGGAGGAACTTTCGAAAACATTTGCGAGGCGGCATCTATCCTTAAAGGCAAAACCCCTGGAAGCGGAGAGTTCGCTCTAAGCGTCTACCCTGCCAGCCAGCCAATCTATGCCGAGCTAACAAAGAACGGGCGATTGCTTGATCTCATCACTTCAGGCGCGTCAATCAGATCCGCTTTCTGCGGCCCCTGCTTTGGCGCTGGAGATGTTCCTTCAAACAATAGCCTAAGCGTTCGCCATACGACAAGAAACTTCCCTAACCGCGAAGGGGCGAAGCCAGCCAATGACCAGATCGCAAGCGTAGCTCTAATGGATGCCAGGTCAGTTGCCGCCACTGCGCTTAATGGGGGCGCGATCACTTCAGCTGCGGATCTGGATTACGAGATCCCTGACTTCTCTTACTCCTATAACCCGGATATATACAAGAACAGGGTTTACAATGGCTGGGGCAAGCCAGATAAAGAAATTTCTATAAAGCTTGGCCCGAACATCAAGGACTGGCCTTTGTTCTTGCCTTTGCCTGAAAATCTTCTTCTGAAAATCGCTTCTTTCATCACAGATCCAGTTACAACAACAGACGAGCTTATCCCCTCCGGAGACACTTCCAGCTACCGCTCAAACCCGATTGCGTTGTCCGAGTTCACTCTTTCAAGAAAAGATCCCGGCTATGCCGCCAGGGCCAAGGCAATTAGATCACTTGAAGAAGCCAGGAGAAATGGCACCGATCCAGCCAAGCTAGACCCAGATCTGGATAAAACCTTACAATTAATTCAGCAAACGTTTGGTTCTTCTGACATCAGCTTCGCAAGCGCAATCTACGCTGTAAAACCCGGAGATGGCTCGGCGAGGGAGCAGGCCGCCTCATGCCAAAGGGTTCTTGGCGGATTGGCAAACATTTCTAAGGATTACGCGACAAAAAGATACCGCTCCAACCTAGCCAACTGGGGGTTGCTGCCTTTTGTGTTCGAGCAGGATCCGCAGTTCGAGCTGGGAAGCTTCATATACATCCCAAATCTGCGCCAAGCGGTTTCTGAAAGGCAAAAAGACGTAAGCGCCTACGTAGTGCATGAAGACTCACTGACTTGCATTACGCTGTCTCTTCCTGGCCTCTCGGAAGAAGAGGCTGAGACCATTCTGGCAGGCTGCCTTATGAACCTGTATAAATCCAATGGCTGATACAGTATTCTTCTTCGTTGTAGCAGGGCTGGCTTCCCTTTCTTTCACCTTCAAGGACTACGCCCTGGGAAGAAGCGACGCGCTTCTTTCCAGGGCCGCGCTCCTCTGCACCGCAAGCGCCGACTTCTTTATGCTGATATTTCGAAGTGACACTGTTGGCCTTCTTTTCTTCATACTGGTTCAGCTGATCTACCATGTGCGCTACCTGCCCAGAAGAGCGATTCCTTTTTATATGCTAATAGAGCTTGCCGTCTGCTCTCTGGCATTCCTTGTCCTTAAAGCGCTAGTTCCCCTTGATACAGCCCTAGCGGCAGTCTACGGCATCTGCTTCCTGTTTAGCGTTTCCGCCTCCATACGCTTCAGAACCCGCTGGCCCATGCCCAACCAGCTCATGATACCTGCCGGGATGGTTCTTTTCTTCCTATGTGATGTCAACGTTGGGCTTTACAACATATTCTCTTACAGGCCGGCATTTCGCGTCTTGTTCTGGATCTTCTACCTGCCATCCCAAGCGCTGCTTTCTGTAAGCGCAAGGCGCTTCGCGGGCGCGGGGCGGATGATTATAGGAAACGGGAGACGAAATCGCGCCAGATAAAGAGCCATGGCAGGAACCAGACCGAAAATTTGGTCAGAAAAGGCATAAACAGCAAGATCCATGGCAAGACTTGGCTAAACAAATCAAAATCTCAGCGCCAAAAGGAGCCGATATGCAGGAAAGATGGATTACAGCCTTCGCACAGTCCCTCATGCCTTCCCTTGGCATCCTTATGCCGATAGGGCGCACGGCTAGGCTGGCGATGCCTCTGAATG
>JAISWZ010000205.1 GCA_031270945.1 Clostridiales bacterium | reverse complement strand
TAAAAAATTTTTTAATGGCTTTAACAAAAATTTTTTAAATGCTTAAAACGCAAGCAAAAGCTTTGTCATCTTGGAGAGCGAACTGTCCAACGCCTATTCAGGCCGACGAAAGTTCAGAGTCACTGACTGGCGCTATTCCGATATGCGCCCACAACGATTCCGTTGCAGCAAGCCTAACCCCTGGTTTGGCTATCATGCCCAAATACATCCGTGTCAGACTCTAATAGCTCGTCCCTAAACCGTCAAAACACTTCCAGGTGGCGAGCCTCTCTTATTCACATTTTCGCCCAAGGGTACGCCATATCCCGCTATATGGCGCTCCCCTGGAGCGCCATGATTAAAATATCTGGCGTCTCAAGAAAATATTATTGCCGAATACTATACCTTCACATCGCTCTCGTTTTGGTGTATAATGTTTTTGTCTTGAGCACACCTAGCGAGGTCTTATATACTATGGAGTTCGGGCTTTACGTAAGTGACTGCAAGAAGATCAGGCTTGTGGTCTGCGCTGATTGCAGTAGAGAGTCATCTGCTCCTTTTGCCCTGACACATATCCTGCTGACCCCCAAGTTCGACACCAGAGGCGTGGTTAGCTCTCATTTTGGCAAAGCTGGCTCAAGAATAGATAGTTGCAACGAAGCCAAAAAAGTGATCGAACACATGGAGCTGGAAAAGGATATTCCGGTTATAATGGGTGCCGCCAAAGCGCTCGACAATGAATTCACTCCAGAAAATTCGGAAGGCTCAAGCTTCATAGTCAGAGAGGCAAACAGCAGAGACTTGGCGCCGCTTCACATACTTTGCCTAGGACCTCTCACTGACGTAGCATCAGCAATACTCACTGATCCTTCTATAGCGCCAAAGCTTACAATCACCTGGGTTGGATGCCCTTCGTTCCCTGAAGGCGGGTACGAAAAAAACCTTGAAAATGATATTTGCGCCGCAAATGCCATACTGGACTGCAAGTCAAGACTTCGAATCATTACAGCCGCCGCGACCAAAGCATTTACAATCAGCCTTGCAGAGCTAGAATATCGCGCCAACAACAGAGGCGCCGCAGGCTGCCATCTTTACAACCATACTCTTGATTGCTTCGAAAGCACAACCAGCAAGGCAAGCGACGAAGAGGGAGAATGCTGGAATGTAGACGCCATGGCTGGCGCAGCCTTCTTTCTCAAGTGCCATGAAACCCAGATCATTCCCGCTCCAAGGATCAGCGACGACATGAAGTACATTGACGCCCTGGATGGCAAGCCGGTTGCCTTCTGCCAATGGATAGACGCCAGGTTCACTATTGAAGACTTCTTCGCCAAGCTGAGCTTGCAATACCCCTTATACAAGCGTTTTCGATAAATTTAAGGATTCTCGCTTTCTCCAGAGCTGTTGTCTAAGCTTGCCCGCAATCCTAGATTGCGGGCAAGCTTCGCGAATATTATTTTATTTTTTATTTTATTTTATTTTCTCGCTTTAAAGCCAGGCATTCCCCCGTACTTAGAACATGGTCGCGCCCGCTAAGCTCAGATTCATCTGACCAAGCTAGCGCAAGCCAGACCTTTTTACTTACTTACTTATTTTTACTTACTTACTTACTTACTTATTTATTTACCCGCTTCCCCAAACACGCCCCTGTCGCCCAAGAACCCGCAACAAAACGAGGTGCTTTTATGAAGATAGCAATAGCAAGCGACAAAGACGGCACGCCTCTCAAGCTTTACCTGGTTGAAGAGCTGAAACGCCTTGGCCACAAAGTGGACAACCTCGAGGTTGCCAATTCGGAATTCTCAGACTATCCCGATATCGCCTGCATGCTGGGCAGAGCTGTAGCGCTCACTCCCTATGATGTCGGCATATTGACAAGCGGAACTGGCGTAGGCATGTCTTCGGCCGCATCTAAGGTATCTGGCATCTATTCAGAGCTTTGCACATCCGTCACTGCGGCGGAACACGCCAGAGTCAGCCAGAAAGCCAACGTCCTTTGCCTCAGCGCCTGGTTAACCAGCCGAGAGATAGCCCTTGCGATAGCGGTTAAGTTCATTGACACTCCTCGTCAGATCAACGGCCCGACAGGAGAGGAAAACAACAAGGTTCTGGAAGAGTGGATCAAAGCCCGAAAGCGCGTATCTTTGTAAATTACAAAAGGCAAGCCGCGTAGCGGCTTGCCTTTTGGGTTTGGGTTGGGGGTTTTCTTGGATGGCCAGGGATTGAAGAGCATGGCGGCTTATGGCATTCTGGACGGCGTTTGGTCATTTTAGGAGCTTTCGGTAGAGATTGCTGATGCTGTGACAGAGCAATTCTTATTGGAACCCAGGACTGTAGCTGTATCCGGCTTTGCATCGGGGATTCATAGGCTTTGCATCGGGGATCCATAGGCTTTGCGTCGGGAATCCATGGGCTTTGCAAAGCCTGAATGCTAATATTGCCCTATATATTGCCATTTAGCGTTTAACGAAACAAAATTGTCATATTCCTGTCCATAAATTCCCGTACTGGCCTAGAACCCCATAAGTCCGCCATTTCTCATAAAGCCGCTTTCAGCGAGTCCCGCAATCACGCCATTCTTTCAAGCCTATTTCTAGCCTCCAAACTCTCCAAGCCTGAAATAAACTTTTAAATGCTGCGTATACTATAAGTGTTGACCCAGCATTATATACTCGCGAACGAAGACAAGAGCATTCCCAAAGTTTTTGCGGGGCTTGGGAAATCCGAATTGAGCCTTCAAAGGGTTTCTAGCCTTAAGAATTCTGGGACATGCACGTTGCGAAAGGAGCAAAACGATGAAGAAATTAATAGCGATAGCCATTGCGGCAATGGTAATCGCAGGAAATCTCGCCTCCGTTTCAGCGGCAAGCCTGCTGCCAGGAAACGACGCGGCGAAGCCAAAGAAAATTAAAGGGACTATAACAGACGTAACAAAAATCTCGGATGCGGAGTACGATATTGAAGTCCAGTCAGAAAAAGACGCAAACGGCGATCAGCAGATCGTCAGGCTTCATGTCACCCCCGCCACATATGTCGCAACATCTTCTTCAGGAGCTCCAACTGAAGTGAAAGAAAGAGAAGGGCAAACTGTCATATGCTACTATGGCCCTATTGAGACTAGAAGCCTTCCTCCGCAATCCAATGCGCTTGCGGTCATCTGTGACATATCTGAAGAGTCAACCCCTCCCCTCTTTTCGATAGTGGAGGAAGTGGAAGCTAAGGATGACGGGATCAGGGTGCTGACTGACGGCGGATCTGTTTGGGTAACCATTCCTAAGGATGTCGCAATATCCCCGTTCAAGACGCGACTGATTCACAACGCGGATGACGTAAAAGCAGGAATCGACCTTCTTCTCTGGTACGGCCCAGTAGCCATGAGCTTCCCAGCCCAAGCTACAGCAACACAAGTGGTCTTGCTAGGAAAGAACAGCCAAGCATCTGTCACAGCCCAAGAAGAGCCGACAGAGACGCCAGAAGCTTCAGCGGAACCCCAAATAGCCGCGACAACTGAAGCCGAATTGGCAACTTACGCTCTTCCCGTCGATGAAACCTACACTGAAAAGAAAATGGTCATGGTTCCACTGAGGCTAGTAGTGGAAGGCTTAGGCTACGTTGTAGGCTGGGATGACGCAACAAGAAAAGTCACCGTAGCCAAAGGCACAGATGTGCATCTTTTGAACATTGGCGACTTGAACTATGACAGCGTAGAGCTGGATGTAGCGCCATCAATCAAGGACGACAGAACCTTCGTCCCGATTGACTTCTTCACCAAAGTGCTTGGCGGCACTTACACCGTTAAGGATGACGCCATAGAATTCACTGCCAAAGCAGCGCCACTTGGCTGAAACCGACAGCAAGAATTCTGATCCAGAATTTCGCAAGGCGATGGGCTTTAGAATTTTCTCATTGTTAGCGAAAGCAGCCTGTCTGAATAGGACAGGCAATGATGAGAAGACTCTTCTAAACATCCCATCATGAAACTCAAAGCACCGGTCGATCCTGTCGGCCAAAGCGAGCCGACCGATCTCCCAGCGAGAATGATGAATGCACTCATCTCGTCGCACCACCAGGCTTCTATCCCTCAGAGCGAGCAGGGCAAGCCAAGAAACGC
>JAISWZ010000133.1 GCA_031270945.1 Clostridiales bacterium | reverse complement strand
AGAAGCGTCGCAAGTTTGCTCGCAGAAGCCTGAGACAAACATCGATGACTTTCGTTGTGACTTTGCATGAATTTTGGGGTATGCACTTAGCATACTGACGAGCGGAAAGTTTTTCTTGTTGTAGGAGTGTCCTGGCTGGTAAGGATTCCGCGTTTGAGAGATCGCCAGTGTAATTCCTGAAAGGGAGTTAAATTCTGAATCATTTCACAAATTCTTTGCTTGGATTCTGATGACATTCCTGAAAGGGTTTTGAAATTTAATATTTCCTAGCTGCTTTGCTCACGAAGATTTAGAGTTCGACTACGGTTTCATGCCTGACGCTCAGCCACTTGTCGAAATAATCGGTGCAAGTGAAGCGCATAAAGCTTTTTTAGGTGCCAAGCGATCCCGAAAGGGGTTTGAGGTTAACATAGGTAAATAACTCTACCTGCTATAGTGAATCCATACGGCTAGCGAGGTTTTTGAAAACGCCAAGCCAGGCATATCCTGAAAGGGATTGAAATTGACTTTAGATTCCGCTGACATAAGCCAGAATTGCTACCTGAAAAGGTTTTGAAAAAAAAATTCCTCTGCAATTCATCTCGCTGTTATTTCGACGAATGGCTTTAATTGATTTTTTCACTAAAGAATGGAAATTATCTGGCCAATAAGCTGAGCCCGAAAGGGTTTTGAAGTTATAAAATGCTATACTCTACCTGATGTGGATAAAGATTGATTTTCCACAAGGAATCAGAGCTTTTGGCTTAGTACTTGCTGTAATCCTTTACAGTAAGCCCGAAAGGGATTTGAAATGTTGGCTAAGTAATCCCTTTATGAGTTCCCTGAAAGGGTTTTAAAAAAAATCTTGCAGTGTTGTGATTAAATATCGAAGTTTCCGCAAGGAATTTGAAATGATGGCTCAGTACAGCCGTATAAATAATTGAAATATGATGCTCAACCCGAAAGGGCTTTGAAAAAAATAATTGGAGTATTCTGCTAAAAGGTGTAAAAAAATAGTTATAGTATGATGTGGTCACCCAAAAGGGCTTTGAAAAAAATAATTGTAGTTTACTGATGATGTAATTGAGGGAGCTGAAATAATCAAATTGAAAACGTTATGGCAAACTCCAGACATGGATTTGAAATTGCCAAACGAATTCTAGTACGCTACCTTCCTGAGTGGGATTTGAATTCCAAAGTTGCAATCGATGATGAAGCATTCCTGCAACACTCAGTCATGGGGAACCCGCAAGGGATTGGGCTGATAAATGCTCAGGTAGGCGATGGATTTCTAAAGTGCTTCCTGCCTTTCGAGGCTTGGATGTGTCCTGAAAGGGACTTGATATTCTGGCAGTGCGATTCTTTTCGAAAGCGACAAAAAGTCCGAAGCCTTTGGCTTCGGACTTTTTGTTGCTTTTTATTTTTGTTTTTGTTTTTTATTTTCTAGCTCCTGAACTCCGCTCCGAAGCTCTTCTCCAGGCGCTTGACTACAGAGTTGGCGGCGCTTTCTATGGCGCTGGAGGTGAGGGTTTTCTGCAGGGAGCCTATGACTAGCCTGAGGGTGACAGACTTCTTGCCTTCTGGGACTTGCTTGCCCTTGTACTCGTCTACGAAGGAGACGGACTGGATAAGCTCGTCGTGCTCTTTCGGGAAGGCTTGAGAGAGGATATCCTTCCAGGCGACTGAAGAGTCAAAGAGGAGGGAGATATCATACTCAGTCATTGGATACTCAGGCAGGTGCGTGAACTTGTTTGACCTGGAGGGGAATGGAACGAGGGATTCCAGGTCAAGCTCGAAGAAGAGAACCTGCTTGTTCTTGATGCCGCAATCCATGGCGGCCTTCTTTTGGAGAAGGGCAAGGTTGCCTATGATATTATTGTCTTGGACGATGTTAAGCCAGACTACTGGATCGGCCCAGACCGGCTTCTTGGTTTTTATGAAATCGTAAGGGGCTATATGGGCATAGCGAGGCAGAGACTCAAGTATGCCTTTTGCTTTGCGGAAAGAAGAGATTAGGTTCTGCGGATCTGAGACGAAAGCTCCGGCCAGGCATTTGCGCTGGGAGGGAAGAGACTCCCTGGGATCGTAAGGGGTAGAGTAATCCTTATCCTGGAGGAGCAAGGCTGTCTCGAAGATGGAGAACTCACTGTAGTTGCGCTGGTTTACTTGGACTGCTTTTGCCAGGTTCGGGATCAGGGAGGAACGGAGCTGCTTCTCGTCAGGAGAAGGAGGGGTAGCCAGGGAGAGAATGCTGGAATCATCCTGGAGGATAGCTGTGACATAGGATGCAGTCATCCAGGGATAGGTGAAGACTTCCTGCATTCCGCAACGGAAGGCTAGGTACTCCTTGATCTTGCGCTCCAGATCCAGATCGATCTGGTTGATGGAAGATGTAAAGGAAGTTGTTATGGGAGTTGGCTCGAAGTTTTCGAACCCATGCATCCTTGAGACTTCCTCCATGATATCCGCTTTGATCTCGATATCGCCGGTGGAGCGCCAGGTCGGGGCTACGACGTTAAGAGCGTTATTGGCGAAGGTGACTGTGAAGCCCAATCTCTGGAGCTTATCCTGGATCTCGTCGTTCGGGATTGTTTTGCCAAGGCGTTTGGCTAGCCAATCAAGGGAGACAGTTACAGACGCTCTAGTGAGAGGAGTAGGATAGCTATCAGAGAAGCCGGTGAGGATTGCATCTGGGTAGAGATCTGAGAAGAGGCCCATGGCAAGGGAGAGAGTTTGAGCGCATCTTTCTGGATCAAGGGCCTTCTCATACCTGGTTGCGGCTTCTGTTCTGGTCTCATAGCGGGCGGCTGTCTTTCTGATGGCTAGCGCCTCAAAGTTTGCGATTTCAAGGATGATTTTATTGGTTGTCGGAAGCACCGAGTCTTTGGCGCCGCCCATGACTCCGGCAAGACCTACCGCGCACTCGTCATCTGCGATGACGAGATCTTCGGTGGAGAGGCTTAGCTCCTTGTCATTGAGGAGCAGGAGCTTTTCGTCTGGATTGGCGCGTCTGACAGTAATGTGCCCTTGGATGTTGTCAGAGTCAAAGGCATGGGTTGGCTGGCCTGTAGCTAGCATTACGTAGTTGGTGATATCTACGAGAGCGTTGATTGGCCGCATGCCTACTCTCCAGATGCGGGACTGAAGCTCAAATGGAGAGGGTTTTACTGAGAGCCCTTCGATCCTGACTCCGATATATCGGGGGCAACGCTGGGGATCAAGGACGGAGATTGTCAGGGGCGGGATGGAACTCGAGTTGAAAGGCTCGAACTCCAGCAAGGGCAAGCTATAGAGAGCTGAGAGCTCTCTGGCTATTCCATAGTGGCCCCAGAGATCTGGGCGGTTGGTCATGGACTTGTTGTCGATCTCCAGGATGATGTCATCAAGAGAGAGAGCTTTTGCAAGGGGCGTTCCGGGATCGGCATCGAACTCTGAAAGATCTACGATGGTAGCGTCCTCGGTATACGGGAACAGGTCGAAAAGCCCGATCTCAGAAGAAGCGCAGATCATGCCGTAAGATTCCACGCCTCTTACC
The DNA here is from genome assembly GCA_031270945.1 of Clostridiales bacterium. GTDB lineage: Bacteria > Bacillota > Clostridia > Lachnospirales > WQUN01 > JAISWZ01. The sequence goes on along the minus strand of JAISWZ010000133.1, from coordinate 22,113 downwards.
TTGGCGTTTCCGATCTCTACTAGTTCTCCCTGGCCGTGCCAGCGAACTTTGGCGCCTGGACAGGCTACTGCCACTTTCATGCCTGGAGAGAGATTTATGCCTCCGCAGACGATATCCCTGGTTTCGCTTCCAAGGTCTGTCCTGCAGATCCTGAGCTTGGTGGCATCTGGGTGGGGCAGGACTTCGGTGATCTGGCCTATGACCATGCCGTCGAACTCTCGGGCCAGATCTGTGACGCTTTCTACTTCAACGGTCGACATGGTCAGATCGTAGGCGAGCTTGGCCATATCCATGTCTTCCGGCAACTTTACGTAGTCTTTAATCCAGTTGAGCGATAGCTTCATGGTTCTCCCCTCCTAGCAGAATTGGGTCAGGAATCTTAGGTCGGCGCTATGGAAAAGCCTTACGTCATCCACTTCATAGCGCATCATGACAAGCCTGTCGAGCCCTATGTTAACGTAGAAGCCCGTGAACTCGTCAGGGTCAAGGCCTGCGGCTTTTATGACGTTAGGATGCGGGGTGCCGCCTGGCATGATCTCGATCCATCCCACGTGCTTGCAGACGCTGCAACCTTTGCCGCCGCAGACCAGGCAGCCCATGTCAATTTCAAACCCTGGCTCTACAAATGGGAAGAAACCGGCTCTCATTCTGACGGGGACATCTCTTCCGAAGACTTTTGACAAAATGCTTTTTATCATGACTTTCCCAGCTGAGAAGGTGAAGTCCTCCTGGACTATCAGCGCTTCGTACTGGAAGAACGCCCGCTCATGCCTGGCGTCTGTTGTTTCGTTCCTGAAGACTCTGCCGGGGTAGACGAAGCGGAATGGAGGCTTATGGGTTTGAAGGTATCTTACGCTTGCTCCGGTCAGATGGGGGCGAAGGCAGAGCCTGTCTCCTCCTCTACCTTTGTCATGCCCTTCAAGCCAATAGGTGTCCATGCTTTCCCTGGCTGGATGGTCTGGAGGGAAGTTGAGGTTGTCGAAACCGTAGAGCTCGCTTGTGATGTCGTTTTCCTGGAATATTTCGAAGCCCATGGAACGGAACGCGTCATTCAGGTCATAGCTCATTTGGGTGATAGGATGCAGTCCGCCACGCAAAGGAGGAATGCCTGGGACAGTGCAATCGAAATCTGGAGAGATCTCAGACGCTTTGAGCTTGAGCTCCTCCCACTTTGATTCTATAAGGCTGGTGAAGCGGACTTTCACCTCGTTGGCAACGCGGCCTACGACGGGTTTTTCTTTTGGATCAAGCTTGGACATTTCCTTCATGATCCCGGCGAGAGAACCTTGCTTTCCTAAAAGCGCGGTTTTTGCTTCCTGAAGCTCGGCTTCTGTCGAAGCCTCAGCGATTCTTTGCTCACCGGAGGCAAGCAAGGCATCTAGTTTCTCTTTCATGATAGATTCCTCCAAAGAGAGCCGCCCTGGGGTGTAGAGGGTCGGCAAAGGGTAAAGATAGATGGCAGGTAAAGACTAAGAAGGTAAAGAAAAAGCAAAGGCAAAGACAAAGAAAAAGCAAAGAGCGGCAGCTCCGCTGCCGTGGCGCCCTACGGGCGCACCGAAGGCGCATGTGTAGGGAGAGCGAAAATATTAGGCAGGGTGCTGGGGGTTTAAAGATAAATAGCGATCATTATTGGCAATTTGACGAAAAAGAAAGCTTTTGGGCGGTGAATATACTCAAATTAACTAATCTGCAGTTGCTGAGCCAGCAGTTTGCTAGTGCAAATCGCTATCCTAGTGCATATCCCAAAATTCCGAAATGGCGCCGGAAAAATCCTGGCGAATGCTTCAACTAGTTTGCTCGGGCTTCTGCGAGCAAACACCCGGATTTTTCCGGCGCCTTTAGTTGCTTGGGCTGGGTTCTAACTTGTGCTCAAGAGCGAAGGCCTGGTTTTCAGATAAGCACACTTTGTTAGTCTATAACCAGTTTAGATGCTTGTCAAGTCTTTTTTGTCGAGTTCTTTTGGGCTGGGAGAGAATCTGGCGCGGGAAGAGGCGGGAAGGACAATAAGGCAGGAGTGACAGAAGGTCAGTTAGGATAGAAGGCAGCAAGGCGGGAGACGGAGAGATGAGAGCTGGGCATAGGCGTGATAGGGCATAAAAATGAAGCGCAGAGTTCAGGAAGACCAGCATGCTTGCCTTTGGGCAAATTTACAGGAAACGACATGAAGGTTTTCCATCGATACCGCCTTTCAGTTTTAGCTTGCGCAACTTGCAAAGCTGAAGTTTGACGGCCTTAGGCGGATAGCTGGTGCAGGTTTAGCACTTGTCTTTTGGATTTTTGGGTTGCTCTTTTGCAATTTAAGCTATATCTTTTTGGCCTTGCTCTTTGATATCCTGTAGATAAGCCTTTTTTCACCGCTCGCTACTTTTCCCTCTAGCCTCCGCCATCTTTTAGATTTTTGAACCCCTCTTTTGCAATAAAATCTATTTCTTTTCGCCTCTACTATTTGATATCCTGTAGATGAGCCATTTTTAACCGCCCATTGTTTTGCCCCTCCAGCCTCCGCCATCTTTTCGATTTTTGGTCTTCTCTTTTGCACTATCAACTATTCCTTTTCCCCTTCACTATTTGATACCTTGTAACCGACTGATTTTTCTTCCCAGCATCCCAGGAGTTCCCGCCCTAGAGCTCCTGCCATTCCTTGATTCGACAACTCGACAACATCTTGGTTTCAAGCCCAGATCTTGTCGGCGCCTTTCCTGAAGCTTTAGCTCTCCGACTCTCCCAATCTTTAAAGGAGGAATCAACAAATGAACAACGTAGCAGTTTTCCTTGACTACGGAAGCATCGCCGCTCAGGCAGAGAGCAACCACGCAGGACTCAACTTCGGATCCTTCCTGAGCTACCTGGCAGATATAGATGAGGGGCGCAACCTTAAGGTCGCTTTCGCCTATGCGCCTATAGACTCGCGCAACCCGCGCCAGTCGAGCGATGAAATCTCAAAGCTTTGGGCCGCCGGCTACATAGTCCGCGAGAAAGCCCTGGTCAATAACAGCGACTTCAAAGTCGAGATGACTCTCGACATCATGAAAACCTGCGCTGACATTAAGCCTGACATAATGGTTCTGGTTACTGGAGACGCGGACTTTGTTCCAGTCGTGGCAGAGTTGCGCCAGAAGGGCATCAGGGTTGAGGTTGCCGCTTTCCAGTCAGCCATGTCGGACATGCTGTCAAAGCAGAGCTCAGGAACCATATTGATCGATGCGCTCGCGAAAACCCCGGAGCCGCCTACTGCATCCGCTCAGAGGCTGTCAGTGACCAGCTTCTAGAAAGCTCTGAGGTATATCAAGCCAGACGAGCGCGTCCAGGTCGATTCCGCCAACAACACCAGGTTCCAGAACATCAAGAAAAGAAATCACTACTAATGCGAAAAGCTCACATAACCGAAAGGAGAATCTATTATGCCCCATGTTCTTGTCAATGGCAAGCTCGTGTCTCTCCCCAGCTCAAACCCCACGCGCGAGGTGATCGCCGCTGCTGCCGGTGACGCCAAACCCGGCTCCAGGGCTATTTTGCAAGAAAACCAGGCAGGCGGCTTGAGGTACATCAAGCCTGGTGAGCAGGTTCCTGTAGACAGCAATAGCAGGTTCAGGTCTGTCCCTGACCGCAACAAGGCGAGCGCCTACTTCGGCCACAGGTCGAAGGCGCAGAAAAACCTTATATTGGAGCAATCGGCAGCAGCATCAGCTGAAATCTTCTCTGGCCAACAGGTTGAGGTTGACGATGACTACAACTGGGTTATCTTCAACGGTTTCAGGCTCCCCGATGCCTGGGCTGAGGCGAACCCCACCCAGAAAACAGTCCGGATGATGATGATCTTCCCTACGCAGTACCCGGTCTTGCCTACAAACGGATTCTATCTCCCCTCCAGCCTTAAGGCACCCCAGAACGCCTCCCACTTCTTCGCCAAAGGCTATGGAGGCGCTTTTGGAGAAACTGAAGAAGAGATGAGAGCCATGGCAGACTCCCAATGGAATTGGTATTGCACTCACATCAAGCCCGGGTGCTGGCAGCCAGTGAAATCCCAGAAGTCAGGTGACTGGAGAAAGGGCGACAACCTCCTGCACCTTATCCACATCGCAATTGACGTACTTACGTTCCCGCTTGAGGCGTAAGAACAGATAGCGCTATGCCAGTGAGTGAAAAGAATTGGAGCTTTCGCTTAAAATTTGGGCTCTCAGCATCGCTCTGGCGCTGATCTTTAAATTCGACTTGGCTTTGGGCTGCGGCCCAGAGCCAAGTCTGAGATTTCTACTGACGAACGCTCAGCCGAAAACTTTGCTGGCAAAAAAGGTTGAGCTAGATTAATCAGAAGCCTGGCTTGCGGCCCAAAGCAAGCTTTTATAAGGAGAAATCATGACAACACGCAACCGCAGGTTTGAGATCAGGTTTGCCAACCAGGCTCTAGCCAACCTCAGAGGCAGACTTCTTCGAGACCTGAGCAACGAGTACTTTGCCTGCCTTCTAGCCAAGCGCCATGACATTGGGGAGCTGGTGATCTTTACTGTAGTGGAGGCTTTATATCCAACATGGTACAGATCCCAAAGCGCAGCCCATCTCCAGGTTGACAAAAGGTTCATGGAGCAGGTTTTGATAGAGGCGGACAGTCGCTTTGACGTAGATACAGTTTTTGACGTCCATACGCATCCCTTCAGCGAATCAAACGCTTGGTTCTCAGGCGGAGATGACAATGACGAGTCCACGTTCGCTCACTATCTCTACAATACGGCCCCGGAACTGAACTATGGCTCTATTGTATTCACTAGGTCGGCATACAAGGCCAGGATCTGGGACGTGGATAGGGGAAGGGCTTGCCACTACCCAGCTTTGATCAAAACGCAGAAGCCTTCAGAGCGCGTTCCCTCCCCTGACGACTCGTCATCAGGGGAGGATCTTGTAACGAACGATATTAACGGAATGTTCCATAGGAGTGTTTTGGCGCTTGGGCTTGAAAACATGAGGCTTATTGCTAACAACCAAAAGATCACGATTGCTGGCGTTGGGGGAATAGGCTCTATTATAGGAGAGCATCTGATCCACATGGGCTTTAGCCAGATTAACCTCATAGACTTCGATACTTTGGAGCTCTCCAATTTGAATCGGATTGTAGGGGCGACATACAAAGACGCCAGAGGGAAACGGTTGAAGGTTGAGGCGATCAAGGAATCTTTGGAAAAGATCAACCCTAAGGCTTGCGTAAATGCATATCCTATCTCGGTTTTTGACGAATCCGCTCGCCATGTATTTGCCAGTTCTGACTGGATCATAATCGCAACAGACAACCACGCCTCCCGGTACCGGATACAGGAGCTAGCCTTTGAGTATTACGTTCCCTTTATCACGGCTGGGGTCAACATAACAGTTGACGAGGGGCAGATCGTTGACATGAGCGGAGAGGTGATCCTGGTCCGAATGGGAGACAACATTTGCTTGACCTGTCTCAAGCGGCTCAGCTACAACGAGATCGCCAAAGACCTTCACCCAGATGGGGCTGTCAGGAACGGGCTTGTCCAAAAAGGGTACGTATCAGGGCATGGAGTCAAGGAGCCAGCTGTCAAGACTTTGAACACCCACATAGCTACCATGGCGGTAGACACTTTGGTAAACCAATACACGGAAAGGTGTGCAGACGTTCCGATCCTGGTATACGAGGACAACGGATTCCCTATGATCTACGAGGACAAGGCAAGCCTGAGAAACAAGAATGCGGAGTGCATCATCTGCGGGATGTAGGAGATGAAGCTTCCTCCGTCCCAGCTGTAGGCGCTGGGATAGGCGGGAGTTAAATCTGGGCATTTCAAGAGTTGATTTTGTTAGGGCTTGCCTGGAGGGATTCATCTCAAAACGAGATGTATTTCTGCTGGACAAGCCTCTTTTTTATTATCGGCTACAGAAAGAGGGGGCGAAAGGCGGGGAGTTACTTGGACGCGGGAGAGGTTAAATTTATCATAGATCCTGAAATCAAAAAAAGCCAGCTAGGCTTGGGGTAAGCTTCGCTGGCTGTGTAAAGCTCTTAAATTGTGTCAATTATCTTGTTGAAAGTGGAGATTGCCATCCGCTTGCTTCTGGGCTTGTCCTCATTCATTGCGATGTAGTCTATGATCAAGGCGGCCAAGTCCTTCTCCAACCCGTCAGCCAGGTACTTGAACTTCTTGTCTTCCATGGAGAGCTTAACATTGTTGGCAGCCCCGGTCTGGATTTTCCTGGGCTCTGGATTTGGGGAAACAGCGCCTGAGTACTGGTTGTTGATCGGCTTTAGCGATTCCAAGTTGAGCTTGGGGAGATAGCCATGGTCATAGAGCCCATAGATGACGGCGGTTCTCAGGAAGTCATTCTGGGTGAAATAGAAGGAATAGTCGGAAGAGATTAAGGAGTCTATGTTGACATTGAAATCTATGTGCTGTTCGGCTCGTTTAGAGACCATGAACTTGCTGGCCACTTGCTTTATGTCCTTAAGTTTTCTGATGACCAAATTTTTGACCACGTCACCGCCTAGCTCTTGGTTTTCCTTTGTTGTAGTAGCTATGACGGAGCCTAGGTGCACGACGAAATCGGTAATCGCTGTCCGCATATTGCATTTGTTATTAGTCATATATGAGTTCAAGGCTTCTTTGACGTCTGCGCTAACTCCGAAAGATGGCACGTAATCACCCTTATTTGGCACGAGTTTGGATTCCACTGGCTTTGGCTTTTTCTTGATCTCCGGTATATAGCCTCTATTATGGAGCGAGTAGACGATTCCTACTTTGACAAACTCAATCTTGTCACGGATATATGAGGGCACGGCCACGTTTATGGCAAAAAAGTATTCGATAGGCAAGGTAAGCTGCCACGTTTGATCTGACGGGTCAAAGTATTCTTTTATTACTGTTGTGATTTCTTTTATCTTATCTATGATTGCTTTAGATTCAGGCGATTGGTTGTTTTGCAAGCCGTCTACTACCTTGTCAAAGCTGACGATGCATTCTTTGACGACGCTTCTGACGGAATCAGCGCTGGTGTCGATCCTGGCTATCTCTAAAGCGTTATATATGTCGCGATTGACGGTGATATTCATGCGTACCTCCATTGATCCCAAAACTCTGAGCCGCGACTTGTGAGTCATATTCGTTTTGGGATGTGCGCTTAACTACGTTTGGAGCTTTCAAATGCAAGAAACAAATGGGGGCAACAGGGCGAGCCCTGATTATGTGATTCTGCGGCAGCGACCGAGGCGCATCAAGATTTGCTGGACGCTTCGGCCAGGAAAACTGTCCGACCGGCAAGCAGGCTTTTTTAGCCTTGACTCTATGGACTTTTGGAGAGCTTGCGGCGGACATTTTATGTATATATAAGGAAATTGCTCTAAGCATTCGTGATTATATTTTATTACAAATTTCGCTATTAGTCAACGCTGTTTTGCGGCTTTGGTAAAAGCAATTTATTCCATGAAGGGACTTTCGGTCAGACCAAAGTCGAATATAGTCGGACAAAAGGCGGGCGATGCAAGCTTTTGTTTGGGTTTTAGGGCCTTGATGGAGTTCTTGCTGCAGAATCCAGAATCAAGTTCTAGAAAAGATTTGAGCGAATAGCGTATAATGGTATTGTCGATTTGTCGAAAACAAGTGAGTGAGAAAGAACGGGATAGACGCTCAAGGGCTCGCTATTAAGTTGGTGCGGGCATTGCATGCTTTTTTCTTATAGGCCTTAAACCTTGGCGAAAAGGCGAATGAAGTTTAGCCGCTTTTTAAAGCAGTACCCAAGGGAATTCCAGGGCGCTTGGTGCTTTCCTGGAAGTTTGGCAGAAGCTCTCAATGCTTCGTTAGTTTTGGATTCGATAAAATATACTAAATATATCATCTTTGGTGAAAACTCGAGTCGAATCATGGCGGATAGAGTCGATGCGTTTATTGTAGCTAAAAGCAATCTATCTGTCAATAGCTAATTATGTTTCAAAAAGTGAAATAAGCAGGCAGCATGCAAGCTTGGAGAATAGGGATTTTTAGATTCGGAGGATGTGAAGGAGCAGTAGTGAGAGATAGGGCAAGGCGAGACAGAGCAGTAGGCAAGTCAGAGCCAAGACAGATCAAGAGCCGCAGTCTAAAAACAGCGATTCATTTCCTGAGATCTCGCCAGGGTTCAGCTAAGATCAAAGGCAAAAGAAAAGGCGGCGCTTTGCGCCGCCTTGAAGTGTATGGAGTTAAAAGTTGCGATTGCCTATCTAGAATATCGTTCCCGCCGTCTTGAAATCCTCTACCAAGTCCGGCCTATATGCGGGGCTGTCGGGATCCAGGCTGTTGAATGTCACGCCGGGGCTGAGCCTATAGGCTGTGGAGTGAATGAAGTCTCGGCCTCCAAGGCACATGGCTACATGGCCTTTGAAGAAATAGAGGTCGCCTTCTTTGGCTTGGTCTAGAGGGATAGGGCGCATTTCGAAGCCTTCTTTTATGCTGGCGTCCCTATAGATAAGTATGCCGTTTTGGAGATAGGAGACGGAGGTCAAGCCGCTGCAGTCAATGCCTAGGGGGGACTTGCCGCCCCAGCGATACTGGGTTCCAATGTAGAGCTTGGCGGTATCTGTCAGGGCTTTGCGGAGAGAGGATTCATTTTGTTTGTTCCAGGACGTGATCTGCTCTCTGATGCAGGGAGTCTTGACATAGCCTCTTCTGCCGCAGGGAAGCTGGATGAGCGTCCAGCCGTCATGATCTGATTCTCCTTCGATCTGGCCAAGGAGCCCTCCTCTTGTGAGGCTGGCCAAGGTAGGAGCGATGACATGGGGCTCTTTTCTGACATCCAGGTAGTTGACTTGGACTGTCCATTTCTTTAAGCTTTCCCAAGTTGAGATGGCGTCTTGGTCTAGCAGGTAGCAGGAAGAAGGGGAGAGCCCTTGGTACCTATAGTGAGTTTCTACTAAGAAAAAATCTTTGTTCTTTTCTGCATCCAAGACGGTGGTGACCATGCCAAAAAGAGCCTCGTCAGCCAGCTCTGAGTCTTTGTCGGGCTTAGTGTAAAGAGGTGCCAGGTCATTGATTACTACTGCCTTCATGAGAGCGCTCCTGTCAAATAAAGAAATCAAAGGCAATGCGTCCGATCTCGCCGATTAGATCCGGGTACCCTTCGATGGCGTCGCAATTATCGGAGAGCACCCCTATAAATATGCTTTTGCTGTTGAGGATCATGACTCCAGTATCATGGCGGAGGTAATCCAGGCCTCCAGTCTTATGGGCGAAAGATACTCCGTCTTCCCAGATGAGCCTGGGCAGGCATTTGGTGTCCCGCTGCTTTAGGAGAATGCCGATGGCTAAGTCGCACAGGGGCGGCGCTAGGATGGATCTGGCAAAAAGTTTTTTGAACAGGATGAAAAGATCCCTGTTCTGGATGAAGTTATTTTTGCCTTGCTTTATGGCATCGAAGTCAAGCATGAGCCTTTGGAGCGAGGTATGGGCAAGGCCTAGCTCCTGGATATAGGCATTGATCTGGTCAAAGCCAAGCAGGCGTATCAGGGCGTTAGTCGAGGTATTGTCGGAATCTATGATCATCCAGGTAACGAGCTCATGGAGGGTAGCCGATCTTGGCTTCTTGAAGGTCAGGGAGTCATCTAGGACTTCGGAGACCGTAAGTTCGTCAGATAAGGAGAGCTGCCCTTTTCCTACTTGATTTAAAAGGCAAAGCATGATAGGAGTCTTGATCACAGAGGCTGATACAAAACTCCTATCCGAGTTGATATCGCAAACGGGGGTTTGCGAGCTTAGATCCTGGATCAGGACGCTAAAGTTTCCGGAGCGTTTTTTTATGAGTTCTTCGATATCGTCTTTTAGCTCTTTTAGCATAAAAACCTCAAATCAATTTATTATACGCCAAGCACCTGCACTATGCCATTGTCAGCGTCAAGCAGAACCTGCGCACCCAGGGGGATGGACATTGTTGGAAGAGCGTGACCGCACTGGAAGCCTTTAATGACAGGCTTTCCGAGAGAACCCAGGAGCTCTTCTATGATCTCGTCCAAAGTGAGGGTGGCGTTGGGATTTGAGGGAACAGAGTCCACAAAGGGGCCTAGGATTATTCCTGCGCAGTCATCCAGCTTTCCGGAGTGCTTTAAGTGAAGGAACATGCGATCTATGCGGTACGGAGGTTCATCCACGTCTTCAAGAAAAAGAATCTTTCCTGTTGTATCTAGCTCATAGGGGGTGCCAAGGGTTGAAGCCACGAGGGACATGTTTCCTCCGATGAGGGTGCCTATGGCTTTGCCAGGGACAACTGTCTCCATTGGAACGCCAGGGGGATTTTCAAGCCAATCTGGCAATGGGCCGAAAAGGGCTCTTTTTAGGCTTTCCAATGTATAGTCATCAAGCCCTTTGTACCATTCTGTGCTGGGCATGGGAGAATGCCATGTTATCAGGCCTCTCCTGTTAAGCTCCATGTGCACTGCTGTAATGTCTGAGTAGCCATAGTAGCCTTTGCCAGTGGCGGCGATTGCGTCATAATCGACCAGGTTCCAGAGCCTATGCGCGCCATAGCCTCCACGGATGGATATGACAGCCTTGGAATCCGGATCGTCAAATGAGGCCTGGAGGCATCTGGCTCTGTCTTCGTCATTGCCAGCGAAGTAGCCATGCTTGAGCTGGCAGGAACGGTAGACGATAGGTTCAAGCCCAAGCTCGCGGACGCTATCCACGGCTTGCTCCAGACGGCCCTCTGGCAGAGGGCCTGATGGCGCCACCAGCGCCACAGGATCTGATTTCTTCAAAAATGGGGGCAGTTTCATAGTTCCTCCCGGATGCGCCTGGAACTGAGATTTGAGAGAGCGCAGACCTCGGATCAGGCGAGATGTTGGAGATTGCCAATGCTTCAGCGCTTGGCTGCAGCGCTAGGGGAGCGGCAAAACTTTCTCAATTTCGGATATGCCCGTATAGCAATCTATTCGGCCAGGCTAATCCCAGTGAATTGCGAGAAGTTCGGGGGCTGGCCTGGCGCGGAGGCAGGGGTTATAGATTAATAAATAGATCATTGCCTGAAAAACCGCAAAAATTTCCCTGAAGTGGAAATAATGCGATTGATCCAGTGAGTGCCATGGCAATGAGAAAAGAGCCGCATAGTTGAACGAGTTCATTGCTCACGAGCATGCTTTCGGGGGTGCATGGATATAATAAACAGATTTTAGGTGCCATGCTGTTTTTGGAACGAAAAAATAGCCGCTTCCAGCGGCGATTTTGACTTGCGGCAAGCTATGCGAGGTGCACAAATTTCGCAAAGCTCGCAACGTGTGCTATTATAATGCAAAATCTGAGCCATGTCAAGAATGACAAGTGAGCGTTAATGGGCTGGAATAAAGGCGGACTAATGTGGGTTTGGGGGCTGGCTATGGCGGCAAATCAGGGGTTGCATAAATGTAGACTTGAAAATCACGCATTAAATGTCGAAATATTGATATATCTTGAAATGATTAGTTCTTGGCTGAAACGTCGATTAGTGCAGAGGGCCCCGCATGAGCCTGGAGGGGAAGGCGGGTGTCAGGCCCTCTTGGGGCGTAAGTTTTCAGCGCCTCGATGCTGCCATGCCAGACCTAAGCATTATCTGAAACCCTCAAAAAAGCCCGCAATTGAAGCGTTTGCAGATGCTGCTTAATCCAGCAGATTTACGCCTATTTTTACCCCCTAGCCGAAAATCCCCAACAAAAAAGGCCACCTCTTGGGCGGCCTTGTCGTTGGGCTTTGATGTATTTACGCGATTAGATTTACATCGATTAAATCGTCGCGGTGAGCCTTGTCGCGCAGTCTTTTTTCAGAGCAGCATAATCTGATTCGTAGATGTCGTCATCGGGATCGTATTCGCTTGCGGGCATAACATACATCCCGTCCGGCCCGAGCCGCCCTACCACAGTCACTCCTTGCTTTTCCATGCGTTCCTTGAAAGTGGGCTCGCGATTTACGGTTGTGAAGTAAGTCTGAAGTTCAGAGTTAGAAATCTCGGGCCTTGCATCTTTGCTAGAAAACGCGTTAGCCCACGGCGAGCCATCGAGCTGGGTTATATCGCGCAGCTCCGATGCAGAGCAAAACCCGTAATCGCCAATGACATCGACCAGGGCGTCAAATTCCTGGGCGTTAAGAGCGCTATCCATGTTGCGTGACGGCGATGGCAAGGGATCGCTTCCATACACCAGGTACTTTTCGTACACATTCTTTACAACTGGGCCGTCAGCCCAAGCCTCGATAGGCGCGTCAAAGAGCGGATTGCCAGTTCGGGCGAGATACCTGCCTTGGGCGCAATACAGCAGTTTTTGCAACTTCACGTTGCTTGTGTCTATATGAGCAAAATCCTTGCTAATGGTTATAATGAACTCGGCTACATCGAATGCGTTTGCCATTGCATCACCTTTCCTTAGCATAAAGCATGCTTGCCTTGACCGCGCAAATGCGCCTATTGCAAAGCAATCTATTGACAGTTCGTTCAAGGCTTTTTTGTTGGTTCCTATTAAACTACAAAATCCGAGCTATGTCAAGAGCAAGGAAAATGTTAACGGGCTGGGATAGCCGCGAATATCTAGAATCGCTTTCCGGTACGCTCTTTAAATGTCGAAATATTGATATATCTTGCAATACTTTGTTCTTGGCTGAGATGCCGATTATTATTGCAGTATTGGTTTTTAGCTTTTCGAGCGTCAGCGCCTAAACAGCACACAATAGAATGTTATACTTACTGAGATTGGACCCAAGTGCTTCCTTTGCGATAAAGTCTAATTGCAGAAGCCCCGCGTTGAGCCCGGAGGGGAATTCGCAGATTTACGCCTGTTTTTACCCCCTAGCCGCAAACTCATAACAACGCTTTCCATGGATCTAGGCACCAGAAGGCATAAACCCAGCATATGGATCCGCGACAACAATCAAGCCATTCCCAACCGCCTTTCACTCTTTTTGCTTTTGCCATACCCTGACATACCCCCTAGCCGCAAACTCATAGCAACGCTTTCCATGGATCTAGGCACCAGAAGGCATAAACCCAGCATATGGATCCCCGACAACAATCAAGCCATTCCCAACCGCCTTTACTCTTTGAAATTGGCGAAACGATGCGTTGGCCCCCTATGCGGTAAACTGTTTCTATGCGATACGTTGGCACTAAAAACACTGTTTCTATGCGAATCACTGATTCTGCGCGAAATGCTGGTTCTATAAAAAACCGAAAAAAACTGTCTCTATGCGTCCCTTTGCCTCTATGCGCCCCTGCTGGCTCTGTGCGACGCACTAACCCTATACAACGATAAACAGGACTCTCCAACCCTATGACAAAACATACGTTCGGCGCTAGACAAAAGACCATCCCTGAACCCCCCAGAGGGGGTTCGTCCCAAACAACAGAAAGCCAATCCAAACCAAGGGCCATGGGATTCCCCATGGCCCTCCTAAACTCCCTGCGTAAATCAGGGGAAGCGCCATCTGGAGCATATCAAAAAATTCCATAAAAGGCGCGGGGTAGCGTTTGCCCAAGGGCAAATCGCCAAAAGGCATGTGAGCTTTCACAGTGCTTGTTTCGGACGCGGGCGAACAAACTTGCGTGGATTTTACCGCGCCATAAACTAAATTTGCATTATGCTCCTAAACAGCTGGGAAAAAACATTGTTCACGCAGTTCGTGAAAGACTGGCTTTCTGTTGCATAGTAAAATCTCCGATTCATGAACACGGCTTTGGAGGCTATGCTGTGCAGGACTGTGGGACAGCCTTGGCAATACTTGAAGGGTTCGGTGAAATCTGAGTAGAGCTTTCTGCTTAGCAGGAGGCGAACGAGAGTCTCTTTCTTTTCTGGCGTTTCGTTTAGCTCAGGGAACAGTTCCTTCCCTTCCTCGGTTTCGAAGTATTTTCCCAAATCAGTGACAGAGATCGCATGCCTGATGGCGCTGAAAGCGGTGCCTGCCAATATTGCCACTGCTGGGTTTTCCCAAGGCAAGCCAAGAAGCGGCATCCCGTTTAGAGTGCCAAGGAACTCTCCCTTCAAGAGCAAGGCACCGACAGCGTCAGGGGACCTAAGGGCATAAGGCAATGGGAACAGAGGGAAAGGAGAAGATTTATGGGCATCTTCTTCATCTCGAAGAATGTCATCTTCTTCATATGTCGGCCAGCATACGTTCATGGCAACTGCGGACATGGTTACGCTGGTGAGCAAGTCTTTGATGATGTTAGGTTTTTGAGGCTCTTCCGGAATGCCAAAAACACTGATCTTGCCTTGGATTTCTTGGAAAAAAAGCTTTGATTCCAAAAGGGCGGCAAGGCTTGAGTTCAGGTAGTCAGAATCCTTCGCGATCTTTTCAAGGAGAGCGAAAATGGAGAACCTCAAGGTCTTGAAGGAAGGGTCTTTTAGGATCTCCTTGTGGTCTTTGGAAGAATTCAAGACCGCGCAAACGGGGACGCAATGGATCATGGACTTCTTGCCATAGAACTCCATGCCGTAAGAGTGGAAAGTATCCTTGTCTTTGATCCCAGTCTGGGCAAGAAACTTGAATCCGGTTTCAAAGTGGGACTCGCTTATAGGAAGATCATAGGTTGCGCTTTTGTAGGTTTCATACTTGGGGACTGGGATTATCAGCTTTGAACGCTTCAGCAGGTAGAGCGGAACATTGCCAAGCAGACACCTCAGGGTTTCGTAGTGCAGATAGTAAAGCTTGGGAAGCTTTTCATCGCAAAACAGAACCGCTGCATCGATATTGCTTATCCCCATATCGCTTGGGGTAAGCATTTTATCAAAGGCCTGCGCCTTTCCCTTATCCTGTCCCTGTCCATAATCTTTTTCCCATTCCAAAAGTCCGTTCAAGCAGCAGCTTGCGTCAACTATGTACAAATCATGGGCATCCAACAAATTTTCGTACTGGGCCTTGATGGTTACCTGCACAGTTATCTTCCGTATGACCATCTCTATGCCCTTGGCAGGGAGGAGGTTTCTGAGGTCAGAATGGTAGATCCTCTTAGTCAGCTGGTACTGGGTATTCTCTTTCAGACCGCTGTCAAAGAGCAGGACTGACCTCACTTCTTCAGGGATATCCTCGCTAGATATGTCCCGCAGAGACAGATCTTCGATATGCATCAGCCTTGCTCCGCCTCTTACGAAATGATACTCAATGGCCACTTTGGTGCCGCTATCCTTCTTCGCTATGGCGGCTTTCAGCAGCTGGTCAGGGTATTCCGCAAGGACGCTAATGGCAAAGCTTTTGCCGGAATTGGGCATTCCTAAGAAGGCTATTCTAAGCCTGGACATGCTTGGAGCTTTATTTGCCGAACTATCAAGTTTAACCTTAATCCCTATCAGCTCCCTTCTGCAAATTTTGACAAATATATGATTGGTTCTGGATATGCCGACTCTTCTGTATGATAAAACAAAATGGGTGTGATGTCAAGGCGTTTATGTAGCCAGAGTTGGGAGAAAGTGATGAGAGCAAATGGGCAAAAGTGAAAAGAGCAGAGGTGAAAAGAAAAGGGCAAATGTAAAAAAAGGCAAAAGTAGAATGAAAAGGGCAAAAGTAGAATGAAAAGGGCAGAAGCGCAGAGAAAAGGGCGTGAAAAGAAAAAGGGCAAACCCGGGCTCCCCAGGAGGCCATGCTGCGCATGGCCTCCTGGGGAGAAGATGAGAAATTGGGGAGGCCGGGATCGGAAGCTGAGCAGGGGGGTTAAGAACGTAAGGTCAAACGGCTACTAAAACCGCTAGAACCATGAAAATCTAAGACCAAAGGGTAAAACCCAAAGGGCAAAACCCAAAACCTAAAACCCTGAAAACCCCAACCTCCAACCCTCCTAAAACCCAAAATAATCATGAATATCCTTCAACACGAACATCGGATCGATGTCATAGGAAGGATCCAGGGAATCGATGAACTCCTTAAGCACGTAGGTCAGGCAGGTGATCAAGAACCCGTCAGGCCTGGAATACTTGTCCCTGCGGGCATGGAGGACGGAACGGATGATGATCTCCTTTTTGACAGCAATTAGATTATGGAAGAAGAGGTCATTGTCCGTGAACTGGGAGTAGAGTTTGTGCTTTAGCATGAGCTTTATGAGTTTCAGCTGGAGGACTTCGCTTTCCCTGATATCGTCAGATCCGCCTATCATGGGGCGCTTGGAGGAGAGGTTGACTTCAAGCTCGATCTCGCTGATTAGATCTTTCAGGACGTTATGAGCTGTCACTGCCAGCACTCCTAGGCCGTCATGATCCCAAGTGGTTAGCGGCGCTCCGTTGTAGTCTCCAAAGATTTCTCCTTTGTAGAGCTGGTAGTCCAAGGCGCTGGTAAACTCAGTGACGTTCTTGCTGCTCAAGGGGAGCAGGGGGCGGATATACTGGAACCCGTAAAGATCATCGAAGACTTCATGAGGGTACCGCCCGTTCTCTACAACTATCTTTTCTGAGATGGAATCAAAGCGCGAGGTTATATTGTTGAAGAAGACTACGCCAGTGGAGCAGATGGATCTGAAGTTGGAACGGAGGTGATGCACATTGGCTTGAACGCTCTGGACAAGGGAGCTGACTGAAAAGGCGAAGGACTTATAGTCAGCGCTCTTGATGATCTCTTTTGGATCGGTTGAGGCTTTCAGGATCGGGCTTTTGGATAGGCTAAGCAGAAGCTTGTCCTTGCCCAGGAGATCTTTATAACTGAAGTCATCGTCTTCGATCAGGCCAAGGCTTTGGGCAAAGAGAAAAGCGTTTGAAAAATCGGACTCATTGATCTTTAGGGACTGGGCTGACTTCTCATAGAGCTCTCGAGTTCTTGAAACAGGGATCTCCATTTGGGTTGCCATATGTAGCGGTACAGAGGACAGCATTCCAGAGCAGAGATCTCTTTGCCTGTCTGTCAGATCTGGGATATCGGTTCCGCAGAGCAAGACGGCCGCATCGATTCCGTCTAGGCCAAGGTCGCCAAGGGAAGGCTTGTCATTGTCCTCCAGGGACAGCAGTCTGTTCAAGAAGCAGGAGGCGTCCGTCACATACAGGTCGATTGCTGAAAAGATCCCGTGAAGGTCGATCTTCAACGAGATCTCCAGAGTGATCTTTTTTATCACCTTGTCTATTCCTTCGGTTCCAAGCAGCTTATAGATGTCATAGTAGCTATAGATTTTTCTCGCTAGCTGGGTTCTTGGATCGAGCTCTGACTTGCTGTCAAACCCCAACGCCTTTTTTATCGGATCCGGGATCTGGTCTTTCGCTATGTCTCGGATTGCTAAACGCTCAATGCCCAAGGCCTTCATGTTATCTTTCATAAAGTGGTACTCCACTGCCATGCCAGTGCCGTTCGCCTTTTTTTCTATAGCAAACTTCAAAAGCCGCTCTGGATACTCCGCCAGTGCCGATATGGCCATGGTCTTCCCTGACTGGGGCATGCCGATAAAGGCGACATGAACTGCGGCGGGGGCAGGCTGCGGCTTGAAGAATAGAGGGGACATGAGATCATTCCTTTCTGGATGTTGGTGCTGGCTTTACGCGAAGCTTATTTAAAAGCATAAGGCTTTTGAAGATAAAGGTCAAGATGTGGGGAAGGAATGGATGATTGGTGATTGTATAAAAAAATATGCGGAATATTGGGGGAGATAAGATAGGGCATTCGCGTCCGCAGGTCGGTCTGGGGATGCGGAGGATGCCGGAAGCCTTCGAAGGCGGGATGCTGGAAGCATTGGCACTTCGATTTTGCTTTTTCTAGGCTGGGGCTTTAGAGCGCTAAACCCAACCCAACCAAAGGCCTCCCGTTCCGGGAGGCCTTTGGTTTTTTGTTTTTGTTTTTTTGTTTTGTTTTTTATTTTTGTTGTTCGATTTTTTTGTTTTATTTTTTTATGCTTTATTTTGTTTTTTATTTTTGTTTTTTATATTTTTATTTTTATATTTTATTTTCTTTTCCTAAATCTTATAAAGCTCTCTTATAGCCTTCTCTTCCTGGTCATTGCAGTGCACGAAGTGGTTCTTCTCCAGCTCCCGGAATGACGGAGGATCGTTGCTGTACTGATGGAGGGAGGGGTCATAAGTTATCAAAACCTTGTTCTTCTCCAAGAGGGGATCCGGATGGGGGATCGCTGAGAGAAGAGATCTGGTGTACGGATGCATGGGACGCTCGAAGAGCGTTTCGGTATCTGCCAGCTCTACCATGACGCCTCTATAGAGGGCGGCGATTCTATTGCAGATATGCCTCATGACGGAGAGGTCATGGGAGATGAAGAGGTAGGAAAGCCCTCTTTCTCTCTGGAGCCTGGACATGAGGTTCAGGACCTGGGCGCGGATTGATACGTCCAGCGCGGAGATTGGCTCATCTGCGACTATGAATTCCGGCGCCATGACCATGGCGCGGGCGATGCCGACACGCTGTCTTTGCCCGCCTGAGAACTCATGGGGGAAGCGATCTGCGAAGTCAGCGCGGAGCCCTACTTCTTGGAGCGCGGAATGGACTTTTGATTTGATGTCAGGGGATCCGATGTTATGGAGCCCTTCCGCTACGATGGAGGCGACTTTGGCTCTCTCATTGAGGGAGGACATGGGATCTTGGAAGATCATCTGCATGGCGCGGGTAAGGAGGAGATCGTCATGCTTGGAGAGCTTGCCGGAGATCTTTTTGCCTTTGAAATAGATCTCGCCGCTGGATGGGGAGTAGATGCGGAGGAGGGCGCGGCCTAGGGTGGTTTTGCCGGATCCGGATTCTCCGGCTATGCCGAAGGTTTCACCTTTTAGGATGTTAAAGGAGACATCGTTTACCGCTATGAGCTGCTTCTTGCCCTTCCCGAATGTAATCGTAAGGTTCTTGACTTCCAGGATTGGAGTTTTGTCAGAGGCAAAGTCAGCCTGGAGCGCCTGGGCTGGAGCATGGGTTGGAGTAGGAATATGGGGGGCCCTGGGATCCAGCAGCCAGGTGCGGGCAAAATGGCCCGGAGAGACCTGGAGAAGAGGGGGGCGGGCTACAAAGTCATACTTTAGGGCATAGCGGTTTCTTGGAGCGAAGGCGTCTCCTGGGAGGCTATTTTTCATGTTAGGCGGAGAGCCTTCTATGGAGTAGATATTCTCGCCCTTTTTGGCCAACTGGGGCATGGAGAGAAGGAGGGCCCAAGTATAGGGATGAGAGGGATTCTTGAAGACCTCTTCGCAGGGTCCGATTTCTACAAAGTCTCCGGCGTACATGACTGCGATGCGATCTGCGACGTTGGCGACCACTCCCAGGTCATGGGTGATATAGATGGTAGTAAGATTGTACTTGTTTTTCAGGTCTTTCAGGAGCGAGAGGATCTGGGCCTGGATTGTGACGTCGATGGCTGTCGTTGGCTCATCGCAGAGCAGGATCTTGGGGCGGCAGGCGATGGCTATGGCTATAACGACGCGCTGGCGCATTCCTCCTGAGAACTCATGGGGGTACTGGCGAAAGCGCTTTTTGGGATCTTGGATTCCGACGTCCTGGAGGTAGGAGAGAGCTGCTTCATAGGCTTGAGGGCCCTTGAGGTTCTGATGGAGCTTAATGGCCTCAAGGATCTGGGATCCGATGGTAAGGAGCGGATTAAGGGATGTCATGGGATCCTGCATTACTATGGCGATATGGGATCCACGGAGAGGAAGCCATTCCTTTTCAGTGCGGAGCTTGGTCAGATCCTGGTTATTATAGATGATCTCGCCTGAGTCGATCTGTCCATTGGCGTCCAGGAGCCCCATCATCGCTTTGCAGAAGACTGACTTGCCGGATCCGGACTCGCCAACGATGGCGAGGTTTTCTCCTGGGAGGACATCAAGGGAGACGTCTCTTATGACACGTGTCCTTTCGCCTCGGAGGGTGAAGGAGATATTTAGGTTTTTAACTGAGATAATTGGGTTCATGGGCCCTCCTCACGCGACATGGTTCTTGGGATCTGAGGCGTCGGCGAAAGCGTTTCCTATTACGTAAAACGAGACTGTGACAATGGACAGGACTACTGTCGGGAAGATCAGCTGGTACCTGAGGGCTGGCTCCATCATTTTGTCGATTCCTGAGACGATCAGGTTTCCCAGAGACGGAAGGGTGAGCGGGAGGCCCAGTCCAATGTAGGTGACGAAGACTTCATTGGAGATGGCGTAAGGGATCGCCATCGCCATTCTCATGGTTATAATAGAGACCAGATAGGGGAGCAGGTTATGGAGGATAAGGCGGGATGTTGGAGTGCCAAGGCACCGCGAAGCCAAGTTGTAGTCTCGGTCTCTTATGACAATCACCTGGTTTCTGACATATCGGGCGGTGGTTAGCCAGCCGGTCAGGCAGAGAGCGAAGATGATGGTCTTAAGGGATGGATGGAGGACATAGGAGATCAGGATCAGGATCAAGGTCTGCGGAATGTTGTCAAATATGTTGTAAAGCTCGGTGAACAGGAAGTCCAGCTTTCTAAGATAGCCCCAGAGGACTCCTATGAGGACGCCTACGGCGGCTTCTACTATGGCTACGACAAAGCCAATAAAAAGAGAGGTTCTGGTGCCAGACCACGTTCTGCTCCAGAGATCCTGGCCGATGGCGTTTGTGCCAAACAAGAAGCCTTTGCCGGGCTGGGCGTTTCTGATCTGGATCCCGGTTTCGTCGTTGTAAATTTTTATCGGATCCTTCTGGCCAGGGAGAAATGGCTGGATGAAGGTGAAAAGCAAGGTCAGGGCTATAAGAAAGACAAAGAACATGGTCGTTTTGTTTCGGACAAATATTCTTAAGGAAGATTTCCAGTAGGAATAGCCAATGTAAGATAAAGGCTCGGTCTCCTCGGGACGGTATTCGGCCAGGGTGAAAAGCTCTTGTTCAGCTAGCTCCTCGTATCCTCTGGACGCGCTTTTAGCTAGCGCTTCTGATAAGACAAGATCTTTTTTGCGCATCAGCGGGTATCCCCCTTTCCGGAAAGGCGGATCCTGGGATCCAGGAGGGCCATGAGGATATCGCCCAGCAATAGGCCTAGGATGCTAGTGGCGGAGTAGACCAGGACAAGAGCCTGGACTACGGTGTTGTCTTGCCGCTTAATGACGTCAACTAGGAGTCCTCCCATGCCTGGTATGGAGTAGCGGGACTCTACATAAAGAGAACCCATCAGGGTTAAGAGAAGGGTAGTCGGGATCCCCTGCACCAAGGGCACTACGGCGTTTCGGAATATATGGCGTCTGGAGATGGTTCCAGGGGGAACCCCTTTGGCTCTAGCCAGAAGAACATAGTCTTTTGTGCTTTCATCTACCATGTACCGCCTGATCCACATGGCAGCCCATGCCATGGTACCAAGTGACAGGGAGAAAACCGGAAGAACCCAGGTGATGGCTTTGTCCTTGTCAAAAAGGGTCGGAAGGGGGATAAGCTTCCCGATTAGCTCGGTGCCGTAGATCTGGATGAACAGGTAGTAGACTGAGGCTGGGATCGCTTCGATTACGACAATGAACACTGTCCCAAGCTTGTCAAAGAGCTTCAGCCTGCTTGTGGATCTGGCGCTTTTAGCCATCAGGATTCCGATTGGAGCGCCGCAGACCAGCGCAACTCCCATGGCCATCAGCCCTATCTGGATAGACAACGGCATCTTTGACGCTATGATCTTCGTTATCGGGTACTTGACCCTATACTTGTTGGATATGCCAAGATCGCCCTTTGCCAAAGTTTTAAGGAAATTTAAGACCTGGATATGGATCGGCCGGTCTAGCCCCAGGTTCGCTAGCCCTACTCTTATCTGGGTGGGGGTCATCTTTTCGTAGTTAGTGAAATACCCCTCTATAGGCATGAGCCTAAGGAGCAGGAAGACAGATATCACTATTAGCAGGAGTGTGGCAACAGAACGCAGGACGCGCTTGATGATGTATTTGGCCATATTTCGCGCCAGTTATGCTGACGAGCAGAATTAAAAGCGGGCCCGACTGGCTTCAAAGGCGGGCAACGATAAGCATTTACTTTGGGCGCTCGTAAGTTATGCCTGGCTCCCCCTTTCTTGATAGATATATGTAAGGGTGAAATTGGTAATGGGAGAGAAAGGAAAGAAAATGAAAAAGAAAAAACAAAAGATTAAAAGCGTTAATATTGCAACTGTCGGTGGTCCGAGAAAAGCGAAGCCTTGCCGGATTGCGCTCTTTGGCCCGCTTTGCGGGCCAAAGAGCGCAACCTGGCAAGAAAAAGAAAGGCCAGCCCCGGCGGCAAGCCGCCGGAGCTGGCC
>JAISWZ010000112.1 GCA_031270945.1 Clostridiales bacterium | reverse complement strand
ACGAAAGTCTTGGGCGAGGCAAACACCCTTAACCCGTTCTTCAAAGGAAGAGCGCACGACGCTTTCGTAAGGCGCCTCCAGGCGTTCGAGAATGACTTCCGCTTGATGGAAGAGCTCCTCTTCAAGTATGTCACCTACCTCAAGGAGTCAGCGAGGAAGTATGACGTGATAGACGAGACCATAGCCGCAGAGGCCAACAAACTAAGCTCCCGATCAAATGTACCAACCGTGAGCATCATGCAACTACCCATAAATATTGTTCCCGGGCCTGACAAAACATTTGGCGGTGACGGTGACATGATCAAGTTAGCAAGTGATACTTCCGGACTGAGGACAGACCTGTTCAAATAGTCCCTTTGAGGGCAACAGGTTTGTAAATCAGTGAAGGCGAGCGAAAAGTTTAATTGTTTACGCCCATTAGTATATAGTTACGCGTTGCAGAAGAAGAGACATAGTTTAAGCGCGAAAAGAGAATGCTCTTTTCGCGCTTTTTTAGTGCATATCCCAATTACATAAAAGGCGCCGGATAGCGTTTGCTCAAGAGCAATTCGCAAAAGTCCTGGCGAGCGCTTCAACTATGTTTGCTTAGAGCATATCCCAAAATTCCAAAATGGCACCGGAAAAATCCTGGCGAATGCTTCAACTAGTTTGCTCGGGCTTCTTCGAGCAAACACCCGGATTTTTCCGGTGCCTCGGATATAATTTTGGGATATGCTCTTAGGCTTCTGCGAGCAAACACCCGGCTTTTTCGGTGCCTCGGACTTAATCTTGGGATATGCTAAAGAAAAATGAAAAGAGAAAGTCAGGAATGAGGCTTAACTCAGGACTTTTAGCGGCACATGAGGCAGGAGACAAATTATTTGAAATAGCTCTTGCTTTTGTTATTTGATTGAGATATACTATATGAGAGAAAGATGTCCCTTGAAAGAGGTTTGAAAAATCAATGAAATGTTTGAATTTACATGATAAGTCGTACTAGCCCAGATATCCTCGAAAGAGGCTTTAAAACCCGAGTCTGGGCAGAGCCTCAGCAATGCGCCTGTTGTGAAGAATGTTGCCTCCGTTTAAACTAACAGGTCGATTTAATAAAAAACACTTGAAATTTTGAGTTGGTTGGGCTATACTCTTCAAGGATGTTCCTTGAAAGAGGTTTGAAGTTCCATTTTCTTATTGCATTACCTTACGTACTGTACTTAAGCGACGCTTGCGCATGGTCAAGTTGGAAATCCTCGAAAGAGGTTTGTCGTGGCTGTTTTCCCAGTAACCTTTGGGAAGTTCGGATTAAAGCATTCGCAAGGGCTTTACCTGCGCCTTGATTGAATGTTGGGATGCGCCTTAATTAGTCTGAGCATGAACTAAAGTTGCAGCTTGGCTTAGAGCATATCCTCAAATTCCTCTTTTCCAAGCCCTAAAATTAATTTTGGGATATGCTTTTAACAAGCTCTGAAATCCTCGCAAGAGGTTTGAGATGATATACATATTATATTTCTTGAACTTCTCAGGAAACAAGTGTGAGATAGGGTCGCATAGTCGCGATCTGCTTGAAATTGCAACTGCTCGAAAGAGTCTTGAAACAAAAATTGCATGAGCGCGATAGCCCGTGGGGTCGCGCCTTTGCAGGTTAAACGTTTAACCTGGCATTGCGGCGGCCGGAATGGGGGTAAGTCAGTGAACAAAATTACCGCGCTTATTGTTCCGAGACAAAGAAAAGCCAGGGAGCACGCTCCCTGGCTTTTCTGAATGCAACGCTTTAGGTGCTTTAGGCGTTAAAATATAAAAAACAAAAACGACCGAAGCACAAAACCGGAGGGCCTCTCGCTCCTCCGGTTTTGTGCTTGACTTGATACATATCCTAAAAATAATATGCCCGGGTTCTCGAGCCCTTATGCATGTAATAATAAAGAAAATGCTGGATAAGCAAATCTAAACCCGATCCCTCACAGCTCCAGGCGTGGTGCCCAGCCGCTTCTTGAAGACTTTGTAAAAATGGCGTTCGCTTAGAAACCCGGCGGTGCTTGCGATCTGCTCTATAGGCGCTTTGGGCTGGGCCAGAAGCAGCTCCAGGCTACGGCGCAACCGTAGGCTGTCCAGGTACTTTAGGAATGTGGTATGCATGTGACGCTGGAACAATCCGCAGATGTAGTTGGGGTGCAAGCCGAAGCGCTCGCTCAGCTCGTCAAGGGAATGTATGTGGTTGTACTTCTGTCGTATGTAGGCCAGGATATCCCTTAAGCTATCCGGCATGGAAGTAGGCTCTATGTCCGCTTCCGCCAAGAGGATTTTGAGATCCTCTGGTATTGCCAAATTGGGGGGCGCTTCTTCCAGCTCTTCATATACCCCCGCAATCAGTCTTGCCAGCTCCGCCTTGTTGATAGGCTTAAGGAGGTAGTCAACAACCTTTTGCCTTATGGCCTGCTGGGCGAACTCAAACTTGTCGTATCCGCTTAGGACAACAAACCTGTCGCAGTAATCGCATAGCCTTGCTTGGCTGATCAATTCCAATCCGCTCATGGACGGCATGTCTACGTCTGTGATCACCATGTCAATCTCGTTGTGCTTCAGGATCTCAAGCGCGTCCCTGGCGCATTCGGAGGTCAGGATGTCCAGCTTCTCCAAGTCCATTCTTTTTATGATGTTTGCCAAGCCTTTCAGGATAACGATGTCGTCATCCACTATCAGCAGCCTCATTTTCGACCTCCTTTGCCTGATATGGTGCAGGTGGTTCCCATGCCCAGCTCGCTTGAAATGGCGAACGCGCCACTTCCGGCGTAGTAGTTTTTCACTCTTTTCATGACGTTTGTTATGCCAAGCCCATGCCCGCGAGCATCCGTGTCCGGCGGGTTTTCCAGCCGCCTCAGAACCTCTGGCGAAATCCCGGCGCCATTGTCCTTCACTACCACCTCCAGCGCGTCTTTCTCCAGCCTGGCACCGACAAGAATATGCAAAGGCTGTCCGTCTTCGCGAATGCCATGCCGAACGGAATTCTCCACCAATGGCTGTATCATGAAAGGCGGGCATCTCAAGCACTCTAGCCCTGGGCCTACGATAACCTCGTATTCCATGCGTGCGCCCATGGTGGCCTTGTAGATCTGCAAGTACTTGCCTACTATGTCCAGCTCCCTTGTCAAGGGAACATCGCTTTCAAATGACGTGAATGAGTATCTCACAAAAACCCCTACGTTGTAAATGAAATCGGCGACTCCCTCGTTGCCTGCGCTTTCAGCCATCATCCGGGCGGTCTCCATCGCGTTGTACAGAAAGTGCGGCTGGATCTGGGCCTGCAAAGCGAAGTACCTGGCCTGATCCTCCTGAAGCTGGGCTATATTGATTTCTGACAAAAGACCCCCTATCCTAAGGATCATCTGATTGTACTGGGTGATTACCTGCCCAATCTCATCCGCCCCGGGGTTTTCCTTGAATTCTTCCAGGTTGCCGTAGCGGGTCTTTGTAATGTGAGTGGCCAGCTTGCTTAAACGGCTTGATAGGGTAAAGAGGAACAGATAGTACAAGGCGCTAAATATGATAAACAAAAGTGCCATGACCAAAAGCAGGTTTCGGTAGCTGCCAGGCTCTCCAGCCATGTTCTTTGGCAGGACGCTGACATAATCAATGTTAAGCCCAGGAATGGACTGCTCGCAGTACAGGACTGACTGGCTTGAGGCTAGAGGGCTTGAAGACTGAACCAGCCCTTCCGCTCCCAGCTGATGCCACTCTCCACCGATCCGGACATATTGGCCGCTGCTTAAGTATTCCTGCAGTATCCCGTCCCATAGCCCGATCTCCAAAAAACCTAGCCGCCTTGTGTAGTTGTGGTTGTACAAGGGAGTGCTGAAGGTAATAACGCACTTTCCCTCGCTCACTTCCACGCACCATTGCCCCCGCATGGGCAAGGCCTCGGTTTTCTGCAGGTTGTCTTCCGAGTACAGGATATGCGTAGGCAATGGAGTCAACGGCTTGTTGACGCTGTGAACAGCCAACTCCGCCACCTCTGGATCCAGGGTGTAAACTGAGGCGAACAAAGGGTACAGCTCTGTGATAAAGCTTATGATTTCATCTGCTACTGTCTGGTTGCGAAGACTTAAGTATTCGATCATGCGCTTGTCGTTTTGAAACATCAGGGCATAGCTTTCCAGTTGGGTCACCCGCCTGGCCAGCGCGTCCACATCTCCCTGCATCGTCTGCCTCATGGCGCTTAGCTGGGTTTCATGCACCCGTTCCTGTGTTTGGTTTATCAATAGCATGGCAAACAGTCCAAATGGCGCGGCTATGACCAGAAAGTAGACAATCAGGAGCTTCTTCCGAAGCCCCAGGTTCTGATAAACTAGCACAGGCCTGTTTAACACGGCACTTATGCGCTTCATGTCATCCCGCCTTCAAGGCTGGGCCGTAGGCCCTCTTGTCCTTAAATTTATAAATAAAAACTGCTCTTGAGAATTATACATTATTCACAAAGCATTTTCAATATTACCCATTAGTTTTGGACTCACATGCTTAGCATTGTTCTATACCCGGCGATTTTTCCTCGTGATACAATAATCTTGCTCGGATGATTCGGCAAAGAGAGGTGTTCGTATGGCAAAAAAGAAGAGCGCGTTCCGCAAGCAATTGCTGCTCCAGATGTTTGCCCTGGCTGGGATGCTGTACTTGCTCGTGTTCAATTACATACCCATGGCTGGAATCGTGATGGCGTTCAAGAACTATTCAATCCAAATGGGGATCAGCGGGATCTTTACTAGCGAATGGGTAGGGTTTCGCTACTTCAAAGAGTTTTTCAATAGCATAAACTTTTACGCCATATTCCGAAATACGGTAGCCCTAAGCGTCTTGAAGCTCTTGTTCTCTTTTCCTGTTCCAATACTCTTCGCCTTGCTGCTTAACGAAACTCGAAGCTTGAAGCTGAAGAAGTTCAGCCAGACAGTTTCTTATCTTCCTCACTTCATCTCCTGGGTTATAGTAGCTGGCTTGGCCTATAGCTTCTTCTCCAGCTCAGGAGTCATAAACAGCATGCTACAGGCCATGGGACTTACAGACAAGCCGCTTGAGTTCCTGACGAAGTCCACAAACTTCTGGCCCATGGCGGTTTTTCTTGACGTCTGGAAAGACATGGGCTGGTGGGCCATCATATTCCTGGCCGCCATCACAGGAGTGGATCCTACCCTCTATGAAGCCGCAAGCCTTGATGGCGCTGGCCGCATGAAAAAAATGTGGCACATCACCCTTCCAGCCATTAGAGGCACAATCACTGTAGTCCTTATTCTGGCCCTAGGCAACCTCTTCGGAGGCGGACTGTCCGGCTCGAACTTCGAGCAGAGCTATTTCCTGGGCAATACCATGAACTTTGAGCATTCAGAGATATTGCAGACTCACGTGTTCCGCACAGGCATGGTGAACAGCCGCTTCGCCTACGCCACTGCCGTTGGCCTAATCCAGTCTTGCGTGTCCCTTGCCCTCATATTTATCAGCAACTTCGCCGCTCGCAGGCTGTCAGACGCCAGCTTGTTTTAGGAATTTTGGGATATGCACTTAGACCGATAGGGGTTGATCAAAATCAAAAAGGCAAATCGCATCACTGTCTTCGACTGCGTTGTGGCAGCGCTTCTGGTCCTTGTCGCCATTGTAACCCTGTACCCCTTTTACTTTGTCCTGGTTCGCTCTTTCAACGAAGGCACAGCTTCCGGCAATACATACTTCTGGCCAGCCAGGTTCACCTTTGACAACTACGCCACCTTCTTCAGGGATAGCAAATGGCTTGGCGGACTATGGATGTCCATTCTCAGGACAGTGGTCGGAACAGTGACAGGCGTCTTCTTCACCTGCATTGTCGCCTATGCCATGTCATTCCCCCAACTGGCCTACCGCCGCCTGTACATGACCCTCATAGTGATAAGCATGTACTTCTCAGGAGGAATCATCCCTTATTACGTGCTCCTGAGATCGCTTGGGCTTTTCAACTCCTTCTGGGTTTACATCATACCCAGCGCGCTTAGCGCGTTTTTCATCATGGTCGGGATTTCGTTTTTTAGAGAAATCCCTGCTGACCTCTACGATTCCGCCAAAGTCGACGGCGCCAACGACCTGATTGTCTTCACAAGAATCGTGCTCCCGGTTTCAAAGCCTTTCCTTGCCACCATCGCCCTTTTTATCGGCGTGAACCACTGGAACTCCTGGTTTGACGCGGCATTCTACGTCAATGACGCATCCCTGAAAACGCTTTCCAGCATGATGATGGAGCTGATCAACCGCAACCAGGCGGCCTACATGACCATAGGCTCAGCCGCCGCCAGGGCCAATTCCACAGTCACGACCTTCTCAATCCAGACCGCCGCCATGGTAGTGTCCGTAGCTCCCATTATCTGCGTATACCCGTTCCTGCAGCAATACTTCGTGAAAGGGTTGCTGATCGGATCCGTGAAAGGCTAAACCCCAGGGGCGTAGCCCCTGGAAAAATGCTTTTAGGTTTTGGTTTTGGCTTTGGTTTTGCTCTAAAGTTTTTTTGGCCGAAAGCCACGCAAAAACGTTAAGCTTTCGCTCAAATGTGATACAAATTTTTGAATTTCAAAAAAAAGAAAATCAACAACCAGGGTTATAAACCCGAAAGGAGTACGATCATGAAAAGATTGCTCGCAATCGCGCTTATCGCAATGCTTATGGCTGCTGGATGCAGCAACGCAGCAGCGCCCGTGGGGGAAACTCCCGCATCGCCAGCCGCGCCAGCGGCAGTGGATGCAGCAGCTGTCAATCTCACCATCTTCATGGACTTCACTTGGCTGGATACTGATCAGTTCAATGGGATCATTCCAGAAGAGATCACAAGGCAGACAGGGGTCAACCTGGTGCCGACCAAAGCGTCAGATCCAATGCAGCTAGGCGTAATGATAGCCGGAGGAAACCTGCCTGATCTGATCTACACGGACCGCATGGGAGATCGCCTCTCAAATCCCGATCTGTGCCTTCCCTACAATAAGCTGATCGAGCAGTATGCTCCAAGCTTCAAGCCCTCGGATGATCAAATTTTGGTTGCTTCTTCTCTCAGCGCGGATGATAATTACTATACCGTCCTTAACGCGGCTTCAAGCGAAGAGGAATGGCATGCCGCCAAGGCGGGGTGCCCCACTCTTGCAAGCCTGTTCTACCGCAGGGACATACTGGATGAGCTAGGGCTGTACCCCCTGAAAACCCTGGATGACTACGTGAAAGCCCTTGCCGTTGTCAAAGAGAAGTATCCGGACATGATACCGCTTACCATGGAATACACGTTTATGACTGACTTTTTCAAGACAAACATAATCCCTAACTGGGTGCCGACAACAGAGTCCATGATCCAGCAGGACAATGGAACTATCATGCACCAGACCTCTTCTCCAGAGTACAAGACTTACTTGCAGTTCATGAACAATCTCTATCGCAACAAGTATTTCAGCGCTGACAACTTCGCCTTCACTGACGGATCCCAGGCAGAAGAGCTCCTTATGACCGGAAAAGCCTTTTCCATGAGCTTCATGACAGGAGACGCGGATCGCAAGTATAACCAAGGGCTGAAGGATAACGGGATCACTGGCTTGATTGAACAGTCTCTCCCGCTAAGCTCCCTTAGGTACACAACCCCAGGAACAGGCTGGGCTGGCGTTTACATTACCAAGAACAACTCAAATCCTGAGAAGTCCATTCAAATGATGCAGTGGATGTTCTCGCCGGAAGGGCAGAAAATAACCCAATGGGGACGAGAGGGCATCGAATACACTGTGGATGCCGACGGAATCCCGACATTTTCTGATGACTGGCAGAAAGCCAGAGATGACGGCACAATGGCTGTCAAGTATAACCCCAACTACTACTTTGGAATATCAGGCGTAGTTGAAGCGGTAGGCCGCGCCTCCGGCATATCGGAAAGCGCCAAGAGCGTGATGAACGCGGTAAGGTCAAACCTTAGGACCGCTGTCATACCAGGCCTGATAAGCCCCACAGCGGATTCCCCGGAACGGGTTCGCATGGATGAGGTGTCAGAGTTCGTCAAGAATCAGGAGACCAAGATATATCTCTCTGACAATGATGACGCTTTTAATGCCAATGTCAAGGAATTGTACGATAAGCTCGCCCAGATCGGGCTGCCAGAGCTTGAAGCCTTTTATAACCAGGAAGCCCAGAAGCTGAAGTAGAACGAAAAACCTTGGGGGCGCAGCCCCCAAGGTTTTTCGTTCTACGCTTTGATTTTTTGATTTTTTTTATTTATTTTTTAATTTTTTTATTTTTATTTTTATTTTTTTATTTTGTCTTTTTGATCTTTTTAAAATCGAGGTGCGCCATGCGCAAGCAATTTGATTCCAAGCTAAAGGAGTCCGGCTATCTGCACCAACTCCTGCCGCTAGACAAATCGGGCTCAGCTGAAGCCAGGATGCTTAAGAAAACAGTGGCATTGCGTCGCTCTTTGACGGACATAGCTTGGGAGACAAGCGGATCCGGGAGCATAGAGAAATCAAAGGACGGCTGGATTATAAAAGCGCCAGTCAGGGTAGAGCCGGACTCTCCAATGGATCACTACAGCAGTTACGGCTTTTTTAAGGCGGCGTTGGTGGTGCCTGGCGAGGATTGGCGAGCCTACAACCGCGTCGCGTGCCGCGTCCGCCCGAATTGCGATGGGCAGTTTTCGCCGCATCTGCTTATGCTGTTTCGCAATGACGGAGAGACAAAGATTCCTGACATATACTATCGCGAGGGACAGCATGTCCTGAACTTGAAAAACCATGAGTGGAACGATTGCGTATGGGAAATGCCTGACATGCCAAGGGACAAAGTGACAGAGCTGGCGTTTGAAGCCGGAAGCTACGGCGGGGAGCGCATGGGATCTGAGATCCTGTCCTTTGAGATCTGCGACATGCGCTTGGAATCAGTGGAGAATCCTGATGTTGCGCTGGGCTGGCAAGGATCGCAAGGGTCCATCAGCTACTCAACTAGCGGCTATTGGGGGAAAAGCACAAAAACGGCGGTAGCCCATGGGCTTGAGGGAGAGTTCAAGCTATTGGATTTGGACGGAAATGCGGTTTACCAAGGACAGCTAGCGAAGATCGAAAACGAAAAAGGATCGTTCGCCCTGGCGGATTTTTCGGATTTTAAAAATCACGGGCTTTACCGGATCCAGATCAAGGACGTTATGACAAAACCGTTTTCTATATGCGATCACGTCTTTGAGGAGGCTGCATGGAAAGCCCTGAACTTTGTCTTTGCTGAGCGTTGCGGGTATCCAATACTGGGCGGGCATCTGTACTGCCATGGAGACCTGGTGGCGGAGCATGAGGGAAAAAGGATCATATACAACGGCGGATGGCATGACGCTGGGGATCTGTCCCAGCAGACGCTTCAAACAGGCGAGGTGGCTCAGGCTTTGCTTGAGCTGGCGCAAGCCGTGACAGACAGCTCTCTTTGCCACAGGCTTGTTGAAGAGGCTTGCTGGGGGCTTGACTTTGTGCTTCGCACCCGGTTTGGCGATGGATACCGCGCTTTCAGCGCTGGCGCATGCCGTTGGACCAACGGGTTTATGGGAGACAATGACGACGAGAAGGTTAGATGCCACAACAGATCCTTTGACAACTGGCTGCTTTCCGGGGTTGAGGCTTACGCTGGGTTATGTCTTGCGAAAGTCCAGCCTGATCTATCTTGGATATGCCTGAATGCCGCAAGGCAAGACTACGACTTCGCCAAGGCCAGGTTTGACGCTGTAGGCATGGAAAACTGTGTGCAGATGGAGCATACGTATAACGCCAGCCTGTCCCAGTATTACGCGGTGGCCGGATGGTCTGCGGCGCTTTTGAGCAAGGCGGGGTTTGCTGGCTACAAAGAAGACGCCGTTTTGTCAGTTGAGAAGATGCTTTCCTGCCAGGACAGGGGAGAAGCGGGGCTAGAATTCCAGGGCTTCTTTTACAGAGACGAAACCAAGAGCCATATAGTCCATTTCAACCACCAATCCCGGGAGCATCTCTTTGCACAGACTCTCAAGGCAATGCTGGACGCGTTTTCTGATTTGCAAGAGAGAGCCAAGTGGGAAGAGGGGCTGAGAAGCTACGGCAGCTATGTCAAGGCAATGTACAGCTATTCAGCTCCCTACGGGATGCTGCCCGCAGGGCTGCATCACAGTTCGGAAGTAGATGACATGAAGACATTCAGCCTTTTGCATGTGGCAACTACCTATGAGGCTGATAGGGAAAACTACAAAATGCAGCTAGAGGCGGGAGTTCAGCTGGGGCGAGGCTACTGCATTAGGCAGTTCCCGGTCTGGTTCTCTTTCAGGGGAAATACGGCGGTTCAGCTTTCATTTGCCAAGGCGGCGGCCATAGCGGCAAATTCCTTAAATGATCAGGAGCTTTTGGACATCGCAAGAGATCAAATATACTGGACCAGCGGAAAGAACCCGTTCCAGCAATCCCTAATGTATGGTGAAGGAGACAACTACGCTCAGCAATACGCGGCTCTTTGCGGAGAGACCATGGGCGAGATGCCTGTAGGCATACAGACCAGGGGGAACGAAGACGCGCCTTACTGGCCCATGGCCAACAACGCCACGTACAAAGAGATTTGGATGTCCTCCGTAGGCCATTGGATGCGGTTGCTGTCGGAGGTGTTTTAATGCTGTTTTTGGGGATAGACGCAGGAGGAAGCAAGGCCGCGTTTGCCTTGTGCGATTCAAGCGGAAATGTGATTGGGCGATATGAGAGCAAAAGCCAGGGCGCTTTCGCTCTTGGACTGGACGGCATAGAAACTCTGGTCCGGGAAGGATCAGCTCAAGTCTGCCAGGTCGCTGGCGTGAAGCTCTCTGATGTGACATGGGCTGGAGCGGGATTTCCTGGGTATGGCGAAGAGCGGGACAACAAAGCCTCTATCGATGCCGCGTGCCTGAGGGCGCTAGGCGGCGTCCCTATAAGATGCGAATGCGACTGCTACTTGGGCTGGGCAGGATCTTTGGCGATGCAGCCAGGCGTGAACATTGTGTCTGGCACAGGATCCATAGGGTATGGAGTAAACGGGAAAGGGCAGAGCGCTCGAAGCGGAGGCTGGGGCGCATATTGCGACGAAGGCTCCTGCACTTGGATAGGGCAAAGGCTTGTGGCGGAGTTCGCCAAGCAATCTGACGGCAGAAAGCCCAGGACGCTCCTGTATGAGATGTTTAGAAATGCTTGGCAGATCGATGAAGACACGCACTTTATCCATACGCTGAACCATGTGATAGCGAGAACGCCTGGAGAAACTGCAAGAATGCAGATTTTGGCCGAGCAGGCCGCCCGAGCGGGCGATCCCGAAGCTCAGAAAATCTATGCCAGCGCGGCCTGGGAGCTATGCCAGACTGCTGTGGCTGTGGCGCAAAAGCTGGATCTTTCAGGCCCTGACTTTCTGGTTTCGTACTCTGGCGGGCTGTTCAAGGCGGGAAGCTGCATTTTGGAACCCCTGGCGCAATGCGTGAACCAGGCTGGCGGAAGGCTGATCGCTCCTGTTTGCCCGCCAGAGCTTGGAGCGGTATTTATGGCTATGCGGGCCTATGACGAGAAGATGGATGTTGTGGCGATAAGCGAAAGGATAAAGGAAAACGGCAAGCCGAAGACTGCGGCTTGAGAAATAAAAAAAAAAAAAACAAAAAACAAAAAAATAAAACAAAAAACAAAAAACAAAAAACCAAAACCAAAAACAAAAAAACCAAAAAACAAAAAAAACCAAAACCAAAACCAAAACACGAAAGGACCGTCGATATCATGCCGGAACCCGCAAAAGTGTCCCTGCTGGACTGCATCAAGCGCACCCCTGTTCTGATGGACGAAATTCTTAAAAACAGGGAGCAGGCGTTTCAGCCCTTGTTTCAAGCACTTTCGGGCTGGAAGCCGCAGGCTGTAGTTCTCATTGGATCGGGAACGTCTAACACGGCTTCTGTTACAGCGCGTTTCTTTATAGAAAAGGTAACCCATTTGCCTACGACTGCTGTCTACCCTAATGACTTCCTGAACAGCACAGGCGCATATAACCCCCAGGCCTTGCATATCTTTGTCTCTCAAACCGGGACGTCAGGCCTGGTTAGGCAGGCGCAAAAAGCGTTGAGGGATAAGGGCTTTAAAACAGCCGCCATGACAGAGCATCCAGGCACTCCTTTGGCGCAGGAAACTCCGATTCACATTCCCATGGGCTGCGGCAATGAGGAATATCCCATGCGGACAATCGGGTACAGCACGTCTGTCTATACGCTGATGCTGTTGGGGCTGGAGCTGGCGAGAAGCCAGGGGATTATAGATGAAGTCGAGCATGAAAAGCATCTGAAAAATGCCAAAGCCGCAAGCGCTGGCCAGCTTCCTGCTGTAGCCGCCGCCATGGCTTGGATGGATTCTGTCAAGCGGACTATGCTGAGAAGCCAGTGCATTGTGTTTGCTGGAGCGGGAGCTCTTCAGGGAGTCGCGTTGGAAGCGGCGGTGAAAGTATGGGAGATCCCGCAGATACCTTCTATCGGCTACGAATTGGAAGAAAGCTTGCATGGGCCAAACTACGGGTACAACCACAACCACTGCGTGGTAGCTTTGCATCAGGGAGGCAAGGACGCTCCCGAGGCGTTGGCGCTGGCTAGATGGATGCAAGGCGTATACCGCTCCGGCTTTGCAATAGGGCCAGCAACCGGATCAACAATCGGATCCGAAAGCGCAGGCTTGCATGACTTAAACTTGGTTCTTGACGCTTTCGACTTTAACTGCCTGATCGTAGCTCCGGCGCTGCAAGTGCTGGCTTATCGCCTGGCTCATGACCAGGGGAGGGATCTGTACGCGCCGCATGACAATAGTGTCATGAACAGCTACTTCAATACCCATCAGCTGGATGCGGGTAGCGAGGCGTAGTCAGGATAGGTAGGGTTGGAGCGGGGAGAATGGATTAGGGTTAGCGGGGTTTAAAACAAAAGAGGGATCCGTCGGGATCCCTCTTTTTGGCGTGGTCTGGGTGCTGGCGCAGGAGTGCCTATAGGGGTATGACAAAAGCGCCCAACAGGTTAAAACACTGTTGGGCGCTTCGGCAGACTACACCGCGTCGTCCGGCTGCGAGAACAAAACCGAAAACCTGTGAAGCATAGCCGCCGTTTCCGCTCTTGTGGCGTTGCCCAACGGGTCGAACAGGTTTCCCGGCTTGCCGGAAATCACGCCTGCCCGCTGCATGGCCGCCGCCGCTTCTTTGGCGTAAGTCGCGACGCGATCCGCGTCGGCAAAGGTTACGGCCTGGTTTAAGGCAAATGAGGCAAGGCCCGCAAATTCGGCGTAGCGCTTGAGCAATACGGCCAAGTCCTGCCTGCTGATGGTATTCTCCGGAGTGAAGCGGTTTCCGCCTACGCCTGAAGCAATGCCGTTTTCCTGCGCCCACGCGACATACGGGGCATAGTATTTATCTGCCGCCACATCCGTGAAGCCGGGGGCTTTGTAGCCGCTTACGTCGGCGTTTGCCATGCGGCCAAGCACAGTGACGAGCATCCCACGCGTCATGGGAGCGTGCGGTGAAAAGCTGTCTGCGCTCGTGCCGGAAAACAGGCCATTTGTGTGCGCATGCGCCACGTTATGGTAAAACCAGTCTCCCGCGCTTACGTCCGTGAAGGGGTTGAGCCACCCCGCAGTCTGCAGGCTTACGTCAGCAGGGGAATCAGGATTGGCGGCCAGCGTGGCCAGCGCACCCTCGCTGATGATAATATCCCCAGCGTATTCGGTAGTGAAGTGCAGATATCCGTTGACGTCTATCAAATATTCGGGCTTGAGGACGCTCCGGTAGATATTAGCCTTTTTGTCGTAGCTGTAGAAATGCAGCTTTGTAATTTCCATGCCGGTCAAATCCACCTTTGCGGCGATTCTTGTCGGCTGACCCCATGCGTCGGTGTGGTCGAGATGCACGGCGCGCACTTTGTTGGTGAACCACTTTTCAAAGAAGGCTTTGTTGCTGTCTACGGCGTTGCCCTTGACATAGCCGGAAAGCAGCTTTTCTCCTGTCAGCTTGCCGGGATTGGAGATTGCTACGCGCACTTGTACGGCGTTACCGACCAGCGTGTCGAAGTCGACAGGGACGCTGCCGAACGTCTGCCACGCCTCATGTAGTACGCGGATCTGCCCCGCGAAGTGGATTCTTGCCTTGCTTGCGCCGTTTGACCGCATCTCCGCGAGGGCTGCTGCGGCTTTTGGCGCGTTCACCACAAATGTTGTCGGCGTGGGCTGAACCGCTGGCGTATAGGCGCTGCCGGAACTCCACCCGCTGCTGGAGGAGCCGCCGTTATTATATGCCGCCACGTTTACCGTCACAGTGTAAACCTTCGTTGAGTTATCCTCCGCTGTGACCGTATATGTCACCGGATTGGTGAAATCCTGCGCTACGCTGGAAGCGGGGCTGACGCTTGCGCCGGTGTGGATGATCGCGGGTGTGAGGCTGGTCACGTTTGTCCCATACGGCACAGTAACGGCAATGGTGCCCGCCGCTTCGTTGATGGTCCCATCCACGCCCGCCAGCGCGAAGGAAGTAACGGCTTTGGCGTTGTTCTTCGCCACTGTCACCGTCACCGAGTAAACCTTCGTTGAGTTATCCTCCGCTGTGACCGTGTATGTCACCGGATTCGTGAAATTCTGCGTTGCTGTAGCCAGCGGGCTAACGATTGCGCCAGTGTGGATGATCGCGGGCGTGAGGCTGGCCACGTTTGTCCCATACGGCACAGTAACGGCAATGGTGCCCGCCGCTTCGTTGATGGTTCCCGCCACGCCCGCCAGCGCGAAGGAAGTAACGGCTTTGGCGCTGTTCTTCGCCACTGTCACTGTCACCGAGTAAACCTTCGTTGAGTTATCCTCCGCTTTGACTGTGTATGTCACAGGATTCGTGAAATCCTGCGCTACTGTAGCCAGCGGGCTGATCGATGCGCCGGTATGCGCGATAGTCGGCATAAGGCTGGTTACATTGGTGCCATGCGGCACAGTAACGGCAATGGTGCCCGCCGCTTCGTTGATGGTTCCATCCACACCCGCCAGAGCGAAGGAAGTAACGGCTTTGGCGTTGTTCTTCGCCACTGTCACCATCACAGTGTAAACCTTCGTTGTGTTATCCTCCGCTGTGACCGTGTATGTCACCGGATTAGTGAAATTCTGGGCTACTGTAGCCAGCGGGCTGACGATTGCGCCAGTGTGGATGATCGCGGGCGTGAGGCTGGTCACGCTTGTTCCATACGGCACAGTAACGGCAATGGTGCCCGCCGCTTCGTTGATGGTTCCTGTTGCGCCTGCCAGCGCGAAGGAAGTAACAGCTTTGGCGCTGTTCTTTGCCACTGACACTGTCACTGTGTAAACCTTCGTTGTGTTATCCTCCGCTGTGACCGTGTATGTCACCGGGGTGGTGAAATCCTGGGCTACTGTAGCCAGCGGGCTGACGATTGCGCCAGTGTGGATGATCGTGGGCATAAGGCTGGTCACGCTTGTCCCGTACGGCACAGTAACAGCAATGGTGCCCGCCGCTTCGTTGATGGTTCCATCCGCGCCCGCCAGCGCGAAGGAAGTAACGGCTTTGGCGCTGCTCTTCGCCACTGTCACCGTCACAGTGTAAACCTTCGTTGAGTTATCCTCCGCTGTGACCGTGTATGTCACCGGGGTGGTGAAATTCCTGGCCACTGAAGCCAGCGGGTTGATCGATGCGCCGGTATGCGCGATAGTCGGCATAAGGCTGGTTACATTGGTGCCGTAGGGTACGGTTACGGCAATATTTGTGCCTATAATAGTACCGTTTGCACCGCCAATGGAAAACGCCGCTATGTCTTTGCTGGTTGAGGCAGCGATAACCGCCCTCGTCTGCTCGCTTGCAAAGCTTGTACTTGCAACTGCTTTTATGCGCACATAATAGGTGCCTTGCGCAAGTCCGGCGTTTTCATTGCCAGTGCAGTCAGACCAGCTGGTTTGGTCGGCGCTAATTTCCATTGCCGTTGTTGTGCCGCTGATGCCACCTGTGCCGCCCACTGTGGTGGCAGGGGTACCTGTCACATTTGGCGCGGCGGGGCGAGCGGGAATGGTCAGGGTTTTGATGATGCCGTCAACGGTAGTGCTTTCATTACCTGCAACACAAATATCAAAGTTATCTGGCGTGCCGTTCATCCATGCGGAATTGATGGCGATTGTGCCAGTTCCGCTTGCTTGAAGAATCGCATCCCCGCCACCTGCGCCGCTGATATGGACCCTGTAATCAGCTCCATCAACGAGCCCGGTTATCGTTTCGGCGGCGTAGTCAATTAAGGCAAGCGGTGCGGGGGTAGTGCGAGCAACTACCGTTATAGCATGGTTATTAGTAATCGAAACACTATTTACGGTTGCGCTTGCTGTAATGG
This sequence comes from Clostridiales bacterium, assembly GCA_031270945.1. Taxonomy (GTDB): domain Bacteria; phylum Bacillota; class Clostridia; order Lachnospirales; family WQUN01; genus JAISWZ01. Next base: position 14,696 of record JAISWZ010000112.1, on the reverse strand, counting down.
TTTTTACCCCTGTCGTGGAAAATGCCAAGTTATCTAGCAGATACCCAGCGGTGCCGCCCACGGTGGTTCCTGTTTTCTCGCCACCATCCAGGCCCGCAACCTTGACCGTGACTCCTGCCTGTACGTCATAGCCTATCCATACTCGAACACGAAGACGAAACGGTTGATTCACTGCAACTCGAGTTACTGTAGGACCGCCACTTGGATTATCTATGGACATATATTCATCGGCTGCATAAGCTGTAAAAGACATTGAGATAGTGAGGATTACGGCAAGGATGAGTGATGAGATAGTTTTGCTTGCCCTCATTTTACTTCACCTCTCTGGATTCATCTCTCTTTATGCGTTCGGCTGTCGCGCTCACGGGCGGAGCCGCAAACAGCCCCACAGCCATCACGAAGCATAAGAGTTTGTCGCGTGATTTTGTTTTCATGGTCATTCCTCCTGATTTGGTTATAATTTCGGTATTGCCTTTGCGGTACCGCAGCCTTTAATCCCTGCCGACAAGCCGGAAACCGTAGCCCTCGCGCGGCAGGTCAACGATCCTCACCGCGCCTCTGCCCATGCGGTTGAGCTTGTCACGCAGGGCGTCAATCCGCTTCCACGCCATTTGGCGTATGTCCGCTCCGTCAAACTGCTCCCATGCCGATTCGTACAATTCTTCCTTTGTCATGAATTTGCCCTCGCGCTGCACCAGAAGAAAAAGCGTGTCAAATTCCTCTTGGGCAAGCTCCATGTCCGCGCCGTTCAGGTATGCCCTTGACGGCAGAGCGTCCAGCACCAGCGGCCCGCTCCTTAAAATAGGGGGCTTCCATACGTCGGCGCCGCCGATTGGAAATGCAGCCTTTTGCTCCATATTTCAACCTCCTTCTCGCAAAATTCAGCGATATAAAGCAAAACAGAAAGTCTTTGAAAGACTTTCTGCTTGTGGGGTTTCCCCGCGTGTCCATTATACCATGCTTAAATCGAAAAAACGCGAAGGTTGACGAATTGCAACCTTCACGGTCGAAAAAAATATTGGATGAATTGCAACATCGTGCCACGTCCCGACATTCGCCAATTTTGCGAGTCAAGAAGCCAAGGGCGCTAGATCAAATCTAAGCCCTATGATCAAGGCTCAGCTCTGCTTAAACTGAATCGGCGGATCGGCCGAAAAAGGGCAGACACCAGGGGAGGGATCTGTACGCTCCGCATGACAACAGTGTCATGAACAGCTACTTCAATACCCATCAGCTGGATGGGGGCAGCGAGGCATAGGCAGGATGGGGAAGACGATGGGGTAGTGGTGGAGCAGGGAGAATGGATGAGGGTTAGTGGGGTTTTAAACGCAAAAGAGGGATCCGTCGGGATCCCTCTTTTTGGCGTGGTCTGGGTGCTGGTGCAGGAGCACCTCTAGACATATTTGAAGAATCTTACTAAAAAGCGAAAATGCGTGCTACGATCTGGCATGTTAGGCTTGCGAGGGTTTTTTGAATATGCACCAAGACTAAGGTTCATATAAACTCATATCCATATCGCTGTTTATGTATTTTGTGTTTTTTCCTGAACCGACCTTCTTAAGACTTCCGTTTTTGACTAATTTAGACACAGAGGTTTGAACTTTTGCAGGGTTTGAAGGAGAGTACAGCATGCAGAGCTCATGCATTGACATTGGGTGACGGTGCAGGAGAATCGTTGATTCTAGGCTTGCAAGATTTTTGGCTCTTAGTGCCTGGTATCAACGAAATTTTCATCAAGCTGCTTGTAGCAAAAGAATAAAGTTGTGAGAAACTCATTTATGAAAGGCAAATAGTCATTTTTGCTTTCATGCCAGCCAATGCTTGACTGCCTTAGGGCTTCGTAATAATACCCTTTCCGCTTTTCGGTTTGCCCTTCGAAGGATATATAGCGTCCAACATCGTAACCGTGGTGAAGAAGCAAAATCCTAGATAGCAGGCGGGATATCCTGCCGTTGCCGTCAGGGAACGGGTGAATGCAGAGAAAGTCAAGAATGGCGCAGGGTATTAATATTAACTGGCTGACATAGTATGAGCTTCGAGCTATCATGTAGGCTAAGCGCATATCCCAAAATTAATTCCATGGCTTGAAAAAGTCACGCGTTAAAGCATCGCGATGACTTTTTCAAGCCTTAACGGAATTTTGGGATATGCACTAAGCAAAGCTGTTCGATAGCTTCTGGCGTCTCGCTGGCAGGTGTAGGGGTAAAGCGGATGCGGCGGTTGCCTAAGGCGTCTATTTCTATGATGACGTTATCGCTTTCCTTATAGGTGCCACCAATCTCTGTGTCACTGAACGAATACAGGATTCTATGCAGATTCAAAATGTCTCTTTCGCGCAAGTCGAGATTGATGAAGTCTGAATCAACCAAGGAATTGGCATTGCGGTATCCTGCGATGGCCGCTTCATCCTGGGCAAGCGGTGCCTTGTTCTGAAGGACGATTTCTTGCAACCGCTCATTGGGAATGACTATTCCTTCGATTGCGTTGGAGGCTCTGACGGACTCCAGCAATGCTGTGTTTTCAAGATCTTTAAACTTATGGGGAAATTTTTTTCTTAAATGAACGGATCTCTCTTTGCACTCAGCTATCATTACGCATAAGTTTAAAATCTTGGCTGAAAAATCCCGTTTTCTACAAAGGAATAATTGAAGCGCATTAGTTAGCCCTTCTTCCTGAAGACTTGAAGACGGTTCGGAGAACAATATCCTGTTAATACGTTGCGCGAGGGCACATGTGTGTTTCAAGTCTCTTTCGAGAATGATCCGTAAATCTGCAAATCTCTTTCGAGAAAGTCTTTGAATATCAATAGAAATCTAGCAAGAAGCAAGAAGAGCCGAAGCGACAATATATTTTCAAACCTCTGTCGAGGAGATAAAGCTTATCCGCCGGAGTCTCTTCATTAGATATGGAAATGTGCTTTCAAATCTCTTTCGAAAGCAACGGTAAATCAACTTTTTTAAATATATCAAATCTCTTTCGAGAAATGCAATGAAACCGTTGAAGAATTGGATATGGAAATGTGCTTTCAAATCTCTTTCGAAATGCGTTAAACGGAATTTTAAGATATTTCAATCAAATCTCTTTCGAGTAATCCATTAAATTTGAAAATCCGTCGTTTCTGTATCCTAGTATTTCGAGGAAACAGTTATTGGCTAAGAAACCGAAAAAGGTTTAATTTTTTTAAATATATATCAAATCTCTTTCGAGAAATGCAATGAAACCGTTGGAGAATTGGATATGGCAACGTGTTTTCAAGTCTCTATTTTAAATTTCAAACCTCTGTCGAGGAAATAAAACTTATCCTTCGTTTCTGTATCCTAGTATTTCGAGGACAGTGCTAAGAAAGCCGAAAAGGGTTTGGAGCACTAAAAATAAAATAAAGTCTCTTTCGAGAAAGGTTAATAACACCAACTTAAGGAAAGTTGATAAAATGCTTGCGTAACAGCATCTAATTTAATTTTCAAACCTCTGTCGAGGAAATAAAACTTATTTGTCGTTGCTTTATCCTTGTATTTCTACATATTTATAAAAGCGAAATCAAGGACAGCAATATCATTTCAAATCTCTTGACGGAACCACGGTGAGCATAAGCAAAGATTTTCAAAACTCTTTCGAAAAATCAATTAATCTCTAATTTAGGGGGAATATAAGGGGTTCAAGTCTCTTTCGAGAAAACTTTCAAGAAGCAGAAAGTAGAAGAAGCTTTTATATTAAGTCTTCAAACCTCTGTCGAGGAAATAAAACTATCGTTATTGACTAGTAAAGCCGAATAAACAATTCTAAAGCATAACATATTAAAAAAATATCAAATCTCTTTCGAGAAATGTAATTATTAGCAATGGAAAATCTACTTTCTTAAATATATATCAAATCTCTTTCGAGAAAAGCAACTGATCTTCAATTTAATCAGCCCTAATAATAGCATGCCCCAAAATCAAAATTATCCGTGCCAGAAAAAGTCCGGTTTTAAAGCACTCTCTAGGACTTTTCTTGGTGCCATTGCGGAGTTTTGATATATGCACAAAATGCTTGCGTACCACCGGCCTTTACCAATAATGACACATTTAGAGATATTTTCAAATCTCTTTCGAGCGATCAATTAACGTCTAAGTTTATAGAAACATGCAATGCTTATTTGGTTACTGCAGTTTCACTGACAAGTTTATCGAGTTTTATAACGGCGAGTATTTCAAACCTCTGTCGAGGGAATTCAACTCCATCCGTCACTGGAGCATCCTTAAATATTGAGGGGCTGGGAAGCCTACGAAGAGGCAATAAATATCTTCTCTTTCGAGAATATCCGCAAATCTACCTCAAATATCGATTTTTTAAGTATACATCAAATTTCTTTCGAGAAAATGGAGCTAAAACAAAAATTTATGCGAATGTTTTAACGTAGACTTCAAGCCATAAACGTTCGTTGAAAAACTATGCCCCTAATTGAACTGGACAATCTTTGAATATACTATCACATTGCGGACAAAGATGCAATGGTAATTTGTGGCAATAACGGGCTGTTGAAAGTTAACTGAGAATTCGATAGAATAGAGTTAAAGCATATCCCAAAATTCCTAGGCATGCGATGCTTTAACGCGTGGCTTTTACAAGCCCAAAATCAACTTTGGGATATGCTCTTGAACGTAGCCCGCCTACGAAGCCAGACGGGCTCGCTTTCTCTATAACAAAAAAACAAGAAAATAAGGGGGAGAGGGTTTTGATTGACGCCAGGAACTTGCCGCCTCTGAAAAATGAGGGCGAAACTTGGGAAGAGGCCAGGATCCGCAACGGAGACGCGCTGTCTAATGAGATGTATGGAATCCTGCCCGCAGAGCGCAAAGCGGAATATGCCGTTGACTATTCCACAAGCGCTGAAGTGGCTGGGGCTTCATGCGAGATAAGCCAGGTGTCCATTTCTTATAAAGATAAAAAGGCCTTTAAAATGGGGATATGCATGCCAGAGAAATTTGGAGGGCATGTCATACTTCATCTGGCGTTTGGAGAACGGACGCTTGAAAAAGGCAAATGGTTTGAGCCAAGCGAAGACCTGCCGCTGTTAGACGCTCTGGGAGCAGGAGCGGCGATAGCTGTAGTTCACGCAAACCATATTGAGCCTGATAACGCAGAAACGTTTCCTCAAGGGATCGCCGCCTTGGCTAGATCCCAGCGCGATGGATCGTCCATGGGATGCTTGAGGGCCTGGGCCTTGGGGCTGACGATGGCGGCGGATTACTTTGAAGAGCCCGCGAAGATCGTCTTGACGGGCTGTTCCAGGAACGGAAAAGCGGCGCTTGTAAGCGGAGCTTTTAACCCTAAAATATGGTGCACGGCAAGCTTTAGCTCTGGCTGCGGAGGAGCGGCTATATCCCGCCAGAAGATCGGAGAGTCAATAGGCCAGATGCAAAAGACCTTCCCGCATTGGCTTTGCTTGAACATGCTGAAATATTCGGGAAGGGAAGATGATATGCCCTTTGACCAGCACATGTTGCTGTCGTTGCATGCGCCTAGGAAGCTGTTTGTGGCAAGCAGCGTTGATGACGCCTGGGCCGATCCTTACAGCGAGTTCTTGTCATTGGCATACGCTGGAGAGGCATGGAAGAATTATGGGCACGAGGGGCTAAACACTTGGATATGGCCGCCTGTGGGACACCTGCTTAAGTCAGGCCAGCTGGGCTACTATATGCGCAGAGGAGAGCACGGAGTTAAGGAAGAGGACTGGAGAGCCTTGTACAGGTTCATAGGGATAGCGGAATAAGTTCGGCAAGGCTTGATCCTCATGGATTGAGCCTTTTTTGCGTTTTAAGAATGGACAGGCCTTTGTTCGAAAGCCCTTCAACCCGCTAGCGGTTTACGTTGCGTTTACATTTGGCAAGTATAATAAATTTACTGCGGTACTCAGAGGCATAAAGGAAGTCTGATGTTCGGATAAAATATAAGAATAAAAACAAAAATAAAAAATTTAAAACAAAATAAAAAATTAAAAATTTATATAAAACAAATAAAATAGTTAAAATAATTAAGGGGGCTTGCGATATGGCTGGCAAAAAGGAGCTGTCATCGTCACTCGAAGATTACCTCAAGGCCATCTATTTCTTGCACAAAGGGGACAGCTCGATAAGGCTTGTTGACATAGCCGACCAGATGTCGGTATCGAAGCCCAGCGCGTTTGGCGCGATTTCTCAGCTGGCGGAACAGGAGCTGGTGGTGCATGAAAAGTTTGGGCCTGTGCGGATGACAGATAAAGGGATTGAAGCGGCTAAACTGATAGTTTGCAAGCATGAGATCATAAAGCGGTTTTTGATGAGCATACTGGATATCGGAGAAAAGCAAGCGGGTTCTGAGGCTTGCGCCATTGAGCATACAATCTGTGACGATACGCTGGCTAAGATGGCAGAGCATATATGATCTGGCATTGGAAAATTGATAAAAAAGGCTTAACCCCCTGGGGTTAAGCCTTTTTTATTTAAGGTTTGGCTACTCGGATCACTGCCAGCCTGGGGTCAGAGAAAATGATGCTGTCATCAGGCATGACAACAAAGTCCATAAACGCGTGGCGTGAAATCTCGGCTTCGCTGGCCTTTCCGTTTTTCGTGTCTGGTTTTTCCTCCGCTGAAAGCTTGCCTACGAGAGTCTCTGAAGAGATAAGGCTGCCCGAGGGGTTTAGCGACAGCTTTCGGATTAGGTTGAAATCCAGGACATAAAGCGCGTTGTCTTTGTAAAAGAGCTTTCTTGGCTCGAAAAACCTTGGGGTTGCGCTATCTACGAAATTGAGTGTTTCATCGGCGCCAGCGAAAAGCGAGTACTCTGATGAAGCGATGTCATAGCGCCAGATTGAGCCTTTGACGGCGTTTGCTATGTATATGGAGCCGTTGTCTGAAATAGCCATGCCTTGGCATCCGGAATCCACCTCTATAAGGCTTTCCCTGTCGCCTGTCTCTGAATCGAACTTCGTGAGGTAGTTCTTCTCGTACATGGCGTTCCAGCAGAGGGCATAGAGAGTTCCATCTGGTGAGAAGGCGAAGTCAGCGATGTTGAAGTAGCTTGCCTCCAGCAAGGCGATGCCTTGCGATGTTTGGCCGGAGAGCTTGATCAGGCCAAATAGAAGGTTTTCTGACTCGTCTTGAAAGGTGTCAACGATAATATAAAGATCATTGCCGTTGCAGCGGACAAGGGCAGCCTTGAGGTAACTGGGGTCAAGGTTGATGGTGCTTATTGCTCCGTTTTTTATGACCCGGATCAGACCATCGTCAGCTATGTAGATTGTGCCGTCTGATGATATCGTCATGCTCCCTGGAGTCCCGAAAGAAGAGGTTTCAAGAGTTGATCCATCCAAGTGCCCGCGCTCTCCAGTGCCTGCGTAAGTGGACAGGATCAGGTTGGACCTGTAGACAACAGATGGCCCAGTAGGCTCTGTTGGCTCTATTGGCTCTGTGACAGGATCCGGGGTCTCTTGGGCAATCGATTGCGGCGGCGGGCTGGCTGTTGAATCCGAGGAATCGCCATCGCTTGGGTTAAGGAAGAATATTGCGAAAACGGCTATGGATAATGACGCGACCAATGCTATGATGAAGAGAGGAATCATTTTGTTTTTTTGGATGCCGCCATTGCCGCCAGTGGTTGGATCACCATTTCTGTTGTCTCCCTGAAGGATTTCCGTTTGGCCGGTCGGAACGGTGCTTGTGCCATCTAGGGGAGGCGCATACGCACCATTTGTAGTGTTTCCCGTGTGGTCAGCCGGGATGGTTTTGCCATCTTGAAGCGACTCAAGTGCTTTGCGAAACTCCGCAGGCGTTTTGTATCGGTTTTCAGGATTGTAAGCGCAAGCCTTCGCAATGATTATCGCCAAGCCTTTGCTGGCCTTTGCGGGAGCTGGGAGGACCATGCGATCAATGATCCTCAACTTGGTGGCGTTGTCCCTGTCATCTGCTGTAATGGTTAGAGGCGCTGCAGGCAAAAACGGAGTTCGGTTGTTGTTTGAAAGAGAGTACAAAACCAATCCGAGAGAGTAGATGTCAACCCTGAAGTCGCACTTGCCCCCGAGGTACACCTCTGGCGCCATGTACGAATAGGTGCCCTTCATGGACTTGAAGTGGCTGTTTTGCTCAAGCTGCCTGGCGACGCCAAAGTCGCCTAGCTTGTAGCTGTTGCTTTGTGACAGCAGGATATTTGCCGGCTTTATGTCCCTGTGAACTATGCCTTTGGTCAGGCATACCTCAAGCGCCCTGCAGACATCTATGCCAAGCCTGATGATTTCAGCCTCCGGCATAGGGCCTTTTTTGAAATCATAAATCGGCTTTAGCAGCTCCATTCGGATCAGGAAATCCCAGCCCGACCCGTCCTCTCGCTCTATAGCTTGGTGATCCTCAAGGCTCACTATGTTGCTGTTCCCTTTTATCTGAGCCATAAGGGCGCATTCCGCAGAGATCTGCTGGATTGCCTTTTGAGTCGAAGCGCTAGCTTCTTGAACGGACATCCCTTCTGCTATGCGGGTGTCAATGTCCGCTTGGCTGGTGTCAATGGACAAGACTTTTAGAGCTGCCTTCTCCACGTTGCCGAAAAATTCTTTTTCGATTTCATAAACTTTGCCAAACGCGCCGCTGCCTAAAAGACGCACTTTTCGCCATGGCAGTATCTTGGATTCAAGCCTGTCAAAAGAATCGCTCATTTAGCCGCCTCTTGGTGCATGTCCCAAAAGTCATAAATGGCTATGGAAAAGACATGCGAGACTAAGCAAGACTTTTCCGCCCTAAATTAAGTTTGGGATATGCTCTTATGCTCGGGAGAAAAAAGCTGGAATAAAGCTTTTAGATCCCGGGATTATCGAAAAGACAACGCTTTCCGATCAGGAATGGGTTCGCTCACGAGCGGAACAGAAGAATTTAACAGTTATCGCTCGCGAGCGCTTTTAGCTTTAAATTTCTAATGAGAGAAATAGCAACGACGTGTTTGCTTGCTTTCAGTGTCGAAGAGAGTGGCGATTTTGCGGCAGAAGCATTGGTTGCTTTAATTATTATAACATAAGCAGAGTTTGCATATCAATACCTTTATGAAAATAAATTGATACAAATTTACGGGGATATGCAAAAGATTGGCTGATTATATGATTTTGCCTCAAAAACTTGATCAAGGGCATGAAGTTAGCGCTTTGGCTGCGGATGCTCCACCGATGTTTGTTCGGGATTCTGCACACAAGAGTTAGTAAACAAGCAGACATTTTAAGTCTAGGAATTAATTTCGGGACACGCTATAAATCTTGGCGAAACGGTGACAAATATGATGAAAAATGCGATAATTAGAGCGAATTTAGAAATTCTGAAAGCGGCATATATTCGTGAGCGGGAGCTTGCTGAGGCGTTGCCGCAACCAAGCTTTTGCTGTAACCGGGGCATATTTTGGGATCTGCTCTTGATTAACCTCGAACTCATAAAGCGTTTGCCCTATGAGCCCCAAGAAGAAAAGCTCTGCGACATCAACGCGCTAAGCGAGGACATAACAGAGCTGGATTTGCAGGGCATGCGGGCAATAGGCTGGGGTTCCGTATCCAGGCTTGTGAATCTGGTCAGCCTTTTTTTAGGATTGAACAGCATATTTGATCTAAGCCCTATGTCAGGGCTAAGAAACCTTGCCTCCCTGGATCTGGGCTTTAAAGGGCACTGCTTATGCAATGACGAAATAGTCAATGCAAGACATGCGCTGCCCAACTGCGAGATAAATATTTGCAATGATTGAGGGCATGCAAAAAGCATATCCCAATTAATAAGGGCTTGCGAAAGCGCAGCGCTGACTTTCAATGCTCCTTTTCATGAAATTTGGGTTATGCACTCTAGGCCTAGGGCCATTCAGGATTTCTGCTTTTTTTAGACTTTCTTTTCGCTGACTCGTTGACAAACAAAGAATCAGGAATGTCTACGTATGGATCCCTCCTTAGCATTTCCTGCGCCAACATCTTCTGTACGCCGGGATATATGTCCGGATCATATCTGTACATGTTGAGTTTGCAGATATAGGCAGCTTGCTCGTAAGTCAAGTTGTTGATCATCCGGGGAGTAAACTTCCGTCGGCGAGGCCCCGAATTTTTGAAATTCTGAGTGAGGATATACTTTGCTATCACCAAATGTACGCATGAATCCAAGGGAGATGAGACAAATTCATCACCGTGCATGCAGATGTTGCAGATGTCGTCGGCTTGCTCCGGCGTCAACTCTTCGATCATTTCGGAATTAAGGTTATTGGTGAGGATATACGCGTCAAGCCTCATTTGAATGGCCTCGCACTCCTTGCCATATTCTTCTCGTTCGGCCTGTTTTTCTTGTTCGCTTAGTTCGCTCCAATCGACTGTTCTCTTCATGAAAAGACTCCTTTGCCTGACTTTAAGCATACTGGCGAGCGTTCGAATGCGGAATTTTCTTATCGTTGCCCGACTCAAAACCCAGTCGGGCCGTTCCCGCTAAGAAAATTCTAAATCATGCCGCTGTCAGCATAGCTCGTACGTTTCACAAATATTATACATTGAACAGTCAGCAAAAGCAACTAATTTAGCCCGTAAAATAGCGATAAATCATAAAAATCGATCGACAAATTGAAATTTTTATCATCAAATAGCGACAAAAACCGCATTTTTTATAATGCTCAAGGCAAAATCGCCAAAGTCCTGAAGGCAAAAAAAGCTTAGCCCTGAGGCCAAGCTTTTTTGATATACCGAAACTAATGATGAATCAATTCACCTTGCCCAACTTGCGTGGGGCCGCTCCCAATACGATGAACCGACGCAACCAATAGTCGCTCGGCATAATGGAGACAGCAGGGTTCGAACCTGCGGAACCTCTCGCGTGTGAAGCGAGCGCTCTCCCAACTGAGCTATGCCTCCGAACCAACGCTCAATCATTCTACCATAGAATTTTCGCCTCGTCAATAGCTTGTTTAAAATTTAGGAAAAAAATTTGGGGCTGGGGGGCGCTGGACTCTTAATCATATCATTGTTTGTTTACATTTACAGAGATTAACCACGAGTAATGCTTGTTTCCAGCGCCAGCGCGGATTGAGTTTTTGAATATGCGAAAAGCCTCCCTGCGCAGCAGGGAGGCTTTTCGGCTTAACTTAAACCGCTTTCCTGATCCTAATCGCCATGTATTCCTTGCCAGGCAGATCGATATGAATTCTGCCATTCTTCTTGCCCAGGCTAAGAATGGTCATATCCCAGGTGTCAATGACTTCTATCTCGTACTCCGTGCTCTCGTCAAAGAAGTAGTCGCGGAATGATGGGCGGAAGATTCCAAAGTAGATTAAGAAGTAGGTGCCCGCGCACTTGAAGTCCTCTGGCACTCCAACGACGTCATCCCAAGAGAATGTGCCGCCAAAGCCCTGGATCTGGAGTTGCTTTAGGCCGTAGCCTGGCGTCTCTTCCAGGATTGAATGCAAGAACTTTATCCTCTCAGGGCTGGAGCCATGAAGCTTTCCTCCGTGGCTCCACCAGAGCACATTCTCAGGGTTGTAGTAGGTTTCGCCATGCCCGGCGTATCCGCCGCGAACGGAAGCTTCCCAGAAGCGCCTGGTTAGCTCTTGCCCTGAGATGTTGCCCCAGCACTGATTGATGTTGCCTTCATAGGCGATCTCGTCCAATATGACAGGCTTGCCGAAACGCGTCCTCCAATCGCCAGTGAACTCAGCGGTCTTGTGCAAGTCGGTTCTCTGCATGCTGCAATGGGTAACCCATGGCCTTGTGTAATCATAAAACTGAGTGCAGTTGTGGATTGATCTCAGACGCTTGTAAGGGTCTTTCTCGACCAAGATGCTAGCGTACCGCTCCCAGTCGAAAAGCGTCTTTGATCCCATCAGGTCGTATTCGTTGGCAAGGCTCCACCATACATTCCTGTAGGCGGCAAACCGGGCTATCACATATTTCCAATACAGATCATCGCTTGCCTGGTCCATCCTTGAAAAGCCCCAGCGGTCATAAGGATGCATGACAATGATGTCAGCCTGGATCCCCAGAACCTGAAGGTCTTTTATCCTTTTTTCGATGTTCTGGAAATGGACAGGGTTGAAGCGAGTGAAATCCCAGCTGTTGTCAGTCGCGAACATGGCCGAGAAGAAGTTCTCTTCGTTAAGCTTCGAAGCGTCTGTCGGAACCCCCTCGTAGGGGAACGTCACAGGATCTCTCAGGTTGAAGAGATAGTGCTTCGGAAACACGCAGAACCTGATCTTGTTGAAGTAGCCCTTTTTAAGCTCTTCAAGGGTTTCCAGCTGGCGCTTTTCAGGCTGGTGCGTCCAAGCGTAGCAGGTTGTGCCTACGGAGTTGTAAGGCTTGCCATCCTCATACGCCAGATGGAACTGGTTCGCCACCCGCACCGGCCCGTGGTTTCCTTCAGTCGGCGCCGTTGCCTCAAAGCTTCCCGAAAGCGTTTCTTCAGAGAAGCTGCCGAAGATCCTGTACTGGTACTTTTCCGCAAATGACGGCATGAAGCGCACCCGGTATGTGCCGTTGGAGTCATAAAATCCGTCAACCTCAACGCTTTCGCTCTTGCTTGAAAAAACCCCTTTTATATAGTAGTCGACAAATGGGTTCTTGTCAGAAAAGCCCTTTGCTTCAACCTCGAAAACATCCCACTTTTCTATCGCGTTCATACTAACTCATCCCTCGCTCTGTAGCAAACTTCTTGGCGGTTTCCAGAATGTCGTCTCTGTCTGACGGCAGCAGGTATCCCAAAGCTATGATCTCGTTTGTCCTCTGCAAGACTAGGCTCAAGTAATTGTCAAGGCTGCCATACAAAGATTTCAGCAGATCTGGAGAAAACGGCTCTACATGCCCCCAGAAGTCGCCTTTGATCTCGGGCCTATCTTTTATGGTGCAGTACTTTGAGTACAAGCACGTAGGATAGTCCAAGAATGGAGTGCGCACCCCGCCTATAGTGTTTCCAAGCGCGTCCTTCTTGCTCTGCCCATCGGGATATTTCTCTATGAAAAGAGAGGCAGGAGGCGGCATGCCTTCTCTAGACCAGACAAACAGGTTGCGGAAAGCTGCGTTGAACAAAAACTCGTAAGGGTAGTCGATTGGATAGGCTTCCGCTCCGTAGTAGCCGTTTGGGCGGTTGATCTTCTTCAAGTCTTCAGATCCTCCGCCTTCGTAGTAGTCCAAAAGGTTGTACTTGCTGTCATGGCTTGATCCAGGAAACTCATAAGCCCTAAATAGCGCCCCTGGCTCGTCTGAATCGCCAAGCCAACGGGTGTGCGGTGTCTCGGTCTCGGTGTTTATAACGATGTAAGGCTCAGAAGACTTGATGATGCCAGTGAAATTCTCCCTGTTGCTCCAGAAGTCCAGTGGCGCCTCAAAAGAATTGATGGGAGATGGCGCGGATCCAGCCCCCGCGTGATAGTAGCCGTCATACACGGGAAACCCCAGCTTTGCGGACGCGGCCTCAGCAAAGTCCTCCCGGTATCTGGTCAGAAATCCTCCGCATTGGCTCCAGCCAGCCAAAAACACCTTCAATTCTCCGTAAGTCTTAAGCGGGTTTCGATCTCCCCCTCTTAGCAACCCAGAAAGGTCAGTAAGCATGTCCCAAAGCAGTCCAGCCTCGTTCTCAGGCAGTATCGGAAATGGGCCCTTTTGCTCTGGCACCGCTCGGTCCGGAAGAGGATTGTTCCAATGCAGAATCCCGTAGCGATCAGGATCGAATGTCTTGAGCGCGTTCAGCACGTCCGGCTTTGAAGTGATCCCTATGTAGATGTCCCCGTGCCTGGTGAAATACTTCCATGAGCAGACCCACAAGCGGTCAATGTCAAAGAACGCTGAAGGATTCAAGCACTCGATTACAACATTGCCAGAAAATTTGCTTGGCTCAGGCCTCCTTATGATCAGCCTGTTGACATAGGGCGCGGACTCGTACAAGAGCTCTGGGCTTCCGGAAGCCCCGGTTTGGTATACGTTAGAAGTGCCTGAGATAAAGTATTCATCTTCAAAATATCCGATTTTGTCAAACTCGCAGCGAACCGCCGCTCGGGCAAAGGGATATGAATCGGAAGTGGAAGGGACAAGCGTTATCTTGTCAATCATAATCCTTAGATCCTCCAATGCTAAGCTTCTCCCTTCAAGCTTAGCATGGCTGAGAAGTGATATAAAGAATAAAAGTGCTGAAAACTATAACGATTGTGCTTTACTTTCTCAACCCCAAAAACCCCCTCCCTGCAGGGCAGGGAGGGGGTTGGCAATGCGTCTATTACTTAGCTGTAACTGATTTGATGAACGCGTCTGCGGCGGACTTTGTGATGACACGGGAATCAACCAATGTGTCAATGAGGCGCTTGTTGGTGCTCTTTTGCTTGGTGAGAAGGGCTTCAGTCATGGAAAGAACTGCGTCGCCTCTCAAAATGGAGGTCTTGTTGGCCGGCTTTTCTCTGTACAGCCCGACTTTGACAGCCATATCCAGGGTTTGGCCAAACGCGAAGTCTCCGCCATTCTCTGTATACTTAAGAACTCTCAGCAAGAAAGCGGTGAACTCTTGCAGGGTTATAGGACGGTCAGAGTCAAACAAGGTATGAGCGCTGTCAACACCAAATGTTATGCCCCTGCTGTAGGCAAACGCCGCATAGCGAGCGCCCCAATCGGGAACATCCTTGAATGGGTTAGGTCCTGTGTAAGCCTGAGCTTCCTTCTCCAAGCCAAGAAGGCGGATAATGAAGGCCAGGGACTCAATGCGGTTTGA
>JAISWZ010000065.1 GCA_031270945.1 Clostridiales bacterium | reverse complement strand
AGCTCGCCGTCTTTTACGCTTACCTCGCGAGGCAATGTCAGCATCCCCTGCCAGCCTTGGGCGGCTCGATCTTTTTCCTCTCCGCATTCCCTCTGCCAGCCATACATGATCCATCTGCCATCCGGGTGCCTGACCAGGTTGGGGGCGTACACGCAGTCGCCTAGATCGGCCATTCTTATGGCATTGGTCAAAGGCAAAAGCTTGTGCCCGTCAAATGTTCCCAGGATAGCCCGAACCGTTATATCCGGCACGGCGGAGACGAATAGGACGGCGTCCTTGCCTTTTATTTTACTGCTATTTGTTTGCATAACCGCCATGACCGGGCATTCCCACATTTCGTCATGTAGATCCAGGCCTATGCAATCTGTTAAGTCTCCGTCTTTCGTCCAGCTAATCAGATCCTTGCTTTTGTATACCTCAACGAACCCGCCCTGATTGTCTCCAGCGCCTATTAGCATCAGGTATCCGCCATTAGGATTCGGGAGGACATACGGGTCTCTCCAGCCATAGCGGTACCCGCCCTTGAGGATGGGATTGCCTTCGTACTTGGTGAATTCCGAAGCGTCCGCGTTTCCAATGGCCAAGCATACAACCTCTGGCCGAACTCCTGTGTAGATGATATGGGGAAGCCCTTTTCGAAGCACGCAACAGCCGGAAAACACTCCATCCTTGTCATAGTCCTTGTCAGGCTTCAAGGCATGTGGCAGGCGCTTCCAAAAGACCATATCCGGACTAACCGCGTGACCCCATGTCATATTGCCCCAACTAGCGCCAAAGGGGTTATGTTGGTAGAACATGTGAAGCTTTCCATCGATGAAAACCGGCCCGTTTGGATCGTTCATCCAGCCGGTCTCGGGCTGGAGATGGTAGATTGGCTTGACCATGGCGTTCCTCCATTAAAGTGAAATGAGTTAAGTGCGATGAGTTAAGTGCGATGCGGCAGGGGCGTGTTGCCTTTTAAGGCAAGTAGAGCAAAGCGACATAAGCGCTTCAATGATTCAAGCGCCGCTTCCGACTTGATAAAACAAAAAGATATAAAAATCAAAAGATAAAAAAGCCAAAAAATTAAATTAGCATAGGCCGTTCTGGGCGCTATACCCATTTCAGCCTCTCAAAAGTCGCAACTGCATTATAGCAAAGCGCAAAGCGGCTGTCCATGTGTGAACATTCGCCAGCCTATTGGATCAAAAGAACAGGGAGTAGCCCAGATCGGACCACTCCCAATGTTTGCCTGTAATAAAAGACGCGCGTTTTTGGTTTTTGTTTTTGTTTTGTTTTTAATTCTACCCCTTGACCGCCCCAATCATCATCCCTTTGACAAAGTACCGCTGGACAAACGGGTAGACGCAAAGAATCGGGACTGTCGAAACAATGGTAATCGCCATCTTAACCGACTCTGGGGTGATCGAGATCGTCCGCATCTGGGACATGGACATCCTGGCCCGCTTGGTCATGGCTGTGGCTTCCGTCTGCCTCATGACTTTCATCAGCACATACTGCAGGGTCTCCAGATCCGGGTTGTTGGTGAAAAACAAGGTGTCCTGCCAGCTGTTCCACTGGGAAACCGCCACAAATAGGCCGATGGTGGCAAGGATAGGCTTCGATAGAGGCAGGATCAGCCGCAAAAAGATCCTGATCTCGTTCGCCCCGTCCAGGAGCGCCGACTCTTCCAGCTCTTTTGGCAACTGGAGTATGAAGGTTCTCATCAGGATCATGTTGTAGACGCTAAACATCCCAGGCAATACGTAAACCCAGAAGGTGTTGTAGATGTGCAGCCATTGGTATATGAAGAAGGTCGGAATGGTGCCTCCGGCTATGAACATGGAGATTACGTAAAACCTGTATATGTGCTTGTAGCCTATCAGCTCCTTCTTGGTCATTGAGTACGCGACCATGGAGGTAAAAAACAGCGAAAGCGCTGTGCCAGCCACAGTGCGGGCCGCGCTTACCAGAAAGGCGTCAAAGATGTCATTGTACTTGAACACAGTGATGTAGCTGTCAAAGCTCCAAACCCTGGGGAAGATGCCAATGCCTCCTGCCGCCGCGTCCCTTGCCTCATTCAATGAGACAGCGGCTATGTGCAGGAACGGGAAGAGCGTGGCCACAATGACAAGAGTCATCAGCAGAAGGTTGGCTATGTCAAACGCCCATTCAGCCGGCCTTTTTCGAATCTTTGACATGTCCCGCCTCCCGTTTTTTTATTTTATTTATTTTATTATTTTTTATTTTATTTTTTTATTTATTCTAAAACAAGCTATACTCGCTGACCCTTCTGGCCCACGAGTTGGCCGAAAGTATCAGCACAAGGCTTACCCCCATCCTCATTAGGCCTACCGCTGTAGCCAAGGGATACCTTCCTTGCTGTATGCCCACGGCGTAGATGTGAGTGTCCAGAACTCGGCTGAAGTCCGAGACTATGGGATTTCCAAGCAAGTACGAAGGATCAAACCCGGCGTTCAGCAGATCTGGCAGAGCCATGATCGTAAGCACAATGATTGTTGGAAGTATCCCCGGCAATGTTATGTGCCAGATCCGGCGCATCCGCCCCGCTCCATCCACTGTTGCCGCCTCGTAGAGCTGGGGGTCTATGTTTGCGATGGACGCGATGTATATGATCGCGGCCCAGCCAGTCTCTTTCCAGACGTTTATGGCGGAGATCAAAAACCAGAAGCCCTGCGGGATCGCAAGAAAGAAGATAGGCTTTTGTATAACCCCAAGCCCCAGAAGCAGCCTGTTTATCGCTCCTCCGTCAGGAGAAAGCATGGTGGTTGCAATATTGGCAACCACCACATAGCTGATGAAGTGCGGCAGGTAGGAGATGGTCTGAGTCAGCTTCCGCATCCTGGGAACAAAAAGCTCGTTTATAAGAATGGCGAATGCTACAGGAAAGACTGTCCCGCATGCGATATTCAAAGAGCTTATCGCCACCGTATTTCGCATCAACAGCAAAAAGTCCGAGGTTCCAAGAAACTCCTTGAAGTATCTCAGCCCCACAAATTTGCTTCCAGCAAAGCCAAGCCCCGGGTTATAGTCAAAGAACGCTATCAGCATTCCCCAGATAGGCAGGTAGGAGAACACCGCCACAAATATCAGGGAAGGCGCGACCATCATCAACAGGTACCGTTGCCTGGACACTTTGCTCCGAAGGGAAGCTTTTACAGGCATTTAACCACCTTCCCGATTTGTTTTTGGTTTGTTTTTTTTTGGTTTTTTGGTTTTTTGGGTTTTTGGGTTTTTGGTTTTTGGTTTTTGGTTTTTTGGTATTTTGGGTTTTTGGGTTTTTGGGTTTTTGGGTTTTTCTTCTTTATTTTTCTTTTTTTCTTTTTATTTTTTCACTGGCAATATTGTCTTCCTACTTAATCCCCCAATCTGCCAGCCTTTCTTTGTACAGCTCGCTCTTCTTTGCCACAAAGACATCTTTTCCGTCCGCAGTCAGCTTCTTGTCCATCTCGTTCCAGCGAGCCTCAAAATCCGCTTCCGTGTCGGCAACGATGACTCGCGGCAGCTGGGTCTTTATGTACTCGCCCATTGTCACTTGAGCTATGGCTTCAGGGGTTCCGGGTTCCAGGACCAAGCCTGATATCAGAGTAACGTCACTTCCCGTTTCGGTCATGATCTCCCAGTAGTTCAGGCCAGTGATGCCATATTCTCCGTAGATTCTCTTTGTGTTGTCGTCCCACCACATTCCCACGTCGCGGTCTCCAACGTAGTCATAGAGGCCTAGCGGATGGTTTCCTTCGGAATACTTGAATGCGCCGAAGTTCTCAAGCCCTCGGCTCCACCACCAGTTTTCGTCGTCGTTCCAGTTATGTCCCATCCATTCGGATGCCAACACCAGCTTCATGCCTTCCCTGATAGGTGCCCTGTCGTTCAGGACAACAAAGTCATAGCCTTGGGTGTTTTCTACAGTGTTTTCTCCAGAGAAGTCATAGTTAACGATTCCGTGGCTGCTCAGCCAGCCATCCTCTGTGTTCAAGTACTCATAAAACTTGAAGAACCGTGCCGGATCCTTGTTATTCTTTGTAAGCGTCAATCCCGAGGTATGCAGGTCTTCGGTGTATCTGGCATAGGTCGTCTTCTCCACGCTGTCGTTTGCCTTAGGAAAAAAATACCACATGCACTGCTCGTCCGAACCTATTGATTCCATGTAGGCTATGAATTCGCTTCCCGGCTCCCAGCCCGACCCAAAGAAGCTGAAGATTTTGCCTGAAACCAGCTTTTCCTTCAGCATTTCCAGGGACATGACCGGCGACTCCACATCAAGCAATCCCGCCCTATGAATTTTGTTCAAGTAGGCGTACCATTCCTTCATCTCCGGCACATCGGTGAAATATTTGATCTCACCATCGTACAGCAGAATGTTCGAGTCTTCGTACGCCAAGCCATAAGCTCCCGCGCCTATCCCATTCATCAACTCCAGATGCCCCTGAGGGCCAAGAGCCAGCGCCATGGGAGACATCTCGGGATATCTCTCCTTGGAAATTTTGAGGAGCTCAAAGATCGCGTCAAAGTCTTTCGGATCATACCATCCTAGCTCTTCCAAAAGCCCAGTCCTTGCAGTAAACGTCGTGGACGTTTCAGGATAGAACAAGCTGTCCGCCGCATCCCCAAAGCTGTAGTATCCCGGAAGGAAGTACATCTTTCCGTCATCGTGCCTGATCCTGTCCCGGAATCCGACGTAGTTGAGCTCATACGCCTGGGGCGCGTTTTCCTTCATCAAGTCTTCCAGATCCAAGAGCTTTCCAGCTTCAATAAACTGCTTCATGATAGTTGCGTCCCAGAACAGTATCAGATCTGGCAGATCGTCTGTCGCAAGCATAATGTTCAGCCGCTCCTGCGGCTCCGCTGGCGGAACGATCCAGTCTAGCAGGACTCCAGTCTTCTCAAACACCTGGTTTACTATGGGAGCGTCGTCAGGCGGAATCTTTCGTGTACTGTCCGGAGCGAATACTGAAAACCGGATAGGCGCAAGCGCCGCGTCAGGACTTTCGCCCTGGGCTGGAGCCGGGGTCTGCCCGCCATTCGCGGCCGGCTCGCCGGCCTTGCCGCAAGCGGCAAGGATCATGCTTACGCAAAGAAACAGTGCGATCAAGCGCTTCATTTATTTGCCTCCTTGGGGCATATCCCAAAGATTTTTGGATACGCCTTGATAATTCTGTCTTTACGATACAGGAAGCGCCCCTCTTTGTCATTGCTCTGGACGCGCAAAAAAGTTAGGAATACGCGCATTGTGAAACGTAAATTATGATCGCATGCTTGGGTCAAATGCTTGGTTTTTTTCTTGCGTTTCAAAAGATCCTGATTTATGCTTAAGCTGTGAGCGAAAAGAGCTGCGCTTTTCGCTCGAACTTACAAGGGCAAGCGCTTCGCTTGCCAATCGCGAGGAGGCATCACATGCCAACATTGCCGCAAGACTATGTAAACCGCGTTTACTCCGGCTGGCTAGGCAAGATCATTGGGGTCAGGTTCGGCGCCCCAGTTGAGGGCTGGAGATTTGACAAAATCAGGAAGACCTATGGCGTTCTAACCGACTATGTTGCGAAACACAAAAAGCTCATGGCGGCTGACGACGACACCAACGTTCCATTGGCCATGCTAAGCGCACTCTATGATCATACGTATACCGAGGACATAACGGCGGAGCAGATAGGCCGAACTCTCCTAAACCAGGCCCCATATGAGCATGGGTTCTTCTGGTGGGGCGGATATGGCGTCTCTACAGAGCACACCGCCTACATCAACCTTTTGGAAGGCATTCCCGCTCCATTTTCAGGAAGCGTCGAGCATAACGGCAAAGCAGTGGCAGAGCAGATCGGGGGCCAAATCTTCATAGATCCCTGGGGCCTCATCTGCCCCAACGATCCAGACAAAGCTTCTCGGTACGCGGCTAAAGCCGCCAGCGTCACGCATGGCGGAAATGGCGTTTACGGCGGAATGTTCGTAGCCGCCGCGATAGCGGCGGCATTCGGAGAAAAAGACATAAGAACTGTGCTAGAGCGAGCGCTCCAGACCATTCCTTCTGATTGCGAATATGTCCGCATGGCAAGAGACATCATCTCCTTTTATGACAATGACTCTGCCCATGACTGGGAAACAGCCTTCAAGCACATCCAAGACAACTGGGGCTACAACAGGTATCCTGGAGCATGCCACATCATACCCAACGCTGCCGTGATGATCATGAGCATGCTCTACGGAGAGGGAGATTTTTCTCAAACCATCTGCATCTGCAACATGTGCGGATGGGATACTGACTGCAACGTAGGAAACGTGGGAACTATCATGGGCGTTCTGGTCGGGGTTGACGGAATAGAAGAAAAGTGGAGGTTGCCTGTCAATGACGCGTTTGTCCTGTCAACAGTCATAGGATCCCGCAATTCGCTGGACGTTCCTTGGTGCGTGTCATACATCGCAACACTGGGGTACCGCATCGCTGGCTTGGAAATCCCGGAAAGATGGGCGCCGTTTATAAAACCCCAGGGTCTGCATTGCCATTTCGAGCTTCCCGGTTCAACCCACGGTTTTTTTGCAAAAAAACAAAAAGGGAGAGAAGTCAAGCTTCAGCAAGCCTACGGCGACGCGGCTTCAGGAGAAGGTTTTTTGAAGGTCACCGGTTTTCCTGATCAAAGGCCCCTGGCAATAGCCCGCAAGACCTATTTTCGAGTTGACGACTTTGATGACAGCCGGTACGATCCGGACTTCTCGCCTACTGTCTACCCTGGGCAGGTTGTCAGCGCCAAGCTGAAAGCTGTTTCAGGGCAGTACAAGGCCGCTCTTTTCGCTTATGACTTTAACCAAAACGAAACATATTTCGGACCTGACACCCTTGTTGGCAACAGCTGGACAGATCTCAGCTTCGCCCTTCCCTCCGGGATCCGTGGGTGCATTGATGAAGTCGGGGTAAAGATCTGGCCGGTCGAGATAGGCGATAACTCTTCGGAAAACGGGATTCTGGTTGATGACTTCGCTGTTTCAGGCGATGCGTCGTATAAGATCGACTTTTCCAAAGAGCGCTACGACTTCTGGCACTATCACCACTTTTCCGTTAGCCAGTTCACTGTCCTTCGGGGCATCTGGACCCTTTACAACCAAACCTTAAACGGCTCAGGCCCCGCATTCGCGCAAGCCTACAGTGGCAACGTGGAATGGAGCGGCATCGACTTCACGGCTACAATCATACCACGCTACATGCAAGCGAAAAGCCGGGCTGGCATAGGCTTCCGCATCCAAGGCGCAATGCGAAGCTACTGCGCCGGGCTTGAAGACGGATTTCTGAAGCTTCTCAAGAATGAGTATGGCGTTTGGAAAGTGTTGGCAGAGGCGCCTTTTGAGTACAGCGTCGGACAGGCGGCAAGAATCCAAGTGAAGTGCGCGGGAAGCGAAATGAAGGTCTATAGCGAAGACTCGGTGGAATTGCTTAGCTTTAACGACACCGACAACCCATACCTGACCGGCTGCATAGGCGCAATCCTAGCCAACGGCGCAAGCGCCTCGTACAGCGACTGGGTCATAAAGACCTTTGCGTGAATCAAACGGCGGACAGTTTTCTGTCCGCCGTTTTTGTCTTGATTTTTATACTGACAAACGCTCAAATGTGGAATTTTCTTATCGTTGCCCGCCTCAGAACCCAGTCGGGCCGCTCCCGCTAACGATAAGAAAATTCTAAATCATACCGTTCGTCAGTATAGCAAAACCTACTCTTCCAGCGGTATCCTTACCGTAACCCGAACCCCGCCTTCCGGCTGGTTTGCCACTGTCAGCCCATATCCCTCTCCAAAGTGGAGCCTCAGCCGCATCTGGACGTTGTAAATGCCGTATCCGCCGCTTGAGGATCTGGTGCTTCCCTCGCGGATCTTGGCCAGGGTAGCCTCGTCTATCCCGCTTCCGTCATCCGAGACGTGAATTAGAACAGCGTCATCCTCCACCTGGGAGGTGACAAGTATTGAGACAGTGGGGCGCTCATTCGATATCCCATGCTCTATGCTGTTCTCTACGATAGGCTGGAGAGTCATCTTCGGGAGCTTTACATCATCCAAAAACCGGTCTACCTGGATCGCGGCGCGGATTCTGCCTCCTACCCGAAGCTGCTGTATGTAGATGTAAGATGCTAGCCCTTCCAGCTCCTCTCCCAAGGAGATGACGTCTTTGCCTCCAGAAAGGGTTGACCTATAGTATGCCGCCAGGGTATCAATGATCTCCCGCACTTGCTTTGGGGTATGGGTTTGGGTCATCCAGCCGATAGACGAGAGGGCATTATACAAGAAGTGCGGGTTAATCCTGGATTGGAGAGCGGTGAGCTCTGCCGCCTTCTTCTCATATTCAGCTTGGTACAGCTCTTTTACCGCTTGGTTCAGGTTTCCAAGCATCTCCCTGAAACCCTGGTCTAGCATCCCGATTTCGTCTTTCCCTGAGATTGGCTCGCCAGGCTGGGGTGCGCCTGAGGCCTTCATCTTCGCCAGCAGAAGGTTGAAGCGGCGGCTGGTAAGGACGCTAGCGGAGCTAAAGAGGGCTACCGACAGAACAGCGCCCATTAGCACTATACTGACGCTCATACCTATCAATTTGCGGGTAGGCTCAAGGACGTCAGCCATTGAAACCAATGTGCCAAGTGTCCAGCCGCATTTGAGCCTTCTGGCCATTAGCCTTGACATGTCCCCGATATTGACTTCCTTGGACTCAGCTGAAGCGGTGTTCCAGGCCTCTGGGGCGAATAGGGTGTCTATGACGGATCCGTCCATGCTTGAGTCACTCGACGCCACTACGACCCCTTGGCCGTCTACGATAAAGTTGACAGAATCACCTGTCGGGCTTTCGATCAGGGCTCTCAGAGAGTCAGTCTGAGTTGTCAAAGTGACAATCCCGCTAGATCTGTACAAAAGATTGAACTGAAGCATGACCCTGCTTATCGAAAAGACCGACTCGCTCCCTGAATCGAAAGGGCCTGTCCAATAGTTGCCCCGCTTGGCCACTTTGCGCAATCCGCCCATATAAGGGTTTACCTGCGCGTTCTTCAAGAGGTCGTAATCGGAGAGCTCCTTCAGGCTATCCAGCTTTATGACAAACGGGGCTGATGTGACAAGTCCGGGGTTCGGGGTATATACCGTGACAAACCGGATGTCCGGGTTATTCTTGATGATGTTGTTGGAGAGCCCCCAGATGTAATGGTAAAAATCTATGGCTTCTCCCAGGTTTTCGTAGGATTCAAACAGGTAAGCCGAAAGCTGGTGATCATAGGCCAGGGTGCTCGCTATCTGGTTGTACAGATCCATCCTGTCGTCAACCCGCTCCACCATCTCCAAAAGAGCTGATTCAGCCTGTTCTTCCACCTGTTCCTGCATTACATGCGCTACCGCCACGAGCTGGTACAGGCTAACCCCCAGGAGGGGTATGAAACCGAAGAGGACAAAGCTTATAATCATCTTCCCGCGAAAGTGAAGGTTATTGTAAAAGCCCGCCAGCCTTGCTCCAAGCTTTGCGACAGCTTTTGGTGCGCCTCGGGATATGTTTTTACTCTGCATTTCGCTCACCACCCCTAAATTCCCCAGGCGGCTTGCCGTAGTACTTGCGAAAGACTATGTTGAAGTAGGAGGGGTTGGCGTACCCCACGTCCCTTGCTACATCCAGTATCCTGGCTTCTGTGGTTCTAAGCAGTTCCCTGGCCTTATCCATTCTTACCGCCAAAAGGTACTCCTGTATCGTCTGGCCTGTGGCGTTCTTGAATACCCGCCGCAAATGGGCGGGGGTGACAAAAACCTCCTGGGCTATCCTGTCAGTTGAAAGATCCAACTTATAGTTTTCTCTCATGAATGCCGAAGCCTTCTCGGCAAAGACCTCACCGCAACTTTTTCTCTGGCTTTTTTGGCGCGAAAACTGCTCTTTCAAGCAACCCTTAATATCCTCGGCGTACCTGGCGGATATGATGTTTTGAAACAGAGATCCCGAGAGCTTTAGCTCCTGCCCCTTCCGTCCAGCCACCGCAGCCATGTTAGCCAGGAGCTCGCAACAAGACCCTTTCAGCTCCTCCATTGAAGCGCCGACAGACACCAATTCGTCAACAAATATAGAACAAGCTTCTCCAGCTTTTGGGTCTTGTAGATTAATAATCTCCAGGATCTCCCGGGACAGGCTTTCTATGTCCGGCCCCTGGCGAGCGCCAGCCGATTCAGGCTCATGCCAATAGGCGCGGTTGGATCCATGCCCCGCAAACTTTCGAAGTGTTTCAAGCGCCTGGCAGTACATGGACGCCAGAGCTGTCTCATCTTCTCGAATAGAGCTTATCCCTATCGTTACAGGGCATCCAATAGCCGCCCTAACCCGCTCCACCATGTAAGCCGAGCATTGCTGGAGATGGTCAAAAGCCGCCTCATCATCCATTCGCCTGGGCATAAACGCGATAAAGCCAAGCATCCCTCCGTGGATAACCACAGGAGCGCATAGCGCCAGAGCTTGGGACATGCCAGAAAGGGTTTCCTGAACTCGCTCCAAGAAAACTTCCATACGGTCGCTTGCGCTCTGCTCCACTTCCAGCAGTATAACTGCCAGTTTCTCTCTAGCCAGAAACAATCCCGCGCTTGATGCCTCATCCCTGGCTGAAACGCTTGACATTGAGCGCACTCCCAAAAGAAGGTCCCGCAAAAGCCTTTCTCTAAGGATAGGGCCCATGGACTCCACTTTCTTAAGCAATTGCCCTTTCTCAAAGCTTTCGTCTGCCCTGGAATTCAGGCTTGCGCTCACCCGTCCTAAAACCCGCCCCAATTCTGCGATGTTAAGCGGTTTCGTAAGGTACGCGTCAGCTCCAAACGACAAGGCTTGCCGCACCGCCTCGAAGTCCTCGTATCCGCTCATCATCACAATCCGAGTTTCAGGATTCCCAACTTTGAGTTTTGACGCGAGCTCCAGCCCATCCATGACTGGCATCCTTATGTCTGTAAGCACTATGTCAGGCTGCAAAGCTTCCGCCAGCTCCATCGCGTTTTTGCCATTCCATGCCTCACCCGCTATCCGCATGCCATGCTCAGGAAAGACAGGCAGGCTTGCAAGCCCCTGTCTCTCAATCTCATCATCATCAACCAACAGCACTTTGTACATAAACGCTTCACCTCAACTGGGATTTGAAGTGCATATTAGATAAATACATCATACGTTTTGGGAGGCTTTTTGTCAATCGTGCATATTTGGGAATGGTTATAGCGAGCAAGGGAGTTTCTGGGGCGGGATAAGAGCTGGATTGATGTTCTGGAGAGAAAGGAGAGTAAAGGGGGTTTGGGGTTTGGGGTTTTTGGGTTTTTGGGTTTTTTGGGTTTTTTGGGTTTTAGGCTTTGGGACTTTTGGCTTTTTGAAATCTGGCCTCTAATAAGAATATTTTTGATCTTCAGCACGCATCCTAGCTTGCGTGCCTTTCATTTGCATGTTATAATGATATCGCTCCCCTGCAAATTTGGAGCTTTGCTTTTCCCGCTTTGGGACAGGCGCAAAAGCGCAAAAAGAGGCATCCCCGGATCAGGATGCCTCCAATAACTCCATTTTGGCATTGCAAGGCGAGCGCGCCTCTTTCTTGCCTTTTTTGCCTTTTTCCCCTTATTTGCCTTTATAAATCCTACAGTATGATGCAGATGAGCCCGCCCGAGCCCTCGTTGATGATCTTCTGGAGAGTCTCCTGGAACTTCTGCTGCGCGTCTTCCGGCATGCGGTAGAGCTTGTTCTGGAGCCCATCCTTTACCATGTCCTGAAGAGACTTGCCGAACATGTTGAGATCCCAGATCTTCTTGGAGTCTTTGGCCATCTCGTCGTTCAGGTACTCGATCAGCTCTTCGCTCTGCTTCTCCGAGCCCACGATCGGGGAGATCTCCGTTTCGATGTCGGCCCTGATCAGGTGGATGCTGGGGGCGCTGGCTTTGATCCTGACCCCGAACCTGTTGCCGTGCTTGATTACAACCGGCTCGTCGAGCTTTAGCTCGTCAATGGCTGGAGTCACAATGCCATAGCCTTTGAGCTTGACTTCCTCAAGCGCGTACTTCACTTTGTCGTACTCGCGCTTGGCTTCGGCCAAGACTTTGATGATGGAGATGAGCTGGTACTCGCCGCCGATGTCCATCCCTGTCGTCTCGCTAAGAATGTCATAGAAGAGCTTGTCGTCCACAGCAATCTCGACTTTGGCTGATCCTTCGCCAAGCAAGATCTTTTCTATGTACGCCTTCTTCACGTACTCGCTTGTCTCTATGCCCTCGACGCTTCCCTTGAGCTCGCGGAGCTTCAGGACGTCTGCCAGGCCGGTTTTGATGGCGGAAACGATGTCCTTCTTCAGCCAGTGGTCAAGCGGCAATGTCTCAATCCATTTCGGGAAGTTGACCTTGATCTCTTTGACCGGGAACTCATACAGGAGCTTCTCCATGATCCCGTTGATGTCCTCAGCCTTGAGCTGGGCGCAGTTGACTGCGACAACCGGAACGTTGTGCTTTTCGGAAATCTCAGCCCTGACCTTCTCGGTTTCCGGAGCGTAAGGCTTGATTGTGTTCAAGAGTATGACGAAAGGCTTTCCAAGCTCCTGGAGCTCTTTTATCACTCTTTCCTCAGCGTCAATGTAGTCTTCCCTGGCGATGTCAGTGATGCTTCCGTCAGTGGTTATCACAACCCCAATGGTGCTGTGGTCCGTTATGACCTTGCGGGTTCCCATTTCTGCCGCTTCTACGAACGGAACTTTCTCCTCTGACCAAGGGGTCGAGATCATCCTGGGCTCATCGCCGTCCAAGTGCCCGAGAGCGCCTGGCACCAGGTAGCCTACGCAGTCAATGAGCCTTACGTTCAAGGCCAGGTTGCCTTCGAGGTTTATCTCTATGGCGTCGCTCGGCACGAACTTGGGCTCTGTGGTCATGATCGTCTTGCCTGCCGCGCTCTGGGGCAGCTCGTCTTTTGCCCTCTCTTTGCTGTAGGCGTTCTCGATGTTCGGGATCACCAGCAGATCCATGAACCTCTTGATGAAGGTGGACTTTCCCGTGCGGACCGGGCCCACCACGCCTATGTATATGTCTCCTTTTGTGCGCTCGGCGATATCCTTATAGATGTCGTACTGCTCCATGCTCAGGCCTCCAAAAATGAATTGTAGGGATACAATTCATTCTATGAGGCCTGATATCTTTTTATCACCCGGTTAGAAAAATAAACCTTGCTGGCTAGGCCAATTTTTCGCATATTTCCAAAAGAGCGCTGTTCGTTCAGCGCTGTTAGGGCGGGAATGGCGGTTTTTCAAGGTTTCAGTGCCTGGGGCGCTGAGGGGTGCGCCAAAGGCGCACTGGGCCATCATGGACGGCTAGGCCGTCTATGACGGCAAGACGCCAAAATACGAAGCATGGGGGTTTTACAGTTGGCTAGCAACAACATCTGCACGAATATCCTGGCCAAAGGCCTTATAAACAAGTCATTTTCCGCGATAGGGCCAAATATTGCCCCTATCGCCCAAGCGCTTGATCTCGCCAGCCCCGGAGAACCCGGCCAAGCGGCAGACGGCGTGTTCTGGCTAAAGGATGGCTCTCTGTTGATCGCAAGCGTTGAGAGCGAGGTAGGCAGCAATAGCTTCATCAAGTACGGAACCTATCTTTATGGCACGTTAATTGACTTGGAGAACAAAAGCATAACTCCTAAGGATGTAATCATGCTGGTGATTTTTACAGGCGACGTTGTAGATCCTCCAGCGCCGCATGTCTTGACGGCATCTTCAATAACCCCAACCTACGCTTTCTTGGGAAATTTTGATGGATACCAGGTCATTGACGATGCCGAAAAGAAGCTCGGCTCAGGAATGCCCCTTGATGACGAGGAGCTGCTCAGGCTCATCTTTTCGCCCCTCATGGGCACCAAGGGCAAGAGGCTCGATATTCTCGAAAGGGGCATTGAAGTCGCCAAGAAGATCGAGGATGATGACACGCAGTCTTTTGTTGCAGCAGGCCTGGCAGTTGTCTCAAAAAAGTTTATTAAAGGCAGGTTTCGGGCGGAAATCAAAGAGTGGCTTAGCATGACATCACTTGCAAAGGTGTACCAAGACGAGCTTGATGCATTGAGCTCTCTGCTTGACGAAGCTAACAGCGAAGTTAAGGATTTAACCAAAGAATATCTGACAAAGGCGAAAGAAGCGTTAGAAGTGAAAAAGCTCAAACTCGCAGCCGAATTGCGCTCTGCTGAATTGGAATTGCAAATGATAGATATGAAGGCGGAGATGGAATTCTATATGTCCATGCCTTTGTAAAACGGCAGCCAGCGAGAACAAGTGAAGATAGAGCAAGCTGAGTTTCAAGCGCGAATCAGGGAGTGGCTACGGATGACAACAATAGCAAGGATGTACCAAGATGAGATTGATGCATTGATCTCTAAGATTGACGAAGCTAACATCAGAGCTGAAAAAGCAAACAACGAATATCTGGCAAATGCGAAAGAAGCGTTAGAAGTGAAAAAGCTCAGACTCGCAACCGAATTGCGCACTGCTGACACGGAATTGCAGATGATTGAAATGGAATTAAAAATGATTGACGAGGAATCGAAAGCAAATGAAGAAATAGCTGCTTTGAAGGCGGAGCTGGAATTCTATAAGTCCAGGTCTTTGGAAAACGGCAGCCAGTCTGGCTAAGCGCGTAAGCCAAAACTCCGCAAGTGGCGCGAGATAGCGTTTGCTTAGAGCATATCCCAACAGTGTTTGACTTGGGCACGGGCGAGACATAAAGGGGAGGCTAGACGCGGTTGCGCGTCTAGCCTCCCCTTTTTCAGACAGTTACAATTACGTCTCACTCGCGCGCTGATCGCGCCTTCCAAGCAGCAATCCCGCCACAAGCGCCGTAAAAGGCGCAACAGTCACAAGCCCGATTGATCCTATAAGCGTATGCATTATCTCTGCCGCAACATACTTCAGGTTCAAAATGTTCATGACAGGGGTTCCCTGGGCCATGAACACGAGCAGCAAAGACATGTAGCCGCCTGAATAGGCAAGCAATAGCGTTGTGGTCATGGTTCCAATCACAGACCGCCCAACGCTTAGGCCTGAGAGGATGGCCTCCTTCTTGGACAAGTCTGGGCGCTTGATTGAGACTTCCTCAATCGCGCTAGCGATGTCCATGGCCAGATCCATGAGAGCCCCAGAAGAGGCAAGGAAGATGCAGGAGATGAAAATCTTTGTCAGGTCTAGATGGGAGTAGCCGCTATACAAAAGGTTCTCGGCAAATGGCATCACCGCGCCATGCACTTTGAACAGATCTCCAAAGGCTATGGCAAGTGTGCCTGTAAGGAGCGTTCCTAGCAGGGAACCCAGGGCCGCAGAGACTCCTTTGCGAGTAAATCCTCCTATGGCGAAAATGATAACGCAAGTCAAGCCAATGGTAATTGCCATGGAAATTGATATGGGGTCAAAGCCTGCCAGAATCGCTGGCAGGAGAAGCTTCCAGACGCAGAGCACTGTCACGACAAAGCTGAGAAGAGCGTTAAATCCAGTCAATCCGGCAAACGCCACCAGGAGCAGCACGAATCCTCCAAATAGCCACAGCTCTGCGGTTAGCCGGTAGTGATCAATGATCGTGACAGGCTCGATGATCTGTCCATTTTGAAAATCCAAGGCGATCAAGGCGCTGTCGCCAGGGACAAAGCGTTTGTCCAGCTCAAGCTTTCCTATGAGCTTGTTTGCGCCACGGACAGTCTGTCCGGAATGCGCTCCGTCTTGAATCAAAAGCTCGCAGTACTGATCCCCTTGGAGTATGATCCCGGTTTGGTATATCGAGCTGTCGTCAACAGAGAGCACCTTTGCCTTGACGCTTCCAGAAGGCGCGTATCTTCCAGAGTCGAAGCCGGGAATGGCTATTAGAATTGCGCTTAGGGCAACCAGGACAATGGCTGTGCAAACGCTTTTTCTTTGAAGCTTGAACAGGCGCATGCCTACAGCAGTTCCATGACTTTCGTCAGCTTTTTGAAAATGTCGGTATTGTCGTAGCTCCCTCCAAAGATGCCAGCCTTTTCGCCATACGCAAACACTGGTATGGGAACCCCAGTATGCGCGTAGCTAGTCCAGCCTATCCCTGCCTTGTTGTTCAGTATGTGGGTGCAAGTGACAGACAGCGGCTCATACGTGCCGTAGAGTATGCTCTGGCTTTCGTCGTAATTCCTATCTGTTGACGGGATCATGCTAAGCGCGTATGCGTCTTGGAGCTTTTTGTACTCTCCATCGGTAAGCGTCATGCCCGCGTTCGACTCGTCTCCGGACTCCGGAGGAACAAGGCCAAAGACTTTGCTGATTTCAGCCATGGCATCCTCAAATGTGGCGCTGTTGTCTCTCATGGACTTTACATATGTCGCGTCAAACTCTATGAAGCTCATGTTTTGCGAAAGGGTCTTCTCAAAGAACGTGCTGTATCCAGTTGCAGCAAATCCTATGGTCAATCCGCCAGTCTCATGATCTCCTGTAACCAAGACCAAGGTCTCAGCTGGGTGCTTTTGGGCAAAGTCTACCGCTACCTGAACCGCTTCGTTTAAGGACAGAGTGTCATACATAGCGCTTGCGGCGTCATTTGCATGGCAAGCCCAGTCTATTTTTCCGCCCTCAGTCATGAGGAAGAACCCGTCTTCATTGTCAAGCACGTCAATGCCCTTCTGGACATACTGGGCCAGAGACAGCGAATCCACGCCATTTCTGATCCGATCCAGCTCATAAGGCAAAGATTGAGCGTCAGCCAATACTGGACTAATCGCAAGAACTTTCCCGCTATCTCCAGAAAGCGCCATAATCTCGTCATTCGTCTCTGGCACTGCAAACCCATTGGTCTTGGCGATTGCTATCAAGTCCTCTTTGTCCCCGTCCTTGCCTTTGGGCTGCAAAAACCCTCCGCCTCCGAAAAAGTCAAAAGAGCTATTGACCAGCTGAAGCCCGATATCGTAGTAATCCCCACGGCTTGCCTGCTTGGCGTAGAAACAAGCAGGAGTGGCATGGTCAAGGGATACGCTGCTTATTACTCCGACCTTATACCCTGCATCCTTGGCCAGCTCAGATATGATCGTAAACTTTTCCGTCTTTGTTACATCCATGTTTATGACTCCGCCAAGAGTCTTGTTTCCAGAAGCCATGGCCGTTCCAGTCGAAGCCGAGTCCGGGCAGAAGCTTTCAGCGTCAAACGTCGTAACGCTCCCCGAGTTCTCGAACTTGGTGAATTCCATGCGCTCAACGCCTATGGTTCCAGGAGCGCTGATCTGCTTTGCCAAAATCTCCGCCGTGTTGATCTGAGGGTAGCCCATTCCGTCGCCGATAAAGAGAAAGACATACTTCGCTTTCCCTTGTGCGGCAGCCACATCGACCGGTGCCGGTTCGACTGTTGGCGCAACCGTGGACGCGGGTTTCTGGGTCTGCGCCGCTTGTGGCGCCGCTGGCGCCTGGGTTTGGGTCTGGGATGCCGGTTTCGCGCTTCCGCATCCAGTGGCCAGAATCGCGGCTATGATCGTTGCTGCCGCCAATCGCTTAAATGTTCTCATCATGTTCGCTCCTTGTTTGGGCATGCGCCCTCATTCATGTCTTGTGGAACAACATGAGTATAGCAACGCGATTGTAAATTTGTAAGCAGCGCTTGCTAAATTTAGGGTAAATATTTTGAGAATTTTTTTAAATATACGTAAATGTTTTGCGAATTTACCGTGTTATGGGTAAATCCTGGCCAAGCTTTAATTCTAGAAACGCATGCGGTGGCGAAATGCATGCGTTTAGACCACAATAACAGCAAAAAGTCAAATAAAAAGGGATGACGGACGCATTCGCGTCCGTCATCCCTTTTTTATTGCTTTAATCCCTTTTTATTGCTTTACGGCCTTGGGGCTTCCTCCAGGTAGAACACAAAGCTAGTCCCTTCTCCAGGAACGCTCTTGACCGTGATCTGGCTGGAATGGGCTTTCAGGAAGTCTTTCACAATGGACAGCCCCAGCCCGCAGCCTACCTTGTCAATGTTCCTTGACTCGTCAGCCTTGTAGAACCTGTCGAAAACCTTCTTCTGCTCATCCGGGGTCATCCCTATTCCGGTGTCCTTGACCTCAATGTACACCCGTTGGTCTTTGACAGTTGTCTCTATGGAGATCGAGCCGCCCTCAGGCGTGAACTTGCATGCGTTGTCCAGCAGGTTGTAGATGACCCTTTGGATCTTGTCTCCGTCAGCTTTTACATAGTTTTCGCTGTCAGCGAACTCCAGCCGCATGTCCAGCTTCTTGTCCCTGACCTTTTGGCCTAGGCTTTCCGTCGTTTCACGAATCAACATGTTGATGTCAAAGACTGTGAGCTCCAGCGAATTCTCGGCTTCGGTCTTTGACCAGTCAAGGACGCCGTTCGCAAGCTTTGAGAGCCTCTCAGTCTCTCCCAGAATGATCTCCAGGTAATGCCCCATCTTCTCCGGCGGAATAGTCCCATCCATCATGGCTTGAATAAATCCTCGCATGCTTGTCAAAGGAGATCGTATGTCATGAGAGATATTCCCTATAAACTCTCTCCTGCTTTTGTCAGTTGTGCTTAGGCTTTCAGCCATGTTGTTGAGGCTCTCCGCCAGTTGGGCCACCTCGTCCCGCCCTGAGGCGGTCACCCTCTTTTGGAAGTCGCCGTCTGATATCTCTTTCGCCGCCTTGCTCATCTGGCGCAACGGCTTTGACATCGTCCGGCTGGCCAGGTAAACCAGCGCCACTCCTACTGCGCTTGCCATGCCAAGGCATATTCCTGCGGCTTTGTACATTTCCCAGATGGTCTCGTTTAGGTCACGCAATGAAGAGAACAGGATTACCGACAGGAACATGTTGCCGTTAATCACGACAGGGTACCCAACTATCAGCTGCTCATCCGGCAGGATTCCC
The DNA here is from genome assembly GCA_031270945.1 of Clostridiales bacterium. Classification (GTDB taxonomy): domain Bacteria; phylum Bacillota; class Clostridia; order Lachnospirales; family WQUN01; genus JAISWZ01. The sequence continues at coordinate 14,726 of JAISWZ010000065.1, read as the reverse complement.
AATGTCCCCTGGGTGGAAACGGCCTCCCCCATCTGCAGCCCTTGAAGATCTTGAAGCTCCTTCGCGCTAAGGCTATCTCCCGCCATAAGCCCGATCTCCCCAGAGTCAATGACAAGCTCCATGTTCTTGTCCACTATAAGCATGCCAGCCTTCAGGTACTTTACCATGATCTCGCGTTGCATGGTTATTTCCTTGATGTCCATGAGGCCATACATGTACGCGTTTGTCAGCTCTCCAGCCAGAGTGTACCCGGACTGCTCCAGGAGCTTCAGCTTTTGGTCAACGAAATAGCCCCTTATCACTTGGGACAGAACCGCCCCTAGGAAAAGGAAGCTCAAAGCCAGCGTCCCCAGGTGAATCGCCAGCTGTTTTACGAATATTGTGCGGAACATGCCTGCCACCTCTATAAAGTGCATATCCCGAAATTTTAAAGCGGCGCAGCGAAAGACATCGCGATGCTTTAACGCGTGGCTTTCGCAAGCCCTAAGATCAATTTTGGGATATGCCCTAACGGCTTTTTTAACAAAGCCTCGCCCTGCTTTGAGCTTTTCTGGCATATCCGAAGGATATGCTTGGAGCTACTCCATTGTAGCATCAAGCTAAGGATTTTTCAATCCAATTGGCGTTTTGGACGTCTGAGAGGCGCGTATGACTGGTTTCAGCGAGAAGCGCAGCTCTTTTTGCTCGAAATTGCCATGAGAATAAAAAGCAGTAAAGGCGAAACAAAACTCAGATTGCCATGAGAATAAAAAGAAATAAAGGCGAAACAAAACTCAGGCAAGTCTCGTCATCTTATTATGCGTGTAACCCAACTTCTCTCTCAAAAGGCCCAAGACAAAAATTTTGTTCCCCCACGGAAACAGGCAGGGCAAAAAGCCCAAAACATGGCCTTTTTAATCCCATGCGGTTAGACACCTTTTTGTAGTCGCATCATATTATGATCTTTACAATGAACTTTGGAATACAGATGCACAGCGCCGCCTGGCCAGCCTGGCTTGTCTCAAATATAAAAGCCGCGCATGATCGCCTGGAAAGCTTGAGTTTCAAGGATTTCAACCCTAATTGGCCCGTCTTGTGCAAAAATGTGATTGCTTATGATTATTTTTGACATGAGCTTTCAAATGTATTATAATTAAGAGTATCCCAAAATTTTAACTTGCTCTGGCAAGCTGCGCAGGTTTGTGAAAATATGATCACTCACTAGAGCAGATGCTTGAATAAATATTAGAAACGGCGCTTAAACCATGTTTCCCAGCTTTTGCGCCGGATTTATAAAAATTTGCGCTCCAGGCTTTCTTGAGCGCGATAATTCTTGAATTCTTCGTTGGCTTGTTGTATAATTTCGTCATAGTTTCTTTCGGACGAACATGACAAGCGTCGGGTTGCCGAAGAAGAGAGCGCTTGCGCTTGACGATCAAGTTCTTCTCGTCTCATATAACAAAAGTGTTCGTTCAAAAGTATAGTGTCACGTTTTTTGGCAATTATAGAACTATTAGCGCATTTCCAAAATTCCTTAAGTGGAAAAATCCAGCGAAGGCTTTACGCGGATTTTTCCGGCACCTCGGAAATGATTTTGGGATATGCTCTTGGGATTCTGGCCGCTTGTCGCGGCTTTGCATGCGTTCCTTCCAATTTTATGCCGAAAGGCTTTAAGCGCATCCCAAAGGGGATATGCGCATATACCAGCGTTTCGCCGCAGGAGCGGCGTTGTAAGCCGACACCTGTCGGTACGGAAAGCGGGGAGAGTTCTACATGATAAAGAAAATTTTAATTGTGCTCGCTGTGCTCGTTATTCTTTTTCCTTTCATTCAGGAATCGTTCTCCTCAGCCGTAGCTTCCGCCGCTACCACTCCCGTTGCGCCCCAACCAATCGCAGGGGCGGTTGTTGTCGAGGGGCCGAAGATAATCCTGGACGGAACGCTTTTGGTGCTTAACAACGGTTCCATTATGGCAAACAACAGAACCCTGACTCCCATGAGGCAAGTGATGGAGGCCATGGGCGCGACAGTAGGATGGGACGAAAGCTTGAGACGCATCACTCTTTACTTGGGGGACAAGTACGCCATACTGCATGTCGATACGCCCCAGCTGATGTGCGGCACATATTCCTCAGACAATCTTGGCAATGTCAACTTTCTTACAAGGCTTACCTATACCATGGACGCTCCTGTAACCATTTTGAATGATGTGTCCTATGTTCCTATACGAGCCGTAGCAGAAAGCTTAGGTGCCGCAGTCTCCTGGGACGCGCAGGCCCGCACTGTCTACATCAATTCGCCGTTCCCGCCAGCAGAGGAAACCCCGGATCCTGGAACTGCTCCATCTGAGCCTCTATCGTACAACACCATGCACTTCCAAGAAATATCCGGCGCTCAGGCTCAGGAATGGCATGACAAGAACGCCTCTTTCATCCTCTACTATTATTCCAGCCTGGATCCATCCAGCAACGCTGTTTTGGAATGGGTTCTAGCGGCAGCAAAAGAGCAAGACCTGAAAGTGTACGGGGTAGACAAGGACTCAACCAAGTTTGACAATACGGCGGGACAGCTGACCTTTGTCTGGAACTACCTGGATAGGGCTAGCGCCAACACGATACCGTCTCTCATGTTTGTTGTCAGCCCAAAAACAGTCACTCCATTAATCCAGCCCAAGAGCAAACAGGCAGTCGAGTTTTGCATGACCGCCTTCTATTATAACGCCATATACTCTCCAAAGACTTCAGCTCCAAACATTGCGCCTCAGCCAAGCCCAGGCGTCTCTGTGGACGTTGCGGGCTACTGGATGCCAATAACCCTTGAAGAGGCTATATCCAAGTATCAGAAGAACGACAAGTTCATCTATATTTGCTACAACTCGCTTGACCCCGCCTCCAACGCACTGATGCCCATGCTCCGGCTGGCCATCTACCGCACAAAGACAGTGGTTTACACTACCGATTTCGCGGGGGTGACAGTCGACAAAGGCTGGTTCGGCTACGAGGCCCTAAACGGCAAGCAGCTGTACGCATATCCTACCCTGTTCTTCTGCTTCAACAACTTCCAGGTGCCTTACGCTTCGGTTCAGCCTGGGGATATTCAGGAGATCATGGACGCCTTCGCGAACTTTAACAGGTAGTAAAAAGTTGTCTGGTTAGATTTGGCAATATCGTACGTTTATGACAGTTTGAAAGCCCCAGGAGATTCTCCTGGGGCTTTTTGTGATCATGGCAAGCTTGTCTTGAAAAGTCGACATACATCTCTTTCCGTAGCCTTCACCTCATCAAAAACCGGATAAGCCATTCCTCCAATCTAACCCCTAAATCTAGAGCTTGTCGCATAATATCTGACAAGCATTAAAGCAAGTCCAGAACAACCACGTTTTTCTAAAAACGTTTTTAACTCAGGCATCAATAAAATTTGTCTCACATGGCCAAGTTTAGGGGCTTGTATTAATGTAACCAAATTGATCCCGGCAATATATACTGAAATAGAGAACGCTTGACAGCGTTTTATGCTATTGACATATCCGCAGAACTCTGCGGCAAAAACTATGCAACGCTTGACCGCTTATCTTTTGCTTGCCACGAGCGAAGCCTTGCCTTGCATAATAAAAAATCGGCATCGGGCAAATGCCCCCTCGCTCTCGGACATAACCCTCCAGGAAGCTTAACAGGCTTTTGAGCCTGGAGGGGCACGAGAGCTTTCGAGAGAGGTGAAGACTATTGGGCATCGGTTACTTGAGCATTGAGGCTTACACGGCGGACGAAGCATTGCCTGTGAATTCCGCCCGCATAAGCGTCACAGACTCTTCAGGCTCGGTTCTGTATACCATGGCCACGGATGAAAACGGCGTTTCGCCTGCTGTGCAGCTAGAAGCGCCAGACATTTCCCACACATTGGATCCGAACGATCCAGGGCCGCATTATGGCTCATACGATGTGGAGGTCTCGGCTAGCGGGTATGACTCGAGCGTCATCAGGGGAGTTCAGATCCTGGATCAGAGGCATTCTATCCTTCCTGTCAACCTGACTCCCATGGCCAAGGGGCAGAGGGTGGTCTATACCAATGAGATAGCCATACCTAAAAACGCGCTTGAAGTAGCGTCAACGCGCGTTGCCTACACTCCTCCTACGCTTCCCAGGATCCTGCCTGATGTTGCAATACCTTCTAACGTAAGGGTTCATCTGGCCGCTCCGTCTGCTTGGGGGCAAAATGTCACTGTCTCGTTCACCGATTACATCAAGAACTGCGCGTCAAGCGAAATATACGCTACTTGGCCCGTGGCTTCCCTTGAGGCGAACATCCTTTGCGAGATCTCCCTGCTCTTGAACAGGATTTACACTGAGTGGTATCCCAGCAAAGGCTATGACTTCGACATCACCAACAACACCCAGTATGATCAAGCCTTCGTCTATGGCCGCAACATCTTCCAAGAGATAAGCGTTGTCGTGGACAGGATCTTCAATGAATATGTCAGAAGGGCAGGGCACAAAGAGCCCTACTATACTGAGTATTGCAATGGAACGACATCTACCTGTCCGGGCCTTTCTCAATGGGGCACAGTGCCCTTGGCGGAGAGCGGGATGAACGCATTGCAGATACTCAAGCAGTATTACCCTGATGACATCGAGATCGCTGAAACCTACAACATCAAAGACGCTCCGCAGTCTTACCCTGGCTATTCCCTTTCAGAGGGAAGCCAAAGCGATTTCGTCAAGGCAATCCAAAACCAGCTTAACCGGATCCGCGAGAATTACCCGTTGATCCCTCAGATCAGAAACCCAAACGGGGTTTTCGGGTATGACACGGAAAACGCGGTAAAAGTGTTCCAGCAGACGTTTGGCCTGTCAGCTGATGGAATTGTAGGAAAAGCCACCTGGTACAAAATCAGCGCAATTTACGCCGCTGTCAAAAAGCTTGCAGAGCTTGGCGGAGAAGGCGATGTCATTGGCCCAGGCGCAACCCCTCCGACAACAGCAATAAGAGAGGGAAGCAAAGGCACCCAAGTCGCCAAGCTCCAGTTCCTTCTCAACTATATAGGGATGTTCTATCCAGGCGTGGAGAGCGTCATAGAGAATGCCACCTTCGATGCCCAGACCAAGGCGTCGGTGGAGTCTTTCCAGACTCTTTTCGGCCTTACTCCTGATGGCATAGTAGGCCCCGCCACTTGGCGCCTGCTCTATGACATTTACAACGGGATAGATGAAAACGTCCAGATCCCAGAGCCTCCAGACGAGACTCCATCGCCAGTGTACCCTTACCCAGGATATATCCTGAAAGAAGGATCCAGAGGCGAGGATGTCCTGCTTCTTCAAAAAATGCTCAACCAGCTCTCTGTCTACTATCCCCAGGTTCCCAGAATCTCTGAGGACGGAGTTTTCGGCAATGGAACAAAAGGGGCAGTCCAGGCTTTCCAGTATGTCTTCGGCCTAGACGCTGATGGCATAGTAGGGCCTGCCACTTGGAACGCCATCGCTGAGAAGTACGCGGGGATAAGCGGAAGCACCCAAAAGCCTTCCTACCCAGGATACGCCTTGAATACCGGCGCTTCTGGCGAGGAAGTCAGGCTTGTGCAAAATTATATAAATGCCCTTTCTGTCCGCTACCCCAGCATCCCTCGCATCTCTGTGGACGGAATATACGGGACTGGGACAAAGGAAGCAGTCAGGGCTTTCCAAAGGCTTTTCTCATTGACAGCTGATGGCATAGTCGGCCCCTCAACATGGAAAGTGCTTGTTGACCAGTACTATGCTGTCAGAGACAATCAAAGCGCCAGGTCAGTGCAAAGCGGAAGCTATCCCACCTATACCCAAGGCGTTTTGCAAACCCAGTCAGCAAGCCTGAATGAAGCTGACTACAGCGAGATTTCCCTGACTCCCGACACTGACCTGGACTATGATGTTGAGCCAGCAGCATACACCCAGGACGAGGCCTTGGGATCAGAGTATGGCACAGGCATAGAGAGCCAGATAACAGATCTCCATGACTACGAGAACCCCTACCAAGAGCCGGCTCTTGATAACAGCAATTCAGGAGTTCCTCCAACTCCTGACAGGGGTGCCATACAGCCTCAGTCTCCGTTTGACGCAAAGCAGATCCAGCCTACTCCAGCCCAGCAGGCAAACCAGCAGTCAGGGTATCCTGTTTCTAGCGCTACTGGCGCCAAAAAGCAAGATTCCGCTACCAGCTGGACGCTGTACGGCTACAATGCCTCTGGCGCATCCCGGGATGATGACCAGGACTACAGGGGCAGGTACGTTCCCGTTACTCCGGCTACACCAGTGACTCCTGCCCAGAGCGGGTGCGGATGCGGAAAACAGGCCGAAGTTCAGGCTCAGACCCAGGCAACAGTTCCTGCGCAGACGCCAGTTCAGCCTCAAGCCCAGACAGCCAATCCATGCGAGGGGCTAGACCCTTTGAATGCCCTTGCTACCATACTGCTGCTGCAGATCCTTATAGGAGATGGCGGATTGGCGGATTTGGCGAAAGACGAGGCTTTTGAGGCTTTGTCGGCGCAGAAGGCGGCTGTCAAAGAAGAGCCGAAGAAAAAAGGCTGCAGGTGCTAGCTGGCTAGCCGCAAGTTCTAGAGACTAAAACCTTGGCGGCACCCGCCAAGGTTTTTTGTCTTTAGAGATCTTTTTCAAGCCTTGCCTTGAGGAGGCTAAAATGAGCGTAAATGACAGAGGAAGCCTTCGTGACTTGAGCATGGAGGAGTTCATAAAGTCGCCGCTAACAGCGGCTGTGATGGTAAGAAAGAACGATCTCCAGAATCCTCTGCTTACCGATAACCCGGACATAAGGCTGGGAAGGCTGATTGACGGGAGCTACCAGGTCTGCTATGTTAGGACGGATCTGATGCCTTCGGTATTGAGGGATATACGGATATGCTTTCCGTGTCTGGCTCTTGGACTTATGTCACGGGTAGATCTGGAGTCTGGAGGGATATCCGCTGTACAGAGCCAGCCATACCTGTCTTTGTCAGGAGACGGGATCCTGATAGGAATAATAGACACAGGGATTGATTTCGCAAACAAGGCATTCATACTGGAAGACGGGAAGACAAGCAAGATAGACAGCATCTGGGATCAGAGCTTATCTGGATCTCCGCCAGAGGGATTCGACTATGGATACACGTTTAGCAATGAAGAGATAAGCAAGGCGATAGAGTCAGGAGATCCTTACGGAGAGATCGCTCACAGGGATGAAGTAGGCCATGGGACGTTCCTGGCGGCGACAGCCGCCAGCCATGAGCCAGGGCTTTATGTTGGAGTCGCGCCAAACGCCGGGATTGTAGCGGTGAAGCTGAAAGGGGCAAGCCCTTTCTACAGGGAAAGGTACCTGATACCTGACAGCCAGGAAAACGTATATGAGACCGCTGACCTGATGGAGGGAATAGACTACTGCCTTCAGAGATCATACGCTACAGGAAAGCCCATCGCCATTTGCATAGGACTTGGAACAAACCTTGGCGGGCACGACGGGTTTGACATATTGGAGGACTACTTGACAAGCATATCTTACCTGAACGGCGTGGCGATATGCGCCGCTGCAGGAAATGAGGCTAACGCCAAGCACCACGCGATGGGGGCGCTTGTCGAGCAAGGGACAACAGCTGAGGTTAGCGTGAGGGTAGGAGAGAACATCTCAGCCCTATACCTGAACATGTGGAACTCTCCGGCAGATCGGATGTCGGTGTCCTTGCGGACTCCAATAGTAGAGGAGATATCTCGGGTTCCAGCCAGATCTGGCGAGACGACTACCACGAGGCTGATAATGGAAAACGCTATCGTAAGCGTCTCCTACAACTTTCCTTCAGGAGGAAGCGGATCACAGCAGACCGAGATAAGAATTGACAAGCCAACCCCAGGGATCTGGAAGCTATACGTCTACGGAGAAATCGTGCTGGAGGGGATCTTTCACCTCTGGATGAACTCTACGGGAATGAGCGACAAGGACGTAGAGTTTCTGTCTCCAAACCCAGAGTTTACTGTGACTGTTCCAGGCACGGCTGTAGGGGTTATAACCTGCGGCGCTTACAACAGCACAAACAACGGGCTTTACCTGGCTTCATCCTGGGGCCCTTCACGGATGCAGAGCATAACGCCTGATCTAGCCGCGCCAGGTGTTGACGTTGGAGGAATATTCCCGGACGGAAACAGGACCATGTCCGGCACTAGCGTTGCCACGGCATTTGTCACTGGCGCTTGCGCCCTTCTTTTGCAATGGGGTCTGGTCAACGGAAACGTAGCCTCGATGAACACCTACCACATCAAGTCGCTTTTGATTCAGGGATGCGAACGGGATTCTGGGGTTGCTTACCCGAACGACCAATGGGGTTACGGGAGGCTGAACCTGTACAACACGTTTTTGCAGATGAGATCGCTGTGAGGAAAGAGGCTGGGCCTCAAAAATTTGGGAGTTGTAGATCTGCAATGACCACATCTAACCCCACGTCGCATTTACGTGGGGTTAGATGGCAAATTATAAGCGTTTGGATGCACACAGGTAAATTTTGTGGCGGACAACTCGATAATACCTTCATTTTTCATATACAGTTATATGAATACTGTTCACTTCATCAGTTATTGCATAATTCGCTTCAAGAAAATCAAGAAAGGGTTTTTCTGTATTACCCGAAACATGCTTTCGTGAATAAATAACTTTATCATATTCCAGAAGCTCCTCAAATTTCAAAGAGTAACTGCTAGTATCAACAATTACAATGCCATTCTTAACCAAGAACCGAAGAGGCTCAATGTAACCGGCAGCGATGTTATTAGGAATATCGGCTCCACGCTTCTTAAAATAATACTCTATCCACGATTTGCCTCCCGTTGATGCCACCACTACAGTCTTGTCTAGGTATGCGTCTTCATCATTCTCGACATACAAAGCCGCTTCTCGATACGGCTCGTACAAAGATGTAATATTTAAAATAGCAAATGAATAATTCGAGATGCCGACGATAACAATAAACCCAGCAAAATACATGATCAAATTGGGTCGCTTTTCAGGAGATTTATCATTTTTGATTAGCCTCTCGGCGCTTTGGATGCCAAACGCAGATATCAAAATAAGTTGAGGCACAAGCGCAAAGAAGTAGCGTTCAACATAAATCGAACCTTTGGGATTTATAAACTTGCTGTAAATCAATGTAGCAGCTATCATAAAAACAGCGCTCAACAGCATTTGAATCCATGCAAATAGATTTACGTTCCATTCTTTAGACAAAATGTTTTGAATTAAAACCGCTGTCATGATTGCGACTGCAATCGCAAATACGATAAATGTCAATGTATTGCTGCTTAAAAGCCACCTAATCGTTGTAACAGGTCTTAGCAATCCGGGAACTCCGGCCCAGTAGCTCGACAGATTGGACTTGACAGTTAAGAGCATCATTACAAACCAGGGCAATATGATTGCACCTGCAATGAGATAAGACACAATGCAACGAATGTTGATTTTCTTCCTAACAAAGAGAAACAAGTCGCTCATTGCATAAAACATCAGAATCATGGCACCAAACCAATGGCTATATGCTAGCAATATCATTGCAACGCTAAAGCCGAGAATATTGCCCCAGTTTTCATTTTTAAGACGCTTAACGTAAAACAGGAGGGTTAAGGCTGAAAAACAAAAATAGAAAGCATACGGACGACACTCCCAGCCTCCTTGAGACATAAGGACACTTGATATCGAAGCGATACACAGCGCAATAAATCCGAGCTTTTCTCCTCCCATTTCTCTGGCGGCAAAGTACAAGATTATAATGCCAATGATAACAAAAACAATTCCGAGGCTGAGCAAATAGCCCTCACCATATGGCACAAGCGGATATATAACCGCCAGCGCGTAATAGTACAGAGGCATATTGTACCCATCCCGCAACAACTGTTTTGTAATATCAAGAAAGGTCATGTTTGCAACCTTCCCGATTGTCCAGTCTAACTCATCTACCCAAAATGATTGAGCCGAGGAAAATGCGAACATTAAGACCGCCATTAATGCTAAAAGACTGAATCCCCAAAGCCTAAATTTCCTGATCGTTTCTTTGGACAGCTCGTCCTCTTCCTCTGCCAACAGGTACCCTAAAGGCTTCTTGCTTATGGAAAGAGCAAAATTTATTATAATCATAAGAATGGTCATCATCGCAAAAACAGCAAAAACTCCTGCAACAACGCATCCAGCTTTTATCGCCGTATTTAGCCATAAATCAGGCAAATTGATTAAGTCATAAATCGCTTTTACTTTTTCGGACGGCTTCCCTCCGTCTATGATGTTTTTAAACCATCTATCATAAAACCGCTTCACTTGCGATATGCATATAAAAATGCTTGCACTTCCTGAGGCGAGCAGTTTTAAGTATGTTGAATCCTTGTATGCTGATTTTATCAGCCCGAACTTCATGTTAGCCGCAATAAGCAAAGTTGAAATAACCAACAAGTGCTGAAAAATCAACATACTGCCACTAGTCGCAGTGATTGCTGAAAGGCAGATTATTGAGATGGCTGATATGAAATTGAAGAGAACTATGTAACGATTTATCAAATTGCTAGGCCATGCCACATTTTTGTTTAGCATTCATTCGCACAATCCTTTCGTCTATCAAACGACACGCAGGAGCGTTATTTCTCAAGCTCCTATCAAAGAGGTTTCAAGCAGGTTGCCAAGCCAAGGAATATCTATGAACATTGCCGCAACAACAGTTACAATAAACAGCAATACAAATACCATGAGACCCTTTTCATGGAATAGCTTTTCAGGCCTTTGAGCGGCTGAATCCTTTTTATAGCTAATGTTGAGATAGTAGCAAAACAATCCGCACATTACGGGAATAGAAACTATCAGTTCAACCCGATATTTCACCATGAAAACACCTGTGAAAAACACGGCGCACAAAGCGTAAAAGAACGCTGACACCAAAAGCGATTGTTCCGTGTACTTGGAGAACGATTTCCGGTAAAGCGCCGCGATAGATGGATCACCTATCATGCAGTATTCCGCATACCGTTTTGTTGCCATAAGGAAAGCTCCGCCCATCCAAAATCCTAAAACGATTGTCACAGGCGGCAGATAGTCTGATGTCACAATAAACCAGCCTATGAGCAAGCGGATCGCATTGTTTATCGATTCGGATAGCACGTCAACATAGGGTATTTCTTTGGAGCGCATCGGTTTTACATTGTAAACGATACCCATAACGAGCAAGAACGCCTCCGAGAAAAAAACATAATGCGATGCAAACCAGCCAAAGCATAATCCAGCGCATGCAAAAAACGCATACATCGGATAGACATGACTTGCTTTCAGTGCAGACGTGACAGCTGGCCTGAACTTCTTTGTCGGATGGTATTTATCAAAGCTGGCATCGAGCCATTCATTGATTATGTAGTTTGCCGAAGCAATAAAGCATGTGGAGACAAAACCAAGCAAAAGCCGCGTTGCAACATCGTACGCAATCAAGTCTTTTACAAGAGCGATAGCGAAGACAACGCCGGGCAAGATAAACAACTGCTTAATCCAGTGATCAAAACGCGCGATTTTCAAATAGTCTTTTAGCTTTGGCTTCAAGATTTCTAGCTCAACTTCCAACTTTGATACCTCCATTTGCTTGCGATGCCAGCATGCAGTCCTTAGAGCATATCCCAAAATTCCGAAATGGCGCCGAAAAAATCCTGGCGAATGCTTCAACGCCGGATTTTTTCGGCGCCTCGGATATAATTTTGGGATATGCTCTTATGCTCAAGCTATAAATTTTCAAAATAAAATAGCCTCAAGGCACGATTATAGCTCATGCGATCAAGTTTGTCAATTGCTTTGAATGATACACTGTTTTCATTGCACGAATTAACTCATAATTTCCAAAACCTGTGGATCATGCTTGACAGTAAAAAAGAGACGATAATCATCGCCTCTTCTTTTTTGCCGCCAGCTAAGTTGGGTTCCATTTCCCGTTATTGAAACCGTTGAATTACTTTCAATTTAAATAATTACGCTTACTAATAATTAATAAATGCCAAAGCTCAGGGCTTTTGTACCAGGAAAGCCCTGAGCAGAGTGATAACAGAAAGAAGGATTAAAGCTTAGCAAAACGCGCTACAGCTACCCCGCAGGCTGCGCCAAAACAGAATTACTGGAGAATTGCCTTTCTCCAATAACAGCTTTGCCCAAGGCTCTTCCAGGTAAGCGCTGAGCAAAGCATAGACAGAAAGAAGAGGGAGTCTAGGCCAAACGCCGTTCACGGAAGCTCAAAAACCCTGGATCCCGCAAACGCGCCAAAACAAATATTACTTCCTAACCAAATATTACTTTCTTACCAAATACTTGCGCATATCGATAGCCACAGCTACAAGTATAATCAAGCCTTTGATTACATACTGAAGGTTTGCGTTAATGGAAAGGAAGTTCAAGGCAACGAATATGATTCGGAGCAAGAAAACGCCAAGTATGATTCCGCTTACTTTTCCAGTTCCACCTACGAACGACACGCCGCCGATAACGCAAGCGGCTATGGCATCCAGCTCATAGTTAAGGCCGGTGTTGGCGGTGTTTGATCCAATTCTTGCAGCTTCCACAAATCCTGTGATTCCGTACATGGCGCCAGCAAGTGTATGAACCTGCACAGTCGTTTTGAATACGTTGACGCCAGATACATTGGCCGCCTCAGGATTTGATCCTACGGCGAACATATTTTTGCCAAAGCGGGTTTTGTTCCAGAGAAACCATGTTATCGCTGCCATTAAGAACCCATACCAGACATAGTTAGGTATGGGAAGAGATCTTCCTGCCCATGGAACGCTGATCAAATGCCCTGTGACAAAGTTCTTGAAGCTGCTGTCAAGGCCAGAGAGAGGCTGGCCGTTGTTGCCGTTGAGCATAACATACATCAGCAAGCCGCCATAAACTATCAGCTGGGTGCCCAATGTGACTATAAATGGATGCAGGTGGAACTTTGCCACGAAGAAGCCATTGACATAGCCGACAATGCCGCCTATGATGATAACCCCAAGAATGACAATCGGGATCGGCATGACTGGCAAGCCCGGAAACATCCTGTTATTGTAGGTCAAAGCTTGAAGCATGGATGCCGAGAAGCAGGCGGTAAGTCCCACCACGCGTCCGGCGGAAAGATCTGTTCCTGTCAGAACTATCGCTCCAGCTATGCCGCAGGCTATAGGAAGATTGGCCGCTGACAGGCTGACAATATTTATGAGCGACTCTGGTGCCAGGAACCTGTTGTTCAAAACCTGGGTTGCAATAATCGCTATCAGGAGCAGGATATAAAGCATGTTGTTAATCAAGATCTCTTTCACTTGCTTTATCTTTTCAGCGGGTTCCAGCGCCTGAAAGGCGGCGTAGCGTTCTTTGATGCCTGATGCGAACCGCAAGTGCGACCGCCTCCCCTTATACGTATTTTGCGGCAAGAGTCAAAATCTCTTCTTGAGAAGTGCTTCTGGCATCAACCTCGCCAGATACTCTCCCGCCTGACATTACGATGATCCTGTCACACACGCCCAAGAGCTCAGGCATTTCCGAGGATACCATAAGGACAACCGCCCCGTCGTTCGCAAGATCGATGATCAATTGGTATATCTCGTACTTGGCGCCAACATCAATCCCTCTGGTAGGCTCATCTAGCATGAGCACATTGGGTTTTGTCAGAAGCCATCTGCCCAGGATAACCTTTTGCTGGTTGCCCCCGGACAAGGAGCGGATTTTAGTCTCTTGGGAAGGCGTCTTTATTTTCATGGCCTGTATAGACCAACTGGCGTCTGTCTTCATGGACTTGTCAGAAAGGAAGAACTTTAGCCTTAAATGCTTTGCGATGCTTGATATTACAGTGTTCTCGCGAATGTTCAAAATGCTGAATATTCCTGTTGCCCGACGCTCTTCTGTCAGCAAGCCGAAACCGTTCTTGATCGAGTCAGCTGGCTGCCTGTTTGCAACCGGCTTGCCGTTGAGCTTGATTTCCCCTGTCTTTCTTGCCACTACGCCAAATATGCTTTCAAGAACCTCAGTTCTGCCTGAGCCGTCAAGTCCAGCAAATCCAAGTATCTCGCCTTTCCTGGCTTTGAAAGAAACATTCTTGACGTGGTTGAAGAGTCCCGTAAGCTCCGTCACTTCAAAGGCTTCCTCGCCAGGCTTGTTGGTCTTTGGAGGAAAGCGGTTAGTGAGCTCTCGCCCAACCATCATCTTAATCATTTCTTCCATGGTAAGCTCTGACGCGGCTTTCGTCGCGATATAGCCTCCGTCTCTCATAACAGTGATCTCGTTTGCGATCTTAAGGATTTCATCTAACTTATGGGAAATGTATATGACTCCGCAACCCTTGTCGCGAAGCATGTTAATGATTTTGAAAAGATGCTCCACCTCTGACTCTGTCAATGAAGAGGTAGGCTCATCAAACACAATGATCTTTGAGTCATAGGAAACAGCTTTCGCTATCTCGACCATTTGCCGCTCAGCCACTGGCATTGTGCCCATGATTCTGTAAGGATCAACGTTTATCTCCAGAAGCTCGAACACTGCCTTTGTGTCGGCAAGCATTTTCGCCTCGTCAACAACGAGCCCCAACTTCATGGGATAACGCCCAAGCCAAAGGTTGTCAATGACGCTTCGCTTCAAGGCTTGGTTCAGCTCTTGGTGAACCATTGCAACTCCGTTGTCAAGAGCCTCTTTGGCGCTCCTGAAAGCTATCTCCTTGCCTTCGAGGTATGTATGGCCGCTGTCTTTGGCGTATATCCCGAA